>CAMDAM010000017.1 GCA_945888575.1 Asaia bogorensis | reverse complement strand
GCAATGATCGGGCCTTCCCGCATGGTGCGGGGCGCGCGGCGGCGGATCGCGGAGGGGCTGGTTTCGGCCGAGACCGCGGTGCTGGACGAGAGCGAGGCGATTGCCGAGGCGATCCTGGCTGTCGCGCCGCCGGGCGATGACGACCGGGCCGGGCGGCGGCGGCGGGCGGACGAGGTGCGCGAGATCGGCCGCCGGCTGCTGCGCAACCTGACGCGTTCGCCGTTCCGCAGTTTTGCCGCCCTGCCGGCGGGCGCGGTGCTGGTGGCGGAGTTCCTGCGCCCGGCCGATGCCGCCCTGCTGGACCCGGCGCGGTTGGCCGGGGTGGCGACAGAGGAGGGCGGGGCAGACGGGCATACGGCGGTGATGCTGCGCGCACTGGGCGTGCCGACGGTGCTGGGCGTGCCCGGGCTTTCGGAGGCGGCGCGGCCCGGAGACACCATCGTGGTGGATGGCACCGCGGGCAGCGTGATCCTGCATCCCACCGGAGCCACGCTGGCCCAGGCCCGCAAGCTGGTGACCGCCTTCGCCCGCGAGCAGCAGCGCCTGGGCCGCCTGCGCCGCCTGCCCGCGGTGACCGAGGATGGCGAACAGGTGGAGCTGCAGGCCAATTTCGAGCTGCCGGCCGAGCTGCCGCTGATCGCGCAGGCGGGGGCCGCCGGCATCGGCCTGCTGCGCAGCGAGTTCCTGTTCATGAACCGCGAGACCGTGCCCGACGAGGACGCGCAGTACGAAACCTACCGCAGCGTGGTGGAGGCCATGGCGGGCGATCCGGTGACGATCCGGGTGTTGGACTGGGGCGGCGAGAAGGATATCGAGGCGCTGCAGACGGCCAATCTGGTGCCGGTGGTGACCGATCCGAACCCGGCGCTGGGGCTGCGCGGGCTGCGCATGCTGCTGCGCCAGGAGGATCTGTTCGAGGACCAGCTTGCGGCGATTCTGCGCGCCTCTGCCCATGGGCCGGTGCGGGTGCTGCTTCCGATGGTGACGACGGTGGCCGAGGTGCGTGCCGCGCGCGACATCTATGAGCGGGTGGCGCGGCGGCTGCGGCGGCGGGGCGAGCGGATGGCGGAGAAGCTGCCGCCGCTGGGCATCATGATCGAGACGCCGGGGGCGGCGCTGTCGGCCGATGCGCTGGCGCTGGAATCGGATTTCTTCGCGATCGGCACCAATGACCTGACGATGTACACGCTGGCGGTGGACCGGGCGGACAGCGAGGTCTCCCATTTGTACGACCCGCTGCACCCGGCGGTGCTGCGCCTGGTGCAGTTCGCCACCGAGGCGGCGCTGCGGTTGCGCATGCCGGTTTCGGTGTGCGGCGAGATGGCGGCCAATCCGCGGCTGACCAAGCTGCTGCTGGGGCTCGGCCTGCGCAGCTTCTCGATGAACGCCGCGGCCATTCCGCGCGTGAAGCAGGCGGTGCGCGACGCCAACATCGATGACTGCGCCCGCTTCGCGCGCAAGGTGATGGAGCAGTCCGACCCCGCGGCGATCCAGCTTCTGGTGATGCCGCCGCCGCCGCCTGCCGGTTGAGCGGCTAGATCTGCGGCTCCTGCGTGGCGGAGTGGCCGTAGAGGCGGCTGGGGATGCTGGACATGGGCAGGGTGGGATCGCCGCCGGCCACGGCTTCCACGTGGGATTTCACGCTTTGCAGCGCGGCCAGGGCGGCGTGGGCGAGGCGTTCGGCGGTTGTTTCCGGGCCCGTGGAGTCTGGCGCGAGCGGGCGGGTGCGGTCCATCGCCAGGACGAGTTCGGTGACGTCCTCCACCGCCGTGATCTGCCAGGTGCATTCGGGTTGGAAGGGCCAGCTAATGCGGCCGGCCTCCTGATCGGCCTGCAGGCCGCCATGCGGCAGCGCGGTGTCGTCGCGGCGCAATTGGGGCAGTCAGTGGCGGATGTGGGCGGGGTCGGCGAGGAAGGCGAACACTTCCCCGGCCGGGCGGGCGATGGTGATGCGTTATTCCATGTCCGCCCAACGCAGCCCTGGCCCATGCGGTTGCGTTAGCCGGCGGAAAGCTGCACCCCGTCGCGGCCCTTCGGCGCTTCCTCCGGCTTGCCGTAGTTCAGGTTGCGGTACCAGACCATGTATTCGGGGTAGGTCATCGTCTCGTAGCGCGGCGGGTTGCCGGGGCTGGTGCAACTCGGCAGGCATTCCATGCGGGTGGTGTAGGCGCAGTCGAAGAAGAACGGGATCGCGTAGCGCTCCTGGCCCGAGCGGTTGATCACGCGATGCGGGGTGGCGAGGAAGCGCTCGTTGGTCCAGCGGCGCAGCATGTCGCCGCCATTCACCAGGAAGCTGCCGGGCAGGGCGGGGGCTTCCACCCATTTGCCGGTGGGCAGGCGGATGGACAGGCCCGGTACCTTGTTCTGGGCCAGCAGGGTCATGAAGCTGGTGTCGCTGTGCGGGGCGAGGCCGAACTCGTTCTCGTCCGTGCCCTGCTGCTGCGGGTAGTGGGACATGCGCAGCGTGTACATGGGCGGCGCGAAGAGCGTGCGGAAGAAGCCGGGGTCGAGATCGAGCGCGGTGGCGTAGAGCGGCAGCAACGAGAGGCCCAGGCCTTCCATGGCGCCGGCATAGGCCATGACGGTTTCGCGGAAGCCGGGCAGGGCGTCTGGCCACTGGTTCTGGCCGCGGAAGGGCAGGGCGGCGAGTACGTCTGGGTGGTCTGCGGCCAGGTCGCGCTTGACGAAGAAGGCCTCGTTCACGTTCGGCTTGTTGTTGGCGTTGAGCTTGGAATGCCGGGTGGTGGAGCCGCGCACCGGCAGGTAGCCGATATTGTGCTGGTTGATCTTGAGCTTGAGCTTGTCTTCGAGCGGCTGGGCGTGGAAGCGCTTCGCGGCGTCGAAGGCGGCATCCACCAGGCCCTGGTCCACGCCGTGGCCGGTGACGAAGTAGAAGCCGACATTCTCCAGCGCGTGGCGCAGGGCGGCGGCGGCGGCCTCCTGCGCGCCGGGCTTGCCCGCGAGATAGTCGGCGAGGTCGATCACCGGGATCTCCTCCGGTGCATCGGGGCGGATTGGGTTCAGGCTTGGGGCGAGGTGGTTGCCGAGGTCGTTCATGGGGCTGCGCTCCGCGCGTTTGTGGGAGTTTCCCCATGGGCATGTGCCGCGGTCAACCGTTGCGACGCGACGGCGGTGCGGGCAAGCATGCACGCGGACAGGAGCCGCCATGACCATCACCCGCACCGATCTTGAAGCCCTCGACCGCTCCGACGAACTGGCGCCGCTGCGCGAGTTGTTCGCGCTGCCGGAGGGGGTGATCTACCTGGATGGCAATTCGCTCGGCGCGCTGCCGAAGGCCACGCCGGCGCGGGTGGCGGAGGTGGTGCAGCGCGAGTGGGGCCAGGGGCTGATCCGCAGCTGGAACGACGCCGGCTGGATGGCCACGCCGGCGCGGGTGGGGGACAAGATTGCGCGGCTGGTGGGTGCGCCCGCGGGCAGCGTGATGGTGGCGGATTCCACCAGTGTGAACCTGTTCAAGCTGCTCGGCGCGGCCCTGGCGGCGCGGCCGGGGCGGCGGGTGATCGTCTCCGAGCGGCGGAACTTCCCGACCGATCTCTATATCGCCGAGGGGCTGGCAGCACTCCTGGACCAGGGGCACGAGCTGCGGCTGGTGGAGCCGGAGGGGATCGCCGCGGCGATTGGCGAGGATACCGCCGTGGTGATGCTGACGCATGTGAACTACCACACCGGCGCCATGCACGACATGGATGCGATCACCCGCGCGGCGCACGCCAAAGGGGCGCTGATGCTGTGGGATCTCGCCCACTCCGCCGGGGCGGTGCCGGTTGATCTGGCCGGGTGCGACGTCGATCTGGCCGTGGGGTGTGGCTACAAGTTCCTCAATGGCGGGCCGGGCGCGCCGGCCTTTCTGTATGTGGCGCCGCGGCTGCAGGAGACCCTTCGCTATCCTCTGACGGGATGGCTGGGCCATGCCTCGCCCTTCGCTTTCGAAACCGGCTACCGCCCGGGCCAGGGCATTGCGCGCACCATGGTGGGCACGCCGCCGGTGCTGAGTCTGGCCGCGCTGGAGGTGGGGATCGACATCGCGCTGCAGGCGCCGATGGAAACGCTGCGGGCGAAATCGGTGCGGCAGACGACGATCTTCGCCGAATTGCTGGAGCGGGCCGGCGCCGGGCTGGGGTTCCAGCTTGCCTCGCCGCGCGATGCGGCACGGCGTGGCAGCCAGGTGTGCCTGGCGCATGGGCAGGCCTATGCGATCATGCAGGCGTTGATCGCGCGCGGGGTGATCGGGGATTTCCGCGCGCCGGATATCCTGCGCTTCGGCATCACGCCGCTCTACACGCGCTATGTGGATTTGTTCGATGCCGTTGAGGCGTTGCGCGCGGTGATGGCGGGCGGCGAATGGCAGGCGCCGGAGCACCAGACGCGACGCGCGGTCACATGATCGAGGTTCTGGAAACCGACATCACCACGCTGGCGCTGGACGCCATCGTCAATGCCGCTAACGAAACCCTGCTGGGCGGCGGCGGGGTGGATGGGGCGATCCACCGCGCCGCCGGCCCGGGGTTGCTGGCGCAATGCCGCACGTTGGGAGGCTGCCCCACTGGGGAAGCGCGGATTACCGGCGGGCACAACCTGTCGGCGCGGCATGTGATCCATACCGTGGGGCCGATCTGGCAGGGCGGCACGCAAGGCGAGCCGGCGCTGCTGGCTGCATGCTACCGCAACAGCCTGGCGCTGGCCGAGGCGCATGGGCTGCGCAGCCTGGCCTTCCCGGCGATCAGTTGTGGCGTTTATGGCTATCCGGTGCCGCAGGCCTGCGCGATTGCCGTGCGCGAACTGGCCGCCGCGCAGGGGCGGTTCGACCGGATCATTCTGGCCGCGTTCTCGGCCGATATCGCGCGCCTGTACCGGGCGCTGCTGGCGGCCTGACCCGCCGTCAATCTTTGCGCAATCAGTTGATCCCACATGAGATGAACTTCCGGAAAACCCCATTGCGCGGCGGCCGGGATCGCCCGATGTATCGGGGGCTGGAGAGGTTGGAGATGGGATTCGTGCGCTCTGTGCGTGTGGTGGCGTTTGCGGCGGTGGCAGCTGTGGCCGGCCCCCTGGCGATTCCTGTGGCGCTGGCCCAGGCCCCATCCGTGGCGGCGCCCGATACCGTGACGGAACCCGTCGCGGCGACGCAAGGCAATGTGCGGGTCTCCCTCGGCATGGGCGTGGCGCTGCGGCCGGATTATGCGGGCTCGCGCAGCCAGACACTGCTGCCGGCGCCGGTGGTGGATATCCGCTTCCGCGACTCGCTGTTCCTTTCGACGGCCGGCGGGCTGCCCTCGCTGGGGGCGAACCTGATCAACGAAAACGGCTGGCGCGCCGGGCCGGTGGTGCGGCTGCGCTTCCCGCGACAGGAGAAGGCGAACGCCGTGCTGCGCGGCATGGGCGACGTGGACTGGACGCCGGAAGTGGGCGGCTTCGTGGAATACCGCGCCGGCTTCTTCCGCCTGGGCGGCGAGGTCCGCCGCGGCGTGGGCGACCACGACGGCGTGGTGGCGGAACTGCGCGCCGATGCGGTGACGCGCCCGGCCGATGGGCTTACGCTGTCCTTCGGCCCACGCCTGAACCTGGGCGACGAAAGCTTCACCCGGCGCTATTTCGGCGTGGACACGCTGCAATCCGCGCGCACCGGCTATCCCACTCATCGCCCCAGCGGCGGCGTGACCAGCGTGGGGGCAGCGGTGTTCGCCAGCTACGCGCTGACCAGCAAGCTGAGCCTGACGGGGATCGTGGAGTTTAATCGCCTGCAGGGCGGGGCGGCGGATTCGCCGCTGGTGCGTGGCGGGCGGGGCGATGCCAACCAGGTGTTCACGGCGCTGTCGCTGACGTATTCGTTCGGGTGGTAGGGAAGGAAGCGGTTCTTTTTTGAAAAAAAGAACCAAAAAACTTTTCCGACCTGAGGCGGGAAGATCGGGCCTCTCAGCCTCAAACGAATGAAAGTCTTTTTGCTTCTTTTTCTTCAGAAAAAGAAGAGTCCTTCCTAAAAGAGTCTTTCGTAGATCGTCACCACATCCCCCGGCCTAAGCACGGTGAGCGGATCCGCGCGGCCTTCCACTGGCTTGCCGTTCACCAGCCGCACCACGGCGGCCTGGTCTTGCACCGCGCGGTAGGTGAAGCCGCCGGCCACCGCGGCCACGCTCAGCACGGTCATGCCGGGTTGGTAGGGGTATTGGCCCGGGCGATTGACTTCGCCCAGCACGAAGACCGGGCGGTATTCCACCACTTCCACCGAAACGCTGGCGTCGCGGATCAGGCTGCGGCGGCCGAGTTCGGCCACGATGGCGCCGGCGAGTTCGTCGGTGGTGAGGCCTTGGGCGCGCACCGGGCCGAGCAGGGGCAGGGCGATGTTGCCGGCATCGTTGACGCGGAAGATCTCCGACAGTGATTCCTCGCCGTAGGTGAGCAGCCGCACCTGGTCGCTGACGCCCAGGCGGTAGGCGGCGTCGGCGGGTTCCGGCAGGGGCGGCAGGTTCTTCACCCGGCTGCAGCCGGCGAGCGCCAGCAGCACGGCCAGGTACCATCCGAGTTTCCACGCGTTTCGTGCCATGCCTGCCCCGCCCATTCTGGCCATCTCTTCCTTATCCTACATCGCGACGCGCAGGCGCAGCAGGGCGATGCCTTCCTGCACCGTGGCGCCATCGCTGCGCCGGCGCGTGGTCCAGTCCCAGGTGGCGGCAGCGCGGAGCTGGCGGTTGATCAGCCAGGTGGCGCCGAGGCCGATGCCGAGCAGCGTTTCGTGCCCGCGGCGCTGCTGCGTGTCGGCGCGCTGCAGGTCGGCGGAGGCGGAGAGCAGCACGTTGCGCTGCAACTCGTGGTCCACCGCCACCCGGCCGCCGGTGAAGGCGTAGGTGACGGCGGAGAGCTCGGCGGCATCTTCGGTGCGGCGTGACAGGGTGGCGGTGACGGTGGTGAGGCCGGAGGGGCTCCAGATTGCGGAGGCCTCGGCCATCGGGCCGGTGACGGGGCGCAGCGTGGGGTCGGCGAAGATGCGGTGCTGCACGCCGGCCAGGGCGCGCACGCGCCACACAGCGTCGGTGGCGTAGTCGATGCCGGCCAGCACGGCGATGGCCGTGGCGTCCCGGCTCGGCTGGCCGGGCTCGCGCCGCGCGTGGTTGAAGCCGACGGCGCGCAGATCCAGCACCAGGTCGCGCAGCGGGGCGAGCTGCCAGCGTGTGGTGACATTACCTTCGGTGGCGAGGCGGTCGCGGTAGCGCTGCACCACGCGACGGCCGCCGACGAAGACGTCGTCGTAGGTGGTGTCGCTCAGCGAGAGGTCGGGGGCCACGGAAAGCCTGCCGCTGCGCCAGGTGTAGCTGGCGCGGGCATTGTTCACGCGGAAGCGGCCGGGGCGGTCGATGGCGAGGCCGTTGAGGGCGCGCGCGGTCTGGAACAGGTCCAGGTGCGCGGCGCCGAGCACGAGCTGGTCGCGGCCGATTTCCATCGTGCCGCCCAGGGCGGCGGTCCAGGCGGTGGCGGATTGGGCGGTGGCGGAGAGCACGCGCTGGTCGTCGAAGCTGAGAAAGCCGCCAATGGCGTGGCGGCCCCAGCCGGTGCCGGCGAGCAGGCTGCCGGAGGTCTGTGCCACGGCGCTGCCGCGCCCGCCGGGCTGGCCGGTGGCGTTGCTGGTGGTGCCGAGCGCGGTGGAGAGGGTGGGCCGCACCACGATGCCGCCGAGCCGAATGCCTGCGGGGTCGTAGGCCTCGCGGGCGCGGGATTGCACGGTCACGCCGGGGGCGGCGCCGTAGCCGGGCAGGCCAGCGGGGAAGTAGCGGTCGATCAGCTGCGCGCGGGCAGGGGGGGCAAACGACAGGGCGGCGGCAAGCCCCAGCGCCAGCCGGGCCGCGCGGGCCACCAGGCTGCGCCGCCGCGCCGGGCTATCGCTGCGGGGCAGGGTTGCCACCGCCATGGGCCGTGCCTATTCTCATGAAACGAGGCAAGGTCTTGATTTTCGCCTCGCGCCTTGGTTGCATACATCGCATTTTAACAGCCGCACCCCCGATCTGCGCCGCGCCGGCGCCGTGGTCTGTGCGGGCATTGGACCTGTGGATGAATTGGCAGTATCCTTGAGGCTTGGCAATCGTCCTTCCAGCGCCACGGGAACATCACGGCTGATGCCTGAGGCTGTCGCCCCGCGACCGGTCGCCCCCGCCGTGCTGCGCCTGCCGCAGCCTGGGGTGCAGGCGCGCGTGCAGAGAGCGCCATGTCGCTGACCCGCCCTTCCGACGGCCTTCAGGTGGATATCCTGAACGAGGCGCGCGCGCCCGAGACGGTGTCGCCCTTCCGCATCATCGACGTGCTGTGGCGGCGCAAGCTGCTGATCTTCAGCGTGGTGATCGTGCTGATGGCCGGTGCCGCGGTGCAGATCGCCAGCCTGATCCCGCTGTACGATTCCCGCGCCCTGGTGCTGATCGACACGCGGCGCAACGCCATGTCGGACCTGCAGGCGATCGTCTCCGGCAGCCAGTCGGACCTGCTGCAGGTGCAGACCCAGGTGGATATCATCCGCTCCCAGGCGCTGGCGATCGACGTGGCGCGCCGGCTGGACCTGATGCGGGAGCCGGAATTCGCCGCCGCGATCTTCCGCCGGCCGGGCGGGCTGGCCGCGCAGTTCGCGCCACTGCTGGCGCTGGCCGGGCAGGCACCGCCGCCGGCCCCGGTGCTGACCGACGAGGAGAAGCTGCGCGCCGCCGCCGCCGTGCTGGCCAACGACAAGCTGACAGTGGTGAACGACGCCCGCTCCTACGTGATCGCGGTGCAGGCGCGCACCGAGGACCCGGAACTGGCCGCGCGCATCGCCAATACCTATGCGGAGGTGTACCTCGCCTTCAACAAGCAGCTGAAGGACAGCGCCGTCCTGCGCGCCAACCACTTCCTGGACCAGCGCCTGGCGCCGCTGAAGGACAAGCTGCGTGAGGCCGAGCGCGAGGTGGCCAACTACCGTGAGCAGAACGGCCTGATCGAGGACCGCAGTAACTCCGGCGGCGGCGAGCGGCGGGTGACGGTGCTGGGCCAGCAATTCGCCCAGCTCAACGCCCAGATGGTGCAGGCCACGGCGGCGCGGCTGCAGCGTGAGGTGAGCCTGGAGCAGATCCGCGAGGCGCAGCGCGGCCGCGGCAGCCTCTATGCCATCCCGGAAGTGGTGGCCTCGCCGCTGATACAGCGCCTGCGCGCCCAGCAATCGGAGATCAGCACGAGGGTGGCGAGCCTGGCGCAGAGCCGGATGGACGGGAACCCGGCGCTGATCGGCCTGCGCGCGGAGGAGCGCGAGGTGCGGGCGCGGATCGACGACGAGGTGGCCAAGACCGTCGGCGCGATCACCAGCGAGGTGGCCGCGGCGAAGGCGCGGGAGGAGGCGCTGCGCCAGACCCTGGCGGAACTGCAGATCCAGGTTGCCGACCAGAGCAAGGCCGAGATCCGCCTGCGCGAGCTGGAGAGCGAGGCGACCGCGGCGCGGCTGGTCTATACGGAAACGCTTAACCGCGCCGAGCAGAACTCCAACCAGCGCGATGGCCAGCAGCCCGATGCCTCCATGATTTCCCCGGCCACGGTGCCGCTGGCAGCCGCCCCCCCCACGAAGCGGCAGCTGCTGGTGCTGTCCTTCTTCGCCTCTTGCCTGATCGCCGTGATCGCCGCCCTGGTGCGCGACCGGCTGGAAACCGGCTTCCGCACCGCCGAGCAGGTGGAGGAGGAGACCGGGCTTTCCGCCCTGGGCTTCATCCCGCGCGCCAAGGACCGCGCGACGGCGCTGATGCTCGATGACCGCGACATGCCCTTCGCGGAGGCGGTGAACACCGTGCGCGGCGCGCTGCAGATGGCCGATGTGGCCGGGCGGCCGAAAGTGGTGCTCGTCACCTCCGCACTGCCGGATGAGGGCAAGACCTTCTTCTCCGTCGCCCTGGCGCGCAGCGTGGCGCGGGCCGGCGGGCGCAGCCTGCTGGTGGATTGCGATTTGCGCCGCCCCGGCGTGGCCACCACGCTCGGCATGGTGCCGCAGCAGGGCGTGGCCGCCCTGGTGCCCGGCCAGGGCGTGGCGGAACTGGTGCAGCGCGACGAAAGCACCCAACTGGATGTGATCACGGCGGCCGGCGCGCGCGAGAACGTGCAGACCATCGTTTCCTCCGATGCGCTGCGCGCCTTGGTGAACGAGGCGCGTGCGCATTACGACATCATCGTGATCGATTCCCCGCCGGTGCTGGCGGTGGTGGACAGCCGGGTGCTGTCGCTGATGGCCGATTCCGTGGTGATGGTGGTGCGCTGGCGCCGCACGCCGCGCATGCTGGTGCTGCAGGCGCTAAAGCAACTGCGCGTGTACGGTGCCAAGGTGGCCGGGGTGGTGGTGACGCAGGCCAATCTGCGCGCACTCGCCGCCTCCGAGGGCAGCCACGCCTATGTCCACCGCAAATACGGCAGCTATCTGCGCTAATACCAACCGCCCGAAATGCCGACTCTTCCGGTATTTCGGGCGGTTGGTATCGCGCGCCGGGCTGGCTGGCGGCCGATATGAGCGCCGCCGCACGGGCGGGGCGGGCTGCCGCCCCGTGGGGCCGCGCGCGTGCAGCTGACGCTGTTCGGCTATTTCCTGCTGCCGATCTGTGCCGCGGCAATTTTGCAGCCGGGCTGGCAGCTGCAACTGGTGCTGCTGGCCAGCGCCTTCGGTGCCGCTTCCCCGGTGGCGCTGGGCGGGCTGGGCCTGCCGCCGGGTGTGATCCCGGCCTGCCTGTTCCTGGCCTATGTGGCGCTGCAATTCCTGCTGGGCGCCCGCTTCCCCGCCTCCGGCCGCGCCTGGCGCACGCTGGAGCCGTTCCTGCTGGCCACACTCTATGCGTTGGTGACCGCGGTGCTGGTGCCCCGGCTGCTGGCGGGCAGCTTCACCGTGTGGCCGCAGAAGCTCACCCCGCCCTACGACCTGCCGGTGCCGATCCAGCCCAGCATGTCCAACGTAACGCAGACCTTCTACCTGTTGATCGACACCGCCGTGCTGGCCGGCGTGGCGCTGCATCTTGGCCGCTCGCACCTGGACCCTCTGCGGGTGCTGCACGCCTATCTCGCCTGCGGCTACCTGGTGGTGGCGATCTGCGCCTGGCAACTGGCGAGCAAGCTCACCGGGGTCTGGTATCCGGAGGCGTTCCTGTATTCCAACCCCGGCTGGGCGATCCTGCCGGGGCAGACGGTGGGCACCGTGCCGCGCATCAACGGCCCGTTCAGCGAGCCGGCGGCGCTGGCCTTCTATCTCTCGGGGCTGGTGTTCTGCTGTGCCTGGCTGGTGCTGCGCGGCCATCGCAGCCGGGCGGCGCTGGGGCTGCTGCCGCTGGCCCTGCTGGCGCTGGTGTTCTCCACCTCCACCACGGGATTCCTCGCGCTGGGCGTGGGCGGTGCCGGGCTGGTGGCCTATGGCCTGACGCGTGCGCCGCGCCGCGTGGCGATGCGTATCTTCCTGATGGCCGTGCCGCTGGCCGCCGCCGGGGTGGCTGCCGGGCTGTTCGTGTCGTCCATGTCGTCGCAGATCGAGGATTCGATCGCGGTGGTCACGCGCCAGAGCCTGCGCAAGGCAGACAGCGATTCCTTCACGACCCGCACCGGGCTGGACCTGGACAGCCTGGCGGTGCTCTGGCCCACCTACGGTTTCGGCGCCGGCTGGGGCAGCGTGCGTGCCTCCAGCCTGGGGCCGGGGCTGCTGGCGAATTTGGGTGTGTTCGGCGCGGCACTGCTGGCCTGGTTCGCGGTGCGGCTGGTGCGGCAGGTGGCGCGCGCGCGCCGCCTCGTTGCCAATGACGGCCAGCTGAAGGTGCTGGACGGGCTCTCGGCCGGCGTGGTCGGCCACCTCACCGCTGCCTTCATCTCTGCCCCGGCACTGAACGCCCCCGATTTCTACGTGCTGCTGGGAACGCTGATCGCCTGCGCCGCCCGCGCGGAGGAGGATGCAAGGCGACGGGCCGCAGCCGTGCTGGCGCGCCGGGCCGCGTCATGACGATGCTGGCCCTCAACGCCCGCTTCCTCAGCCAGGACCTCACGGGCGTGCAGCGCTTCGGGCTGGAGATTGCCCGCGGCCTGGTGGCGCAGCGCAAGCTGGCGGTGCTCGCCCCGCCCGATGCCCGCGATGAGCCTGGGTTGGCACCGCAGCGTGTGGGCCGGCTGCGCGGCCACGCGTGGGAGCAGCTGGAGTTGCCCCGGCATCTTTCCGGCGCGGTGCTGATCAATCCCGGCAACACCGCGCCTCTGGCACTGCACCGGCAGGTGGTGGTGATCCACGACGCCGCCGTGTTCGCCGTGCCGGGCTCCTATGGTTGGCGGTTCCGCGCCTGGTACCGCCTGCTGCAACGGGCGCTGGCATGGCGCCGCGTGTGCATTGCCACCGTCTCCGCCCACGCGCGGGGTGAGATCGCCCGCCACCTTCGCCTTGATCCCGCCGATGTTGCGGTGGTGGGGGAGGGGGCGGAGCACATCCTGCGCGCCCCAGCCGATGCCGGCCTCCACGCGCGGCTCGGCCTGGAGCGGCCTTACGTGCTCGCGGTCGGCAGCCTCGCGCCGCACAAGAACCTCGTGGCGCTGGGGGCGGCGGCCGCGATGCTGGCCGGGCGCGGGATGGAGTTGGTGGTGACCGGCGGGCTGGATGCCCGCGTCTTCGCCGCCGCCGGCCTGCCCGCCCAGGCCCGGCTGGTTGGCCGGGTGGACGATGCCGGGCTGCGCGCCCTGTATGAAGGAGCGGCCTGTTTCGTGTTCCCCTCCCTGCACGAGGGATTCGGCCTGCCGGCGCTGGAGGCGATGGCCTGCGGCTGCCCGGTTGTGGCGGCCCGCGCCGCCGCGCTGCCGGAGATATGCGGCGATGCCGCCCTGCTGGCAGACCCAGGCAGCCCCGCCGACTTCGCCGCTGCGGTGGCACGCGTGATCGATGACCCTTCCCTGGCCACCGTGCTGCGCGAAGCCGGCCGGGCGCGAGCCGCTGGTTTCACCTGGGCCGCCGCCGCCACCCGCCTGGCCGCGTTGGCCGAGTCACTCGATCGGGAGGCCGCATGAAGGTCGCCATCATCCATGAATGGCTGGAAAGCGTGGCCGGCTCCGAGCGGGTGCTGGAGCAGATGCTGCTGTGCTACCCGGAGGCGGACCTGTTCGCCCTGGTGGATTTCCTGCCGGCGGAGCAGCGCGGCATCCTGCATGGGCGGGTGCCGCGCACCAGCTTTATCCAGCGCCTGCCCTTCGCCCGGCGCTGGTTCCGCCACTACGCCATGCTGCTGCCGATGGCCGTGGAGCAGTGGGACCTGTCGGGCTACGACCTCGTGCTGTCGAACAGCCACGCCTTCGCCAAGGGCGTGCTGACCGGGCCGGACACGCTGCATGTCAGCTACGTCCATTCCCCCATGCGCTATGCCTGGGACCTGCAGCACCAGTACCTGCGTGAATCCGGGCTCGATCGCGGCCTGCGCGGCATCGCGACGCGCTGGCTGCTCTCCCGCCTGCGCCAGTGGGACCGCGGCACGGCCAACGGGGTGGACCTGTTCCTCACCAACTCCCGCTACGTCGCCCGCCGCATCCAGAAGGCCTACCGACGCGAAGCGCAGGTGATCCCGCCGCCGGTGGATATCGAGACCTTCACGCCGGGCGGGGAGAAGGGGGATTTCTACCTCGTCGCCTCCCGCCACGTGGCCTACAAGCGCATCGACCTGGTGGCCGCCGCCTTCGCCGCCATGCCCGATCGAAAGCTGGTGATCGTGGGCGACGGCCCGGCCCATGCCCGTGTGCGCGCGGCGGCCCGCGGCGCCCCCAACATCACCTTCCGCCCTGCCGTGCCGCAGGCCGAGTTGGTGGCCCTGATGCGCGCCGCCCGCGCCTTCGTCTTCGCCGGGGAAGAGGATTTCGGCATCGTCCTGGCCGAGGCGCTGGCCTGCGGCACCCCGGTGATTGCCTTCGGGCGCGGGGGGGCGGCTGAGATCGTGGTGGAGGGGGCAGGGGTGCTGTTCCAGGAGCAGACGGCCGAGGCGATCATCACCGCGGTGGGTCGATTTCAGGCTTGGTCTGGCGATCCGGGCCGCTGCCGAGCCATTGCGGAGGCCTTTGCAGTACAGCAGATGCGCAGCGATCTGAGTGCGGCGCTACAGCAGGCTATTGGGTCCCGATTTGCCGGTTGAGCCGTTGCGGCGGAATGCCCATCCCTCGTTCAGAAACGGCTGTGGGGACTTTGTCGGCATTCTTTACAATGCAACGCGCTCCGCGGGCGGGAGCGTGCCCCTCCCCCTTGGCACAGTTGTTCAGAAAATTGCTAATTTTTTCAGTATGTTGGATCGTCACGGTCGAATGCTTGCCGCCAAACGTACTGGTACGGCGCCCGCAATGCGGCTGAATTGAGTCGGTAATTTTTACATACTGCCCGAGAAAGGGTTTCGCACTCCGGATAACCCATTGAAAGATTGAGCCCTTCCATCGTGGCATATCGCTTGCATTACCTGGAAAGAGCGAAACTCGTGGCCGAAAGGATATCTTCGATGCGTTATTTGAGTGGGAAGCTGATCGCAGCTGGATTTGGTGCGACGGCGATGTTGGTGGCGGCGGCGGTATCTCAGCCTGCGCAGGCTGTTCCGGTTGCTACCGGAGAGCTGTTGGGGACGTTCATCGGTCCCGCCGTGGCGCCGAACTGTGTTGGCATGACCACCTGCACCGGTCAGGCTGGTTATACTTTTGCAGTGCAGCTGCCTCAGTTCAATCCTGCGACATACAGCGTCACGTCGGGTGATCTGCTTGGTTATGTTATCACGCTGTCAGGGCAGCTGACGGGCACTCTGACCCTCACCAACAACGACCCTTCCTTGAGCCTGAGCATCAACACGAATGCGTCGACCATGTCTGGGTTCGCGACGGTTAGCTCGAGCACCTTGGTGCCGGGTGGCCTGAATGGCAACTTCTCGTCGACATTGCTCAGCGCGGGCTTCTCGAACCCGACGGTGATCGCCGCTGCGGGTGGCAGCTTTGTTTTTGGCCCGATCAGCGATAGCGAAACGCCTGCTACGGCATTTCTTACCAGCAATCTGGCGTCCGTGACGGGTGCTGGCACGTTTACTGAGGGCGGGGACACCGGCGGTACGTTCGGCGTGTTCACAACGGGTGGCTCGTCAAGCAATTACACCAATGTGTCGCTGATCAATGCAACGGTGCAGATGAGCGTCAACTACCTCTATGATGACGGCACCACCCGCACGCCGGAACCGGCTTCGATGGCCCTGCTCGGCGCCGGTTTGGTGGGCATGGGCCTGATGCGCCGCCGCCGCCGCACCGTCTGAGTCGATCCCGCATATCGGCCTTTCGCCTCGAGGGGTGGGGTGACGAATGTCACCACACCCCTTAAGCTTTTGGCGAGGACGCCTCCCGCCGCAGCAACTCCCGCTTCCGCGGCACGCCCCAGCGATAGCCGGTGAGGTCCCCATCCTTGCCGACCACTCGGTGGCACGGCACGGCCAAAGACACCGGATTGGTCGCGCACGACCGCGCCACGGCACGGATTGCCTTCGGCGCACCGATCATCCCGGCCAGTTCGCCATAGCTCCGGGTTTCCCCCGGCGGGATCCGGCGCAGCGCCTCCCACACCCGCACCTGGAACGCCGTCCCGCGCAGATCCAGCGGCAGTGCCAGCGCCTGGCGCGGTTCCGCGATGAAGGCCAGCACCGTGGCCAGCGTCTCCGCCAGCCCGGCATCGTCGGCCTCGATCCGCGCCTTCGGGAAACGCCGACGCAAATCGCCCATCAGCGCCTCGTCCGGCTCCGCGAAACCCAGAAAGCACACGCCGGTCTCCGTTGCTCCCACCAGCAGCCGGCCGAATGGGCTGTCGGCGAAGGCGGCGCGCACCACCTCCCCTGCCCCGCCCCGACGCAGTGCTCCAGGCGTCATGCCCAGCAGCTTGCCGGTATCCTCGTACACGCGGGATTCGGAGCCGAACCCGGCTTCCTGGATCGCATCAGCCACCCGGCCGCCCCGGGCCAGTGCGGCCTGCAACCGCAGCGCCCGCACTCGCTCGGCATAGCTGCGCGGCGTCACCCCCGTGTGCTCGCGGAACAGTCGCAGGAAATGGAAGCGCGAATAGCCCGCGCGCTTCGCCAGGGCCTCCAGTGACGGAATACCCTCCTCCGCCTCGATCGCTGCGCAGGCATCCTGCACCACCGCGCGCGCGATCGCCTCGCGCTCCCCTTTCGGGTCGCAGCGCCGGCAGGCGCGGAACCCCTCCGCTTCCGCCTCCGGGATATCGGCGAAGTAGCGCACATTCTCCCGACGTGGCCGGGGAGAGGGGCAGCCAGGCCGGCAGTAGATCCCCATCGTGGTCACGCCATACAGAAAATCCGCCGGCTGCCGCTGCGCCACCAGGTTCCAGCGCGTGTCGTCCAGGGTGCTCATGCGCCCGCTCCTTGTCTTTATCGCAGGATCACTCTGCCCGCGGCGGTGGGCAGGAGCCATCCGCGGATTGCGCCCACCATCCAGTTGCCGGGGCCACGGCCGGCCCTGTATGGAATATGAAGCTGGCCGCTCGCTGGGCCGGATACATCCTTTGCCGAACAAATTGGAGTGGTCGATGCGACCAGCATTCGCCTGCCTGCTCGCCCTGGGCCTTACCCAGTGTGCCCCATCCCCATCCGGTCCGCCGGCCGAGCCGCCCGTGGTGGCAGAGGAAGCGGTGCCCGACGCCGCGTTCTGCGCCCGCCCTGCCGAGAAGCAGGCCTTCCAGGTAGCTGCGCTGAAGAGCCGGCTGATGGTCACTGCGCTGGCCTGCGATTCCAGCGAGAAGTACAACGCCTTCATCAATGCCAACCGCACCGCCCTGCTGCCGCAGGAGAAGACGCTGGGCGGCTACTTCCAGCGCCATTACGGCCGGCGCGGGCAGACCGAGCACGACGAGTACATCACCAACCTCGCCAACGCCCAGTCGCGCCGCCGCATCATCGACAATGCGCGCTTCTGCAGCGATGGCCAGAAGCTCTATGCCGATGTCGCCACGATGAAGACCCCGGCCGAGGTGGCCGCTCTGGCCGCCAGCCGCACCATCTCCCAGCCGTACAACGTGAAGGAATGCCCGGAGACGCCGGCGCCCGCCCCTCGCCAGTCCCGTCCGGCACGGCCGCCCGCCCGCCGCTGACACAAACGGATCCGGCGACACGGCAACGCCAGGGAGGGTGACCTCCCTGGCGTTTTGCGTTGCGGCCCGGTGCGACCTTGCGGTCGCGGCGCAGGCAACAAAAAACCGGCCCCTTTCGGGGCCGGCTTCCTGTTCGCCAGTTGCCTGGAAAGTGTCGGTCTGCGGATTAGCGCAGAACGATTTCCACGCGGCGGTTCTGCGGCTCGCGAGTGTTCGGGCCGGTGGCCACCAGCGGGCGGGTGTCGCCGTAGGCGTTGATGTCGATCGCGTTGCGCGCCACGCCGAGGCGGACGAGCTCCGCAGCCACGTTCTGCGCGCGGCGCATCGACAGGCCCTGGTTGTACTGGGCGGTGCCGGTGCGGTCGGCGTGACCGCCAACCTCGATGCGGGTGGTCGCAACGCGGGTGGAAGCCTGGGCGGCGTCGGCGATGATCTGGCGAGCGCGCGGGGTCAGGTCAGCCTTGTCCCAGTCGAAGAACACCAGGTAGGTGCGGGCCGGGGCCGGGGCCGGAACCGCGGCCGGGGCAGCCACGGGCACCGGAGCCACGCCGAAGGCATAGCGCAGGCCGAGCATGCCGGAGATGTTCATCTGCGGATCGGTGCGCAGGCCACCGTTGTAGCGAACGTCTTCCAGCGTGCTCATCACGCGGGCTTCGGCCGTCACGGCCAGGCCGGGAACGTCCGAGATCGGGAAGGCCGCGCCCAGGATGCCCTGAGCGGCCCAGGCGCCGCGCATGGAGGCATTGGCGCCACCCGCACGCATCTCGCCCCACTGGTAGCCGGCACCCACGCCCACATACGGGGTCATGAAGCCGAGGCCAGCGTCGAAGTCGTACAGCACGTTGACCATCGGGCCGTAGGAGTGGTTCTGGCCCTTGCCAGCGCCAATCTTCGCAGGCTGGTAACGGTAGTTGCCTTCCAGCTCCACGCGCAGACCGTTGCCGAAAGCATAGCCGATGCTGCCGAGGCCGGCGACGCCAACGCCATCAGACTTCAGCTTGCCGCCACCGGCGTTGGTGGAGGTTTCGGTCAGCCAGTTCACGCCGGCGCCAGCGCCGACATAAACGCCGTTCAGCGCCTGAGCCTGCACCGCAGACGGGGCGATAGCGAGGGGGGCGGCCAGGACCGCCGCGGCGATCAGCGCATTGCGCAAGTTCATCTGTACCTTCTCCTATATTGTACCGAGGACGCAACGCGGCCCGGCCAAGCGGCATGTCGATTCGAGGGCGCTACCACCCGAATCCCGAAACCGTATTTAGCCCTAGGGACGCAGGCGAACCAGCCCGGAAGGGCTCACCAACGTGTTACGTCTCGCTTCCGAGCCTCACTGTGGCAAGAATGTCACAAGCTGTGGCGCGCCCGAAACGTGCCCGCGGCGGGCACCAAAACGTGGCGGAGGAGAGCGGGAGTCGAACCCACCCGGGACTGCTTGGCGGCCCCAACCGGCTTTGAAGGCCGGCCGACCCACCGGGGCCGATTCTCCTCCATTCACGAGCATACCCGAAATCCAGGCGCCACAAAGTGCCACCGCGTGCCGTCCGTGCTAACCTGGGGCATGACCGACGCCATCCCGACCCTGCTCACCCCCCGCCTCACCCTGCGTGCCCTCCGCGCCGAGGATCTAGACGCCTTCGCGGCGATGCACGCCAACCCCGAGGTGATGAAGACGCTGGGCACCGGCGTTACCCGCACGCGGGCGGAAACCTGGGACATCATGGCCCGCATGCTCGGCCAATGGGCCCTGCGCGGCTACGGCATGTTTGCCGTGGTGGAGAATGCGTCCGGCCGCTTCATCGGCCGCGCCGGCATCCTGCACCCCTATGAGTGGGAGGGGCCGGAGCTGGCTTATGGGCTGGACCAGCCATACTGGGGCCGCGGCTACGCCACGGAGGCCGCCAACATCCTGCACCGCTGGGCCTTCTTCCAGAAGCAGATGCCGTCTTTGGTCAGCTACGTGCTGCCGGGCAACCAGGCCTCGCGCAACGTGCTGGAAAAGCTCGGCGCCTCCTGCCAGGGCATGACCAAGCTGTTCGGCACCGTGGATGCGGAGCTGTGGCAGCACCGCACGCCTGGCTAAAGAATTTTGCCCTCGAAGGGCGGCAGCAGGTCCGGGCTCTCGAACTCCAGCACCCACAGGTCGGGGTCGAAGCGCGTCTGGCGCTCCACATAGGCATCGGCCGCCGCCTGGTCCACCGGTTCGGGCCCGGTGGCGCGCATCCAGGCCGCCTCGCCCTCGGCGGTGCGCATCTGGCTCAGCACCGACATCCCACGCTTGCCGTGCAGCACCACCAGGATGCCGCCGGAATCCGGATCGCCCTTGCGCAGCACCGCGCCGTAGCGCCCGGCCCCATTGCCCATGCGCAGCGCCATCGACACCCAGATGGCGGCCTTGACCCGGGGTTCAGGCACGGGCCGTCGCTCCGCCATCGATCGGGATCGCCTGGCCGGTGATGCTGCCGGCCCCCGCGCGCGCCAGGAATGCCACCATGTCTGCCACCTCCCACGGCGAGGCGATGCGCCCCACCGGCACGCCGGCCGCCGCTTCTTCCGCCGTGATGCCGATCTCGCCGAAACGCTGCGTGGCCATCTCCGTATCCACCCAGCCCGGGCAGATCGCATTCACCGTGATCCCGCGCGGCGCCGCCTGCATGGCCATGGCGCGCGTCAGCCCGATCAGCCCGTGCTTGGTCGCCACATAGGCCGGCTGGTCCGGCACGCCGCGCAGACCCAACACGGAGGAGATGTTGACGATCCGGCCGGTCCGGTCCGGCAGGCGCGTCAGCGCCGCGCGGCTGCAATACCAGGCGCCGGTCAGGTTGATGGCCAGGATGGCGTGCCAGAGCGCGTCGTCCGCGTCATTGTCTTGCGCGCCTGCCAGCCCGGCATTGTTCACCAGCAGGTCCAGCTTGGGCAGCCCGGCGAAGAACGCATCCACCGCCGCCCGGTCCGTCACGTCCAGCTTGGCGTAGGTCACGCCCCAGGGCAGGTCCGCCGCCGCCGAGCGCGCGGCCGCGATCACCCCGAACCCATCGGAGACCAGCCGGCGTGCGATCGCCAGCCCGATCCCCCGCGTGCCGCCGGTCACCACGGCCCATCGCGTCGTCGGCCCGTTCATGCTGCGGTCGTCCCGCCATCCACCGGAAACACTACGCCGGTCACGAAGCTCGCCGCGTCCGACGCCAGGAAGGCGATGGCCGCCGCGATCTCGCTGGGTGCGGCGAAGCGCCGCATCGGCACCGCCTGGGTGTAGGTGCTGGCGGAATCGCTCGGGAAGCGGTCCGGGTATTTGGCGGCGAGCTGGCCGATCACCTGGTTCAGCATCAGCGTATCCGTGCTGCCCGGTGCAATCGCGTTCACCCGCACGCCATGCGGCGCCCAATCGAGTGCTGCGGAGCGCGACAGCTGCGCGATCGCGGCCTTGCTGGCGCCATAGGCCGCCGAAAGCGGCTTGCCGATCAGCGCCTGGTCGGAGGCGACGTTGATGATGGAACCGCGCCCCCTGGCGATCATGCCCGGCAGCACCGCGCGCATCAGGGCGTAGGGGGCGAGGAAGTTCACCGCGAACACGCGCTGCACTTCGTCCAGGTCCGTTTCCAGCACGCTGCCCAGCACGGTGATCCCGGCGCAGTTCACCAGGATATCCACCGGCCCGCCCTCGGCGATCAGCGCCGCCGCCCGCGCCTCCACGCTGGCGGCATCGGCCAGGTTGAACTCCGGCAGGTCTAGCCCGATCACCTCCGCCCCGTCGGCTGCGAACAATGCGGCCACCGCGCCGCCAATGCCGCCGCGATGGCCGGTCACGAGCGCGCGGCGCCCGGCCAGGCCGAAGGAGATGGGGGCGGAATGCCCGGAGGCTGGGTGCGGCGTGTCTGTGCTCATGCCCCCACAGTTGCGGTCGGCCTCGCGAAAGGCAAGGCCGGCCGCATCCGTCACATCGCGACCGGCCGCAGCAGGCCCGGCAGCAGGGCGCGGGGCGCCAGGGGCGGCATCTCCTGCTCCCAATACAGCCCGGGCACCGCGGCCTCGATCTCCACCCGCCGCACGCCGTTCAGCAGGATCCGTCCGGCGCCGTCGGTCCAGCGATGTCCGCCCTCCGTCGGGTGCCAGCCCTCGCCCAGTGCGGCGAGGTCCACCGCCTGCCCATCCAGCACCAGCCGCGTCACGCCCACGCCCAGCGACCGGTGGTCGTCGCTGCCCGCGATCACGTGCGCCGGCACGAAGATGCGTGAATGCAGCAGCCCGGTCTGTGCGCCCGGCGGCAGCAGGAACACCGCCGGCCCCTCACCGGGAAGCTGCGACACCACGCGCCCGTCCACTTCCAGCGTCAGGCACGGGTTGTTCACCAGCCGGTGCCCCAGCGCGATGGCGCGGATTGTCAGCCGGTGCCGCACCGCGCTCAGCGCGGGCCCCTCGGTCACCAGCGGCGCGATGCCGGCACGCTTCCAGATGTCGTGCGCGAAATCCGGATGCAGTTGCATCTCGCCGCCGCCATTGGCGAAGGCGCGGCGGTTGCCGGTGTCCAGGTAGCTCTCCGCCGGCAGGCCTTCGGCCAGAAGCACGGCATGGGTCGTCTCGCCCAGGCTGGTCTCCACCTCCACGTGGAAATAGGTGACCTCGTCCGCCTCCTCCTGCAGGATCGTGGCGCCGTTCAGCAGGTAGCGGGCGGGGATCAGGCCGCCATCCAGCAGAAGCGCGTGGTCGGGTGAAAGCCACAGGTCGCGGATTGGCGCGCCGGGGCGGAAGGCGCCGGCCTCGATGCGCACCGGCAGTATATCGCGCGGGCGTGGATGGCGCCGGCAATCCAGCGTGCGATGGCCGATCCAGCGAACCCGCAGCGTGGCGCCGAACGCCGACATCACCTCGTCGCCGGGGTCCAGATCCTCCACCGCCACCGGCCCGTCCGGCGTGGCCAGTCGCGTGCCGGCGCGGAAGCAGGCCGCTTCGATCGGGGAGGACAGGTCCAGCGCCGGACCCGCGCCGGTGTTGAAGCTGTTGCCGCCCACCGTGGCGGTGCCCAACGCCACCTGGCCCGGGTTGATGTTCCAGAAGACATTGCCGCTGATCGTGGCCGGCGCATTGGTGCCGCCCACCGAGGAGTTGTTGCGCAGCACCGTTGGCGGGCCGCCGGTGGCGTTGTTGATGAGCACGTTCCCCGTCATCGAAAGGCTGGTGTTGTCGTAGGAGGGGAACAGCTCGCCGCCCAGGTGCACGAAGGTGCGGTTCTGCGCCTGCGCGCCCTTCTCGATCACGTTGCCGGAGATGGTGGCCGCCCCGCCATTCGGCAGGTCCACGGCGTAGTTGCCGATCGTGTTCGGCCCGTCCTGGATGCGGTTGTTGGTGACGATCGTCTCGCGCGCCCGGCTCTTGATCTCATGGCCGCCCACGGGGTCGTGGAAATAGCTGTTGGTGATCGAAAGCTGCGCGATGTCGTTCACATAGATGTTGTGCGTGAGGCCGTCGCTGTTGCCGTTGTTGTTGAACTCGCTGTGGTCGATCGAGATCGTCCCGCCGGCGGAGGAGGCGGCGAGGATGCCCTCCTGGTTGTGGTGGAACCAGGACTGGGTGATGACCAGCGCCCCGCCCTCGTAGCGGATGCCCGCCCCGTTGCCGTCTGGCACGGTGGCGCCGGTGAACTCGAGGTGGTCGAGCGTCACGTTGGCGTTGATGGTCAGGATCGCCTTGCCGTTGGGCGGCTGGGCCACCGCCTGCAGCTTCGCCAGCCCGCCCACGCCCTGGATCGTCAGGTCGTGCCCGATAGTGGCGAAGTCGTTGGTGTAGGTGCCGGCATCGATCAGGATGGTATCCCCGCCCGATGAGGCCCCGATGGCCGCGGCGAGGGTGGAAAAGGTCTTGCCGGCGCCAACCGTCAGCGTGGCCATCGCGGGGCTCCTCCAGCTTGCGGCCGCCCGCGGCGATAGGCTGCGGGTCGGCGGCATGTAATCCATAAATGATTCGTAAGAATGCGTTGATGGAAACAAACATCCATCGTGGCGTGTGGCGCTTCTTATGACGAATAGTTGAAGTGATGTCATCCGACAAAATACATGAGAGGTGCCTTCAAGTCGGAAATTCATTTTGTGCAGCTGAAACACAAGCGCGCTCGTATGAATCAGCTTGGCATTGTTGAACGGAGCGCAGATGTTCCAGGAAATGATGCACCCTGCCTGTGCCATTTTCGGGAACGCTGCCCGCCGCCGCCGTCACGCTCGCCCAGGCCGCCTCTCGACAAGCCCCGCCGCATGCCAACATTCTGGCCGAGCCAACAGCGACGGACCGGGGGACAAGGCGATGCGGCAGATCATCTTCGCGCTGGGCGTGCTGCTGGCCCTTGTCGCGCCAGGGCCGGCCCGCGCCCAGGCGCCGGAGCGCATCACCTTCGGGCTCGACTGGGTCGCCCAGGCCGAATACGGCGGCTACTATCAGGCCGTCGCCACCGGGCTCTATGCGCGCCGTGGCCTGCAGGTCACGATCCGCCAGGGCGGGCCGCAGGTGAACCACATGCAGCTGATGATCGCCGGCCAGATCGATTTCAACCTCGCCGGCGGCCGCGCCATCGAATTCGCCGCCGAGGGCCTGCCCTACCTCGCCGTGGCCGCGATGTACCAGAAGGAACCCGCGGTGCTGATCGCCCACCCCAACATGGGCAATGACAGCTTCGAGGCCCTGGTGGGCAAGCCCATCGCCATCGGCGCAGACACCCGCGCCGGCTGGTGGCGCTTCCTCGCCGCCCGCTTCGGCTACACGGACAGCCAGATCCGGCCCTACACCTTCAACATGGCGCCCTTCATCATCAACCGGAACCTGATCCAGCAGGGCTACGTCTCCTCGGAGCCGTACCTGATCCAGAAGGAATCCGGCATCGTGCCGCGCGTGCTGATGATCTCGGATGCCGGCTATCTCGGCTACGCCAACATCCTCACCACCTCCCGCCGCCTGGTGGATCAGAAGCCGGACGTGGTGCAGCGCTTCATCGATGCCTCGATCGAGGGCTGGTACTCCTACCTCTACGGCGACCCCACCCCGGCTTTCCGCCTGATCCGCGAAGCCAACCCGGAGATGACCCAGGACCTCATCGACTACGGCTACAAGGTGATGAAGGAGCGCGGCATCCTCGATTCCGGCGACGCCCTCACGCTGGGCATCGGCGCCATGACCGACGCGCGCTGGAAGGCCTTCTACGACTCCCAGGTCGCCATCGGCATCCACAAGCCCGGCATCGACATCTCGAAGGCCTACACCACGCAGTTCGTGAACAAGCGCGTGGGCATCGAGCTGAAGCGGTGAGCGAACCGGCCCCCTGGAAGGGCCTCGACACCACCCGCAAGCCGCAGTTCATCGGCTACGACCAGGCCGAGCGCATGGTCGCCGCCCTGATGGACCGCGCCGCTGCGTGGCAGCCGGATGCCGTGGTGGCCATCGTGCGCGGCGGCCTCGTGCCCGCCACCATGGCCGCCGCCATGCTCGCCCTGCCGCTGGCCATGGCGGGGTGGGACCGCAAATCCGGCCGCGTCACCTGGCTCGGCGAACGCCCGCGCGGCCGCCTGCTGGTGGTGGATGATTGCTGCGCCACCGGTGCGACCATGCGCGCCGTGCTGGCCGATTGCGAAGCCGCCGGCAGCGAAACCCTCTCGCTCACCATCGTCCACGACCCCGAAACCACCGGCTACGTGCCCGACCTCTCCCACCCCATGACCGAGTATTTCCGCCTGCCCTGGGAGCGCGGCGAGGCCACCCCGGCTGCCCGCGCCCGCCGCATCGGGGGCGAACCCGCCGACCGCGCCTTCGAAGCCCCCTTCATCGGCCTGGACCTCGACGGCATCTTCCTGCCCGACATCACCCGCGACGACTACGCCGCCGACCTCGAAGCAGCACTCGCCCGCCGCGCCGAGCTCGCCCCCTTCGCCACGCTCCCGCACTTCTCGCCGGACCGCGCCGTGGTCATTACCGGCCGGCCGGACATCGACGAAACCCCCACCCGCGCCTGGCTCGCCCGCCACGGCCATGCCGGCCTGCCACTCCAGATGCGCCCGGCCGCCACGCCCACCGACCTGGACAGCGTCGCGCGCTACAAGGCCGACGCCGCCACGCGCTGGGGCTGCACCCATTTCGTGGAAAGCGAGCCGGAACAGGCCATCCGCATCGCCGCCCATGCCCCGCACCTCGTCGTCAGCTGGTGGTCCGCCGAGGAAGCCCGCCACTGGGTCGTCGGCGCCGCCGTGCAGCGATGACGCTTCTCTCCATCGAGTCCGTCGCCCGCCGCTTCCCCAACGGCACGGAAGCGCTGCGCGACGCCACCCTGTCCATCGCCCGGGGCGATTTCGTCGCCCTGCTCGGCCCGTCCGGCTGCGGCAAGTCCACCCTGCTGCGCCTGATCGCCGGCCTCGACGCGCCCGACGCCGGAAGCCTCCGTTGGCAGGGCGGCCCGCCCGGCCCCGGCGAGATCGGTGTCGTCTTCCAGGATGCCACCCTGCTGCCCTGGGCCACCGCGGAGGAAAACGTCTGGCTCCCCCTGTGCCTGCGCGGCATCCCACGCGCCGAGGCCCAGCCGGCGATCCACGCCGCCCTCGCCCGCGTCGGCCTCCAGGGCTTCGAGGGCGCCCGCCCGCGCGAACTCTCCGGCGGCATGCGCATGCGCGTCTCCCTCGCCCGCGCCCTGGTCGGCCGCCCCCGCGTGCTGCTGATGGACGAACCCTTCGCCGCACTCGACGAATTCACCCGCCACGCCCTGCAAGACGACCTTCTCGCCCTGTGGCGCGACACCGGCAGCACCATCGTCTTCGTCACCCACTCCATCTACGAAGCCGCCTTTCTCGCCCGCCGCGTCGTGGTGATGACGCCCCGCCCCGGCCGCATCGCCACCGAGATCGCCTCCCCCCTCGCTCCAGCGCCGGAGACCCGCTTCACCGCGGAGTACGGCGCCCTGGTCGCCGAGATCACCGCCGTGCTGCGCCAGTCGATGGCCGCGGCATGAGCTGGCCCCCCACCATCGCCGGCCTGCTCGCCCTCGCCCTCTGGCAGGGCGCCGTCTGGGCCACCGGCGTGCCGGCCTACCTGGTGCCCGGCCCCATCGCCATCGTGCAGGCCTTCCTCGCCGCCCCCGGCTTCCTGCTGCTCTCCCTGGCCTCCACCCTGGTGGTGACCTTCACCGCACTCGCCGTCTCCACCGTGCTCGGCGTGTCGCTGGCCATCGCCATCACCGCCAGCCGCTGGGCCCGTGCCGCCATCGAGCCCTGGGCCGTGGCGCTGCAGGTCACGCCCATCGTCGCCATCGCGCCCCTGATCATCGCCTGGGTCGGCGAGCCCTTCGCCGCCCTGGTCGCCTGCGCCACCATCGTCGCCTTCTTCCCGATCTTCTCCAGCACCGCCATCGGCCTCGCCTCCCCCCCGCCGGAGCTGCTGGACCTGTTCCGCCTCAACGGGGCCAGTCGCTGGGCCACCCTGCGCCTGCTGCGCCTGCCCGCCGCACTGCCCTACTTCCTCGCCGGCCTGCGCATCTCCGGCGGCCTCGCCCTCGTCGGCGCCGTGGTGGCCGAATTCGTCGCCGGCGCCGGCGGCTTCGCCTCGGGCTTGGCCTACCGCATCCTCGAATCCGGCTACCGCCTGCAGATCCCGCGCATGTTCGCCGCCCTGGTGCTGCTCTCGCTCGCCGGCATCGCCATCAACGCCGCCCTCTCCACCCTCGGCCGCCTCCTGCTGCGCCACCGCGGAGAGGCTTGAACCCGCGCCCCCACGCTGCCAAAACC
>CAMDAM010000016.1 GCA_945888575.1 Asaia bogorensis | reverse complement strand
CCATCCACAAGGTGGGGGCGGCGGTGCAGAGCGCGCCTTCGTGCAATGGGTGGACGTTCTGGCATTTCGAGCGGGATGGGGTGCTGGTGGCGATCGACGAGCTGCGGCGGGACGGGGCCGAGGGCGCGTAATGCGCAAAGCCGGCCTGCCATGCGGATGATGGTAGGTGGGGGTCTTGCCATGCTCGGCGAAGGACCGTATTAGACCGCCCTCGCCGCTTGGCGGAACGGAGTGCGGGCGTAGCTCAGGGGTAGAGCACAACCTTGCCAAGGTTGGGGTCGTGGGTTCGAATCCCATCGCCCGCTCCAATGACCAATACCCCACCATTCTCTCCTGGCGATCAGGCCATGTAGAACCCCAAGATATTTGGGCGTTTTTCGCGTGGGGTTGGGGGTGGCTCGGACGCCAGAACCCCGTTTTCGCTCTCCGGAGGGGCATTTGTCTCCGAAGCTTGGGGGTAGGCCGATTTACCCCCAAGGTTTAGGTCATTGTAATTGGCCAAAATTTCATTTCTTTGCCGGCCCCATTTTCCAATCCCATCTCCTAGGGCAGAAGCCGCCGGGAGCGAATCTTGGGCGAGATAACCCCCAAGCCAGAGCACCCTTGTCCTGTCACGGCGTCATCTGGCGTCGTTCTACGGCCGCGGCTCATCTGGGCCGCCGCGGCTGATTTGCTGACGGAGGCCGTCCCATAACTCGCCTGGGCCGAGGATGGTCGCTAGCATCCTGGCTCGGAGCGCTTCGGAATTCAGGGCTTGGCGGCTCATCGACTGGTGCGCGGTCATGGCGTCCATGATCGCGTTCATCAGCTCATCATTCAGGTTCGGCGAGTTCATGAACTGCTCGCGGGTATTGGCCACCGCCTGTGCCCTCAGTGTGTCCGACTCCAGCAGCTTGGCTTCGACTGCCGTGAAGAAGGACACTTTGTCGCCTTCCGTCAGGTCCCCCTCGAACAAGTCATTGATGCTGGCGATGATCGCGGCCAGGCGCAGCTTGTGTTTATCCTGCACCTTGCCGGATCCGGTTTCGGTCACTGGGGCAAGCGGGTCGGCGGGTTGATCATTGTCCAGGTTCAGCTTCTGCTGGCCGAGGTCGCGCATGCGGTGGTGGGTCAGACGCAGGGCCGACAGGTCCACCCCCTCGCGTTCGCGCTCGAACTTCAGCAGTGGCACCAGCAGGCGGGCGAAGATGTAGAGTTTCTCCACGTCGGTGTTGGCGTAATCGAACATCTGGCCGAGGAAGTCGTAGACGCGGGCATAGGTCGCCAGGTCGCCGCGGAAGAGCAGCAGGCCGTCCATCTCGTCCTTGCCGGCCTGGCGGGCTGTGGAGCCTTCGGGTTCGTTACGGGCCGCTTCCCTGGCGTGCTTGTAGCGGGTGAGCAGCCGGCTGCTCACCGGCGTCAACGCCGCGTCCAGTTCGCCCTGGGTTGTCTTCGGCTTCAGTGCGACCTTGGCGACGCGTTCGACCTCGTAGCGATCGAAGCAGCCGGTCGCCTCCAGCTTGGCGCGCAGGTCGAGCACGACGTTGGGGTCGCTGACGTCGGCAAGTTCCGCCGTCTTGTGGTACTGGCGGAAGGCGGCGAGGACTGCGTCGGGCTCGTTGACGAAATCGACGACGTAGGTGGTGTCCTTCTCGCTGTCCTTGTCGCGGAAGGCCCGGTTGAGGCGCGACAGCGTCTGCACCGCCTGGATGCCGCCCAGCTTGCGATCGACATACATGGCGCAAAGCAAGGGCTGGTCGAACCCGGTCTGGAACTTGTTGGCGACGATGAGGATGCTGAATTCCGGCGTCTTGAACGCCTCGCGGATATCACGGCCGCGTAGACCGGGGTTCATGGTGGTTTCGGTGAAGTCTTCCGGCCCGCTCTCACGGTCAGTCACCTCGCCGGAGAAGGCCACCATCAGGCCGATCGGATAGCCCTGGCGCTTGATGTAGGCGGTCATCGCCAGCATCCATCGCACCGCCTCCTTGCGGCTTGACGTCACCACCATAGCCTTGGCGCGGCCGGCGAGCAGGTGGGCGACGTTCTGGCGGAAATGCTCCACCACGATCTGCACCCGGGCGGCGATGTTCACCGGATGCAGCCGGACCCAGCCCATGATGCCTTTACGGGCCTCGCTGGCATCCACCTCGCGCTCGCCCGTGTCTTCCCCGTTATGGGTCAGGCGGAAGGCGATCTTGTACGAGGTGTAGTTCTTCAGCACATCGAGGATGAAGCCCTCCTCGATCGCCTGGCGCATGGAATAGGTGTGGAACGGCGCGGGCAAGTTGTCGGGTGCTGCCGGGCGTTTCGGATCGGGGCGGCGGCCGAAGAGTTCCAGCGTCTTGGCCTTGGGGGTGGCGGTGAAGGCGACGTAGCTGATGCCGGTGTCCTGGGCGGCGCGGCTGGCCATATTGGCGGCCAGCAGGTCCTCGATGCTGATCTCTCCGCCGTCGTCGAGTTCGGCGGCCTCGGCAGCGGTCAGCACGGATTTGAGTTTTGCCGCTGCCTGGCCGGTCTGGGAGGAATGGGCCTCGTCGGCGATGACGGCGAAGCGCTTGCCCTTGCTCGCCGCCAGTTCGCGCACGGTTTCCAGGGCGAAGGGGAAGGTCTGGATGGTGCAGACCACGATCTTCTTGCCGGCCGCCAGCGCGTCGGCCAGTTCGCGGCTCTTGCTGGCGCCTTCGCCGGTGACCACCGCGACCACGCCGCTGGTGCGTTCGAACTGTTCCAGTGCCTCGCGCAGCTGGACGTCCAGCACGTTGCGGTCGGAGACCACCAGCACGGTGTCGAACAGCTTGGCATTGGCGGCGTCGTGCAGGTCGGCGAGGAAATGGGCGGTCCAGGCGATGGAGTTGGTTTTGCCAGAGCCGGCGGAGTGCTCGATCAGGTATTTCCCGCCCGGCCCCTGGGCCAGCACGGCGGCGAGCAGCTTGCGAGTGGCGTCGAGCTGGTGGAAGCGGGGGAAGATCCAGCCGATGAGTTGCTTCTTCTCGTTGCGGCGCGGCACCACGTAGCGGCCGAGGATGTCGAGCCAGGAATCGCGCTGCCAGATTTGTTGCCAGAGATAGGCGGTGGGGGCGCCGTTGGGGTTGGGCGGGTTGCCAGCGCCGTAATCGTGGCCACAGTTGAACGGCAGGAACACGCTGTCGGCGTCGGCGAGGCGGGTGCACATCTGCACCTCGCTGTTGCTAACGGCGAAATGCACCAGGGCGCCGCCGGGGAAGGACAGCAGGGGTTCGGCGGTGTTGCGCCCAGGGGTGCGGGGCGGGCGGTCGTAGCGGTACTGGTCGACGGCATCGGCGACGGATTGGGTGTAGTCGGATTTCAGTTCGGCGGTGGCGACGGGGATGCCGTTCAGGAACAGCGTCAGGTCGATGCTGTTCTCGTTGTGCAGGGAGTAGCGAAGCTGGCGTACGACGCGCAGTCGGTTGGCGGCGTACCGGGTCTGAAGGTCGGGGTTCATCGCCAGGGCGGGGCGGAACTGGCAGAGCGCGATGGGCTGCTTGACGCCGACCATGTCCAGCCCGGCGCGCAGCAGGTGCAGGGTGCCCTGTTTGTCGAGGGCGGCACGTAGTCGGTCGGCCAGGGCGGCGGTGGCGCGGGGGCCTTGGGCAGCGATGAGGCTGGCCCAGGCGGTGGGCTGGGTTTCCTGTACCCAGGCGGCGAGGTCGTCGGGGAACAGGGCGCGCGCCCGGTCGTAGCCGGTGGCGGAATCTGGCTCGTGGAGCCAGCCGGTGGCGGCGAGATGGGCGCAGATGCCGTCCTCGAAGGCGATTTCCTTGTGCAGGCTCATGCCGCCGCCTGTGCGGCGGCGGCAAGGTCGCGCACGTCGATCTTGCCGGTGACGGCGGCGGAGATCAGGGCGGCGCGGCGTTCCTTGAGGAGGGCGATGGCGCGGGTGGCTTCTCGGGCCAATACATCGATTTCATCAGTCATGCGATCCAAGAACAGAGCAATTTCCTTCTGTTCTCCTTTCGCTGGCAACGCGAGTTCGAGATTTCCGGCTGTCTCCACGTTGAAATGCTGCTGCATCGCACCTTCGGAGCCTAGGACGTATTGAATCCGGCAAACATCGGAGTTCATGACGTAGGCCATGAAGCGGGAATCAAATTCACAGGACCGACGTATCACGATAAGGTCGATGCAGTTCGCACCGTCCAATTCCGGACCAACAATCGCGGTGGTTCCAGGTTTTCCAGTGCGGACGCAGACAAGATCATCCGCCCGCAGCATCGACTTTTCCAGCATTCGGTTCGACGCATCGTCAAAGTAGACAAGATTGTCCAAAGACACTGCCATCTCACGAACGTTGACGCCCCGCAATGCCGGGACACCTTCGTCGGCATAGTATTGGGATGGCATGACCACGACACCCACCGTAATACCACCGACGATGTGCTTAAGGCGTGCGCAGCGCCAATGCGCCGGCACCTCACCCAGCCACTCCACGCCGGAGGGCTTCATCTTGGCATAGGGGTTCAGGCCCTTGGTGACGGCCTGGGAGATGACGGCCTGGCGCTTCTCCTTCAGCAGCGCCATCAATCGCTCTTGCTCGGCCACCAACGCATCGATCTTGCCGGTCTCGCGGTCGAGGAAGGCGGTGATGACGCGTTGCTGATCCAGCGGTGGCACCGCGATTGGCAGATTCGCAACGTCATCCAGGCTCAGCTGTATCTTCGTGCCGCCATAGCATTGGGCATCGAGATAGGCCTTCCCTGCGGACGACAGCGTCGAATATCCAACCCATTTTGGACTCAGTAGGTCTCCTCGAATTCGGGCCAGCGCAACATGCTGGCTCACATACGCCGGCTCGGTGCCATATGGAACGACAGCCACAGACCCCATGAAGGCCGTTATCGAGAAAAGGACGTCGCCGGCCCGGACGCGGGTCCTTTCACCCTCCGGCCCAGCTGGTACGGTGACCCGCTGGATATCTGACAGGTCCAACCCCAATCCGTCGCGGGTCAGATTCCCGATGCGAATGAAAAGGGCACCATCATCCGCATAGTGCTCAGCCCAGCCGCGCGAGCCGCTGGTCAGAAACTCCATGTCGCGTTTGAGCGACAATACCGTCCAACCGACCGGGATACGCCCAATCCATTCAACCCCGCTTTCCTTGTATGCTGGATAGGGCAGGACGCTCATTTGCGCCGCCCTTTCGGCGCGCGCGGCTTCGCCCGCTCCGGCAACGCCTTGGCGGCCGCCTCCAACTGCCGCAATGCCGCGTCCTCGCCCTCCGCCTCACGCTCAGCGCGACGCAGGGTGGCGTAGCGCTCGTATTCAGCGTTGGCCTTCCTGTCGGCCTCGGCGCGCGTCACCCGGCCGGCATTCGGCAGGACGGGCCGTTCGTTGAAGCGCAAGAAATCGTCCAAGCGGGTCTTCCAGTCCGCCAGGAAGACCTGTTTGCGGCGGCGCGCCTGGTCCTCGGCGAAGTCCAGGAACATGACCACGATGCGGTTGAGTTCGGTGATCTCCGCCTCGTTCAGGTAGTTCTTGGCGATCGTCACGTCACCCTTGCGCACGCTGCCGGATCTCGACGAGGTCAGGCCCATGTTGGGCTTGGCGGCATCGGCGCGGCTGGCGATCAGCTCTGGCGCCGTCTGGCCCGTCACCGCGAAATGCAGCTTGTTCTGCACCGTCTGGAAGACCGCCTGCGTCTCCTCGGCGCCCGGCGTGTAGTCGGCGGCCAAAGCCAGGATTTCCCGCACGCGTAGATACACCCGTCGTTCGCTCGCGCGGATGTCGCGAATGCGTTCCAGCAATTCGTCGAAATAGTCGGGTACCGTGGGACCGGGCGGGTTGCGCAACCGCTCGTCGTCCATGGTGAAGCCCTTGACGAGGTACTCCTCCAGCCGTGCGGTGGCCCATTGGCGGAACTGGGTGCCGCGGGCGCTGCGGACGCGAAAGCCGACGGCCAGGATCGCCGGCAGGCTATAATGCTGCACGGCGCGGGAGACGCGGCGCTGTCCCTCGGGCCGAACTATCAAGTAAGACTTGATAGTTGCCTCCGGAACGAGTTCGCCCTCCTGATAGATCAACCGCAGGTGCAGGCTGATATTCTGCACGCTGGTCTGGAACAGCTCCGCCATTTGGATCTGGGTCAGCCAGAGGGTCTCGTCCTCGAACCGGCATTCGACGCGCGTGCCGCCATCCTCGGTCTGGTAGAAGATCAGGTTGGACGATGGCAGGGTTGGATCACTCACGCTGCCAAGCCTCCGATCATTGCCAGGATGCGGTCGGTCACCTGCTTCAACTCGGCGTCGATCACCGCCAGCGGGCGGGGTGGCTCGAAGACGTAGAAGTGGCGGTTGAAGGGGATTTCATAGCCGATGCGGGTCTTGTCGTGGTCGATCCAGGCATCGGGCGCGTGCGGCAGTACCTCGCGGGCGACGTAGGCCGCGACATCCTCGGACAGGGGGACGTTCTCGGTATCGCGCAGGGCAGGGTCCGGCTGCGGCTTGCCCTTGGTCCGGCCCTTCTGGGCCAGGACGGGGCGGCCGTCGGTATCGCGCAAGGGGCGTTCCAGCGTGATGCTGCGGTAGCCGAATGCCTCGGTGGGGAACAGGCGGGAGAGCGGGGCGAGCTTGACCGTACCGCCTTCGGGCGCGCGAGGTGGGGTTTCGCCGTCCAGCACCGGCACCTCGGTGGTGGTGCCATCGGCGGCGGTGACGGTGGCGAGTTGTGCCTCGACGGCCGCGCCGAACAGGCGGGTGACGAGGTCGATATCGGCCTCGCCCATCTCGCGGCGCTTCGATCCGAGACTCTTGCGCATCTTTCGCCACAGGGAGGAGGCGTCGATCAGCTGCACCAGGCCGCGTCGGGCGGCGGGTTTGCGGTTGGAGAGCACCCAGACGTAGGTGGCGATGCCGGTGTTGAAGAACATGTCGGTGGGCAAGGCGATGATCGCCTCGACCAGGTCGTTCTCCAGCACGTGGCGGCGGATTTCGCTCTCGCCCGAGCCGGCGCCGCCGGTGAACAGGGGCGAGCCGTTCAGCACAATGCCGATGCGGCTGCCGCCGTCCTGGGCGGGGCGCATCTTCGAGATCAGGTGCAGGAGGAACAGCAGCGAGCCATCGGAGATACGCGGCAGGCCGGGGCCGAAGCGGCCGGCGTGGCCGAGGATTTCCGCCTCGCGGCGGACTTCCTTCTCGACCTTCTTCCACTCGACGCCGAAGGGCGGGTTGGAGAGCATGTAGTCGAACTTGCGGGCGGCGTGGCCGTCGTCGGAGAGGGTGTTGCCGGGCACGATGTTGCGGACGTCCTGGCCCTTGATCAGCATGTCGGCTTTGCAGATGGCATAGGATTCGTCGTTCAGCTCCTGGCCGAACATGGTCAGCGCCGCGGCCGAATTGTGTGCCAGCAGGTGTTCGCCGGCGACCGAGAGCATGCCGCCGGTGCCGGCGGTGGGGTCGTAGATGGTTCGGACGACGGGGTTGCCAGGGGTGAGGATTTCGCTGTCCTCGATGAACAGCAGGTTGACCATGAGGCGGATGACCTCGCGGGGCGTGAAGTGTTCGCCGGCGGTCTCGTTGGAGATCTCGGCGAATTTGCGGATCAGCTCCTCGAAGGCTAGGCCCATGTCGTGGTTGTTCACGGCATCGGGATGGAGGTTGAAGCCGGCGAACTTCTCGGTGACCTTGTAGAGCAGGCCGGATTTGGCGAGGCGGGCGATCTGTTCGGCGAGCAGGAAGCGCTCGAACACATCGCGCACGGCGGGCGAGAAGCCCTGGATATAGGCGGTGAGGTTGGCGGTCAGGTTGTCCTGGTCGCCCATCAGTGTGCGGAGATCGAGTGCCGAGGTATTGGCGAACGGGACGCCTGTGATGCGCTCCACGAACGGCTGCGGATTAATCCCGAGCGCTTCCTTGGCGGCAAGCTCGGCAAGCACAGCGGCTTTGGTGGGCGCCAGCACGCAGTCGAGCCGGCGCAACACGGTGAACGGCAGGATGACCCGGCCGTATTCGTGCGGCTTGTAGTCGCCGCGTAGCAGGTCGGCGACGGACCAGATGAGGGACGAGATCGAGGCTTGGCTCATGTGGGTCCGATTCGTTGCGTTGGGCAGCCAACGTATTGCACCACGAACTGGCCGTCGCGCCCACCGTGCTGCCCTCTTAACATACCACCACTCTGCTGGGTCGATGGCGGGGAGTCGAAGATTTGGTCAGCAGAGCTACTGGGCTAAGCTGAGAATGTACGTGCCTGATCGATCCATTCCGGGGGCCACGGTTCCAACAGAGTGGGAAGCTTCAACTCCGCCGGCTGACGCCCATCCACGATCGCCTCGACAATATCTGGTGCCAACAGCGTCAACCGCAGGACGCTACCGGCATAGCCGCGATCGATCTTCTCCGCCCGCGCGATGTCGGAGACCGAGGCGAAGGTCCCGTCGTCGAGAAGCCGCTTCCACCGGAACGCCCGCCCCAGTGCCTTGAGCAGCGAGGGATCGGTGGTGGTGGTCACCTGCCGCGGCGCACCCGGCAAGACGGAGCCGTCTGGCGACACCACGACTTTCCGCCCACCGCGCTTCCGGATCGCCAGCGGCACCCGCACCGTGACCGTATCCGCCATCATGCAGCCTCCCTCACGGTGGGCGTCCCACGCAGATCCCGCACCAGGCTCGACAGCCCTTCGACCCGCAGCTTGATGTCCGCCCCGGTCGGCCCGATCGTCACCCGCTCCACCAGCAATTGCACCAATCGCGCCTGCTCGGCGGGGAACAGCTCCTCCCACATCGGCTCCAGGCTCTCCAGCGCCTCACGGATCTCGGCCTCGGTCACGTTCGGCGCCTCCTCCCGGGCCGCCCTCCAGGTTCCCACGATCACCTCCGGCTGCCGCACCAGCGCCCTGATCTGCGCCAGCACCACCTGCTCGATCTCGGCCGCCGCGACGCGGCGCACGATGTCCGGGTTCGGCGTCTCCTGGTCCTTCAGCACTGCCTGGGCCACGTAGTAGCGATACTGCTTCCCGCCCTTGCAGGTGTGCGTCGGCGACAGCGCCCGGCCGTCCAACCCGAACAGCAGACCCTTCAACAGCGCCGGCGACTGTGCCCGGGCCTGGTTTGCCCTGACCCGCGGGCTGACCTGCATTACGGCGTGCGCCCGGTCCCACAGGCCCTGCGGCACGATGGCCTCGTGCTCGCCGGCATGGATCTTCCCCTTGTGCGGCGCGTCGCCCAAGTACGTACGGTTCGCCAGCACTCGATATAGGTAACCCTTGTCGATCTGGGCGCCCGTCTTGGACAGGGCACCCTTCTGCCGTAGCTCCTGGGCCAGCTTCGTCGCCGAGCGCAGGGTGACGAACCGCTCGAAAATTGCTCGCACCTGCCGGGCCTCGCTCTCGACCACCAGCAGCTTGCGGTTCTCGACCCGGTAGCCCAGCGGCACCTTGCCGCCCATCCACATGCCCCTGGCGCGGGAGGCGGCGAACTTGTCGCGGATGCGCTCACCGATCACCTCGCGTTCGAACTGGGCGAAGGAGAGCAGGATGTTCAACGTCAGCCGGCCCATCGACGTGGTGGTGTTGAACGCCTGGGTCACACTGACGAAGGTCGTGCCGTGAGCGTCGAACACCTCCACCAGCTTGGCGAAGTCCATCAGCGCGCGGGACAGACGGTCGATCTTGTAAACCACGACCACATCGACCCGACCGGCCTCGATTTCGGCGAGCAGGCGTTTCAGCGCCGGCCGCTCCAGGGTGCCGCCTGAGAACCCGCCGTCGTCGTAGTAGTCCGGGACTTCGACCCAACCCTCATGGCGCTGGCTGGCGATGTAGGCCGAGCAGGCGTCGCGCTGGGCGTCCAGCGTGTTGAATTCCTTGTCCAGCCCCTCGTCGGTGGATTTCCTTGTGTATATGGCGCAGCGGATCTTGCGGATCTGCGCTGCAGCCGCGGGCTTCCTGCTCATGCGGCCCCCCGATAATTCTTCATGCCGAAGAAGGTCCAGCCGTTCCACCGCGTGCCGGTGATGGCGCGCGCGATCGCGGATAGCGACTTGTATGGGCGCCCCTCCCACTCGTACCCTTCTGGTTGGACGGTGATGGTGTGCTCCACCCCCTGCCATTCGCGGATGAGCCGGGTGCCGGCAATCGGCTTGTCCTGGTGCCGGATGCGACGGAGGACGATATTGCCGCCGTCAAGCTGCTCGCCGATCGCTTCCAGCCGTGCGATGGTCTCGGGCTTCAGACCACCGTAGGCCAGTTCCTGGATCCGGTAGGCTAGGCGCGACTGGATGTAGGTTCGGCTGAACGGCGGAGGCTCCTTGTCGAACAGGTCGCACCACTGCTGCTTGAGCTGGGCGATCGGCATTGCGCGCAGCGCGGCGAGCCGGGCCAGGACGGTGTCCTTGGGGATGGAGGGGATGGTTGTGGTCATGCGACTCCCTTTCTCTGTGGGTTCGCATGACGGCGCTGCCGGGCGGTCGAGTGTAGGCGAATGTCTCCGCACTCCCGAGCCTGGTCGGAAAGGTCGGCACAATCCTGAGACCTGCGGCTGCGCAGCCGCAGGATGCCCAGGGCCAGGATGGCGCAGACTTCCTGGAGGTTCTCGGGGAGGTGCGGGTTGGGGCTTGTTCGCATGGTTGGCGGAACATCGCAGCGACCACTTGGCAAGTATATCGCCACGAGCGTGTTGTCCAAATGGAGCGAAAAAGAAAGCAATACCGCGTGCCGCGCGATGTAGAATGGGGGGTCACGAATCGGATCACCGCCGCCTGGTCGTTAACCCGGTCGAGGTCCGCACCCTCCCTCCCTTCGACGTCAAGGCCACGACAAGATGACCCACAAGCACTTCCTTCGCCAACTGAGCCCAGCCTTCGCCCGCGACTACTGCGCACGTCGAAGCCTTCAACTACCCCATGAGCTTGCCCGCGGCGCCAGCGACAAGATTTCGAACGGAATCGCTGACAGTATAATGGCCAGCGATGATGATGCCGCGCAGCATATTCTATCGGAAATCAGCCGCTGCGAACCGTTCATCAGCGAGCAAGGGCAGAGCGCTTTGCTCTCCGCGATCCGAGACGACCCTGATCTTGTCGCTTCCAGCGCGACGCTTGCCAACCCGGAGGAGCGGGCCGTTTGGGTTCTTCTCAATCATTCCGATCGCTTCGAGAGGGCCGAGGCGTTCCTGTTCGCCGATTATCGGACCGAAGGGCGTTTTGGGCGCGATTATGTTCTGACAACCGGAGGAACTGTCTCCGTCGATGAGCAGGTGCACGAAGAGTTTGCGACTGCTGTTGGCCATTTCTTTCGGCAGCGCGACGGCTCCGGCCGCCATTGCAAGATCGAGATGGCGACGCGCGGCGAGCAGGACAGTGTGCAGGTCACCATCTTCATTGAAGGGTTGCCCCGCAACGAGATGCAGGCAGTCAGAGGCACCTTTGCGCGTGTAAACTCATGGCCAACCGTCGAGGCAGCAATCATCTACAGTCCCGGCAACGGCCGTTTAACCGTCGTAGCGGGCGGCGGGCGTCCTGTTCATGAGCAACTGCAGGTGGCCTTCGCACGGATCATGCTCAAGGCGACACCCGGCAGTGCCGTGGGAAAGCAAGCGAGTTTTTTGCTTGACCAGCTCGTGCCGGACCGCGGGTTGCAGGCGATTCCAGGCTTGGGAGTTGCAGGAGTCCGGGTACGAAAACTCCGGCTGCGGCCGCGGAATGGGGGCGGGGTGCTCACGGTTGAGGCGCCGGTCAGCCCTCCAAGTTCGTCTGTATTTGACGTAAGTGCCCAATGGTTCAAGGACGGGACGAAGCTTCTGGAGCGGTTTGTCATAGACGGCGCGACGATAACGCTGCACTACGCGCCTGGACCCGGCAGGATGCGCGCCAAGGCGATCAACATCGAGATGACGCGCTCGGGCGCTTCCAATGTAAAGCGCCTGCCGGCCAGCGACCGCCGTGTCGCCGAGGCCCACTTGAAGGAGTGGGGCCTGATCCCTGGTCCATGAATAGATGATCGAGCTGGCGCCGTTGCTCGCGCAAATCTGCGAACTGGATCCGCCGGAGGTGGCGCTGGACGGCCTTCCTACGGATGATGGGCTGCTCCGGTTGATCGAGTTGGGCGCTCTTGTGCCAGTCGGCGCACGAGAATCAGTCACCTGCTTCGCCTGTGACGAACCGCATGAAGCATTGGTCAAGCACCAAGGCCACGGTGCGTATACCCATTATTGTTCAGTGGCCGGTGAGATATCGGTGGACGCTCAATTGCTCCAGAGATATTGCGTGAGCATCGCATGGATTGCGGCCCAGTTGTCCATTGGCCTCAACCGGCTTGTCTCTGTTGATAAACTGACCTTGCCAATTCCAGTAGTGCTACGGGTTGGGGAGTTTCGGTTCAAGCAAACACGCTGCTTGCTGTACATCGCACGTAGGCAGTTCGTCAGGCAAGGATGGGAGCAGGCCCAAGAAGAGGTGCGTCGGTCTCGGGGCGACTTGCCGGCCGTCATTTTGACCACGACCCCGATGGCGCTCCTGCCATCGGCCCCCACTGGCGGAATCGGTGTGGTGCCGCTGGTCGATGTCCTGACTGTCGACGACGGAAAGCCGGTCGTTCGCGAACTGCCAATTGTCTCTCTCTTGGGGGGCGATCAGGAGCAACCCGACGTCGGCTTGGGGTACTTTGCGTCGCCCGGCTACCGAACGGTCACCTCGCACGGGATTCGACATCAGTTCACACAGAAGCAAGCGGCTGTCATTGCGCTACTGGATACTGCGCTGAAGAGCCCTGAACCTCGCGTGCACCAATCTGTGATCCAGGAGAGGATCAATACGACTCAACGGATTGGCCAGATGTTCAGAGGGCATAGCGCCTACGGCACGCTGATCAAGCACGATGGTCAGGGTCACTACTGGTTGGACAAAAATTAGGTTTAAGCGGTCTCGCGCCAGCAGCGTTTCACACAGGTTTTCACACACCAAGCACACGGCGGTTCACACACCTTTTCGGCTTTCCTTCGCGGCGTAGCGATCCCGCTGGAGCAACGCCGCATGAACACGCAGCACCTGGACCAGACCAACCTCTCGCGCCGCTGGCGGGTGTCCCCCCGGACGCTGGAGCGCTGGCGGTGGCTGAAGATCGGTCCAGCCTACATGAAGATCGGCGGCCGCGTCGTCTATCGCATCGAGGACATCGAGGCGTTCGAGGCGATGCAGCTGCGCGTTTGCACCGACGAGGCGACCTCTGCCGCGGCGGCCTGATCACTCCCGACTTGCTGTCGGGTCTTCCTGGAAATGCAAGACCACCGCGAGGTGGAAATACCAGGACGGTCTGCTCCGCCGCGTCGGGGCCCGGCAGTATCCCATTCGACGGAGCGGAGCACCGACAGATCGGAGCTCTACCCAATGACCACTTCCTCCCACCACCCGCCGGGTCGCCGCACGCTCGCGCTGCTCACCGGCATCGCCGCCCTCTTCTCCTTCTCGAAGCCTGGCGTGGCCGCCGACCCGGGCAAGCCGCGTTCCGGCGCGGCGCCAGCGGTGAAGCAGGCCAAGCCAGCGATCGATGTCCTGCGCGAGGCCCACTGGCTCAAGGCCCTGCCCGAGACGATCACCGTCTCGGTCGCCGGTGACCCGAACACGGTGATCACCAAGCGCGTCGCCGACGCCACGGTGGATGACCTGGCATTCGCCGCCAGCCAGCTGAACCGCAACGCCCGGTCGATCCTGCGGGTCGCCGGTGACCTGCAGACACTACACGACCTGGCGCGCGAGGCCGGTGCCGTGGGTTCCGCCAACGCCGCCGACGCCGCGGTGCTGACGGTGCGGGGGCAGAAGTGAGCGCCCCCTTCACCCCGGCGCCGTCCCCCGCCCGGTTGCAGATTGTAACCGCGGACCAGCGCCTGGCCGAACCGCGCGGCATCAAGGCCGCGATCTTCGGCAAGGCCGGGATCGGCAAGACCAGCCTGCTGCTGACCCTGCTGAGCTCCACGACGCTGTTCTTCGACCTGGAGGCGGGCGATCTCGCGGTCGAGGACTGGCAGGGCGATGCAATGCGCCCGCGCACCTGGGAGGAGTGCCAGGATCTGGCCTGCTTCATCGGTGGGCCGAACCCGGCACTGCGTCCCGACCAGCCGTACTCGGCGGCGCATTTTGCGGCGGTCAGCGAGCGCTTCGGTGACCCCGCCCAGCTGGATCGATACGACACGGTCTTCGTGGACTCGATCACGGTGGCCGGGCGGCTTTGCTTCCAGTGGTGCCGCGGCCAGCCGGAGGCCTTCTCCGACAAGACCGGCAAGCCGGACCTACGCGGAGCCTACGGACTGCATGGCCGCGAAATGATCGGCTGGCTCACCCACCTCCAGCACACCCGCGGCAAGAACGTCGTGTTCGTCGGCGTGTTGGACGAGAAGCTCGACGACTTCAACCGCCGGGTGTTCTCGCCGCAGATCGATGGCTCGAAGACCGGGCTCGAACTGCCCGGCATCGTCGACGAGGTGCTGACGCTGGCCGAGATCAAGGACGAGGCCGGCAAGCCGTATCGGGCCTTCGTCTGCCAGACCCTCAACCCCTGGGGGTTCCCCGCGAAAGACCGCAGCGGACGACTCGACCTTGTCGAGGAACCGCATCTCGGCCGGCTGTTCGAGAAGATCCGCGGCCCCGTCCGCGCGCCCGCCGAACGCCTGGCATTCGGCAAGCCGGCGACCCCGGCATTCCCCACCGACGCCCAATCCTGACGCAGGAGCACTGAACAATGGCTATGTGGAACGACTACAACGACGCCAAGCAAAACCCGAACCTGATGCCGAAGGGCACGCTGGCCAAGGTTCGCCTCACCATCCGCCCCGGCGGGTTCGATGACGCCAGCCAGGGTTGGACTGGTGGCTACGCGACCCGCGGCAGCACCGGCGCGGTCTGCCTCAACGGCGAATTCACCGTGCTGGAAGGCCCTTACGCCAAGCGCAAGATCTGGACCCTGATCGGCTTGTACAGCCCCAAGGGCCCGGATTGGGGCAACATGGGCCGCAGCTTGATCCGCGGCATGTTGAACTCGGCGCGCGGCCTGTCCGACAAGGACATCACGCCGCAGGCCCAGGCGGCGCGCCGGATCGGCGGCTTCGCCGACCTCGATGGCTTGGAGTTCGTCGCCCGCATCGACATCGGCAGCGACACCAACGGCGACGACAAGAACGAAATCCGCGGCGCCGTCACGCCCGACCACAAGGGCTACGCCGCCGCCATGGGGGCAGCCGGAATGCCCGCCTACCAGCCCCCGCCCGCGGCGCCGACTACCTACGCCCCGGCTGCCCCGCCTGCGGCCACGGCGGCGGCGCCTGCGAGCAGCACTCGCCCGTCCTGGGCACGGTGAGGGAGGCACCGAATGCTGCTCCGCCCCCGCCAGAAGCTGTTCGTCGAGCGTAGCGTCCGTGCGCTCGACGAACACCAGAACACCCTTGCCGTCGCCCCAACCGGCGCCGGCAAGTCGGTGATGCTGTCCGCCGTCGTCGGCGAGAAAGTCCGTGGCTCGTCGGCCAAGGCCGCGATACTGGCCCACCGCGACGAACTGACCGCCCAGAACCGGGATAAGTTTCGCCGCTTCGCGCCTGGCATCACCACCTCGGTGGTCGACGCCGGGGAAAAATCCTGGGCGGGCCAGGCCACCTTCGCCATGGTGCCCACCCTGACGCGCGGCGCCAATCTCGACGCCATGCCGGTGCTGGACCTGCTGGTCATCGATGAAGCGCACCATGCGGTCGCCGACAGCTACCGTCGGATCATCGACCGCGCGCTGCACCTCAACCCGATGTGCCGCATCTACGGGGTGACCGCCACCCCCAACCGCGGCGATCGCAAGGGCCTGCGGCCGATCTTCTCCAATGTCGCCGATCAGATCCGGATCGGCGAGCTGATCCAGACCGGCCACCTGGTGCCGCCCCGCACCTTCGTGATCGACGTCGGCGTGAAGGACGAATTGTCCAAGGTGCGCCGGGTCGGCGACGACTACGACATGGCCGCGGTCGGGCAGATCATGAACCAGACCCCGGTGAACGACGCGGTCATCCGCCACTGGAAGGAGAAGGCCGGCAGCCGCCAGACCGTGGTGTTCTGCTCGACCGTCGAACACGCCACCGCCGTCACCGCCGCTTTCAACGCCGCCGGCACCAGCGCGGTGCTGATCACCGGCGAGATGCCGGACGATGCCCGGCGTGCGGCCCTGGCCCGCTACGGCGCCGGTGGCACCCAGGTGGTCGTCAACGTCGCGGTGCTCACCGAGGGGTGGGATCATCCGCCGACCAGTTGCGTGGTGCTGCTGCGGCCCAGCTCGTTCAAGTCCACCATGATCCAGATGGTCGGTCGCGGCCTGCGCACGGTAAACCCGGAGGAACACCCCGGCGTCGTCAAGACCGACTGCGTTGTGCTCGACTTCGGCACCTCGTCCCTGTTGCACGGCTGCCTGGAGCAGGACGTCGATCTGGTCGGCCACGAGGCGGATGGCGAGGCGCCGACCAAGACCTGCCCTGAGTGCGATGCCACCGTGCCGCTGGCGGTGATGGTGTGCCCGCTCTGCGGCCATGCGTGGGAGCATGGCGACGGCGGCGAGCCGGCCCTGATGTCGGATTTCATCATGAGCGAGATCGACCTGCTGAAGCGGTCGAGCTTCCAGTGGTGCGACTTGTTCGGCGACGACGCGGCACTGATGGCCAATGGGTTCAATGCCTGGGGTGGCATCTTCTTCCTGGCCGGACGCTGGCATGCTGTTGGCGGCAAGCAACGTGAGCGCGCGCACCTGCTGGCGATTGGTGAGCGCAGCGTCTGCCTGGCCGCCGCCGATGACTGGCTCAACACCCACGAGACCGACGAGAGCGCGCACAAGAGCCGCTCCTGGCTGCGCCAGGCTCCGACCGACAAGCAGTTGGCCTACCTGCCGACCGAGCGGCGCAGCGACTACAGCCTGACGCGCTACCAGGCCTCGGCGCTGATCACCTTCCAGTTCAACCGGCAGGCCATCAAGGCGCTGGTCAGCGCCGCGCATGCCGACGCGCAGAGGCAGGCAGCATGACGGTGTCGCACCATGTCCCTCACCGCCGCGGACCGGCTTCGCCTGTGGCACCCGCGCGGCGTGCTGTGCGCGGTCTGCCGCCGACCAGCACGTGGCTTCGGTTGGTCACCCCCACCGCGATCGAAGCAGCGCTCCTTGCCGCGTTGGTTCTGCTGCATCGCCTGCCAGGGCTTCTGGTCACGCTTGGCCCGAAGGTCACCGGCCATGGTTGATCTCACCGAACAGGAGCGCGCCGCCATCGCCGCCGCGATGAAGCCGGTGGGCGAGATCATGGAAGAGATCGGCTGGAATACGCGGCTGGTCGAACTGACCGAGGCGCAGGTGCTGACGCTGATCGAAGTGGCGATCGGCGGCTTCCAGGACGCGATGCACGCCACCTCCCGCCTCACCGACTCGGAGATCCCCTTCTGATGCTGGATTACAACAGCACCTCGCGCGCCGCCGATGCCATCAACATGGCGATCGACACCGCCCTGCAGACGGCAAACGCCGCCATGGCGCCACGCGACTATCTCGGCGGCTCACGCCTCGGCCATGCCTGCGAACGCGCGTTGCAGTTCGAGTTCACCCAGACGCCGAAAGACGACGGCGCCGAGTTCGGTGGCAAGCTGCTGCGGATCTTCGCGATCGGGCACGCTCTGGAGGACTTGGCAATCGCCTGGCTGCGTGGAGCGGGGTTCGATCTCTACACCCGCAAGGGCAGCCGACCAGACGGCGAGCAGTTCGGCTTCGCGGTCGCCGGTGGGCGCATCCGTGGCCATGTCGACGGCATCCTCGCCGGCGGGCCGCCCGTTCCCGGCATGGCGTTCCCCGCCCTATGGGAATGCAAGACCATGAACGCCAAATCGTGGCGCGAGACCACGGCCAAGGGCGTCGCTGTCGCCAAGCCGGTCTATGCCGCCCAGATCGCGACCTACCAGGCGTACATGGACGCCACGGTGCCGGGCATCGCCGAGCATCCCGCCCTGTTCACCGCGATCAACAAGGACACCGCTGAACTGTACCACGAACTGGTGCCGTTCGACGCCGCGTTGGCCCAACGGATGTCCGACCGGGCGGTCCGCATCCTCCAGGCCACCGACGCCGGTGAATTGCTGCCGCGCCTTGCCCAGCAGCCTGACCATTTCGAATGCCGCATGTGCCCTTGGGCTCGGCGCTGCTGGAACCTGCCTGCATGAACGCGTGGCGCGACTTCAACGACGCGACCATCCATTCCGACGAGGATGCGCTGGTGGACCCCCCTGCCGAAATTCCCGCGGCGACGGAGATCGCCATCGACGCGGCCGCCATCACCACGTTCGTGGACGTCGTATTCGGCTATTGCGAGGGGCTGATTCCGGTCCGTGGCTTCGTCGACCAGGGCCAGGGGTTCGACACCCGCCCGCACAACATCTGGATCCACGCCGACGCCTCAGCGGTGGAACACCTGGCGACCTACGCCGCCTGGGCCGCGCGCCAGGGCACCGCCGTCTACGTCATCCCCGGCACGGTGGTGGAGCATGGCGAGGCCCGCGCCGAGCATGTGCGGCAGATGCAGACTGTGGTCGTCGATCTCGACACCGGCGACGTCGACGCGAAGCTCACCCACCTCCAGCATCACCTGGGGCAACCCACCCTGCTGGTCGAGAGTGGTGGCCGCACCGCGGAGGGTGCCGCAAAGCTCCACGTCTGGTGGCGGCTCTCCGAAACGGCCGAAGGTGCTGACCTTGAACGGCTGTGCCTGTTGCGCGGGGAGATCGCAGAGAAGGTCGGCGGCGATCGGCATTTCCGGTCGGCGCACCAGCCGATCCGCGTTCCCGGCACGATCTACCGCAAGCATGGCGTCGAGCGGCTGGTCGCGATCCGAAGCCACGCTGCCGGCCACGAGGTCAACCTCGGAGAATTCGCCGAGGCCGTCACCGCCATGCCGGCCATGCCGGGGCTGGAAGCACCCGCGACGGCCGTCAGCGGCGACCGGCCCAGCCTCGATGCCATCCTGACCACGCCGGTGCGTGAGGGCGCCCAGGATGGCTGGACCCGCTTCCAGGGCGCCAGCGCCGCCATTGGTCACTATATCCGGCTCGTGCATGACGGACGCCTCATGCCCGACGAGGGCTGGGAGGCGATCTGTCAATACAACGCCGCGATGCTGCAACCGCCCTGGCCGCTGGATCGGCTGAAGGCCGAGGCTGACCGGCTGTGGGCGCTGCACATCGAACGGAACGGCCCAGCGCTGGAGCGCGTTGCGGCACCCGCGATGTCCGCACTGCCGGCCCACACGCTCGGCGCGCTGCTCGATGACGACAGCCCGATGCCGGACGACATCATCGCGCCGCGGCTACTCACCCCTGGCGGCATGCTCGTGCTTGGTGGCGCGCCCAAGGTCGGCAAGAGCGACTTCCTGATCAACCTGCTGGTGCACGCCGCGGCCGGCGTGCCGTTTCTGTGCTTCACTCCGCCGCGCCCCCTGCGGGTGTTCTATCTCCAGGCGGAGATCCAGTACCACTACCTCCGGGAACGCCTGCGCAATCTGCGCCTCGATCCCGCGGTCCTGGCCCAGGCGCGCAACAACCTGGTGGTCACCCCCAAGCTGCGGATGCTGCTGGACCAGAACGGCCTGGCACTCAGCATCGCAGCCATCCGGGCGAACTTCCCCAGCGAACGGCCCGACATCATCTGCATCGACCCGATCCGCAATCTGTTCGACGGCGGGCCGGACGGCGATGGCGAGAACGACAACACCGCGATGCTGTTCTTTCTGCAGCGGAGGGTCGAGGCGTTGCGCGAGGCTGTGGCCCCGGAGGCCGGGCTGATCCTCTGCCACCACACCAAGAAGCTGCAGAAGCGGCAGTTGGTCGAGGATCCGTTCATGGCGCTGTCCGGCGCCAGCGCGCTGCGCAGCTTCTACACCTCCGGCATGATCATGTTCCGGCCGGACGAGGAACGGCCCGAACGCCGCCTGGAAATTGAACTGCGCAACGGGCCTGCACTTGATCCCCTCCTGGTCGACAAGCGGGATGGGCGTTGGGTCGAGATAAGTGCGCAAGGCGAGCGCCTGGTCCGACAGTCGGTTGGCCAGCGGCTCGATGCAGAGCGCGTGCGCAAGCACGATGTGATTCTTCAAACCCTCCATGCGCAGGCCGTTGCTGGCCGGTTGTTCAATGCGCTGCAATTCGCCGAGACCTTCGAAAACAAGGGCGGGCTGGGTGGAAGCGACACCATACGTGACCGCCTCAGCGTGCTGGGGACCAAGGGTCATGTGAAGTTCATCAAGGACGCGTCCGCCTTCGGTCTGGCGCCGCCACGATCGAAATTCGGCTATCTGGTCATCGAGGGGATGCAGTTCGGCCCGGCACAGGAGAGCGTCGATCCAGAGACCGGCGAGGTCACCACGGCGATCCGCCAGGTTCTGCCCAGCCACTTCAAATGTCCCAAGACGGGTGCCTGCCTGCCGGTCGAGAACCCGTCCGTGTGGGTCTATCCCGACGTGGAGGAAGGCGCATGAGCCCCCTCCAAAACCCCTCGATCACGTTTCCCAAAGTCCCCCCAATGCGTTCCCAAAGTCGACTTTGGGAATCCCAAAGTCTCCTCGTTCCCAAAGTCACAACGCTAATTCATTCGATTTATCAAAGGGTTATGGGTCATCCGACTTTGGGAATTCCCAAAGTCCATTTGGTCGGTTCCCAAAGTCGAATTGCCCAATGCAATCAATGCGTTGGAGGGTTTGGGACTTTGGGAAATTTGCCCCCCTTAAGGGGATGTGCGTGCGCGCCTGAACGGCGCGCGCACATCACCCTTCGGGACCCTGTTCGCGCAACCGGTCCCCCCGGCCGAATGTCCCCCATGACCAGGCGGACGACGACGGCGAGCTCCGCCAAGACCTGCGCCGTCGTCGCCCTGACCACGCTGTTCCCCTCTCAGGAGATCACCATGGCTCTCGCGACTCTGATCGCGCCCGCGCCGCGCGCAAGTATCCCGGCCGTGCCGCCGGCATCACCCCCCGTACTCGTCGGCAGCCCGACCGTGCTGGCGCTCGACCTCGGCACCGCCACCGGGTGGGCGTTGCATGCCCGCGACGGACAGATCACCTCCGGCACGCAGGTCTTCCGCCATGACCGGTTCTCCGGTGGTGGCATGCGGTATTTGCGATTCCAGAACTGGCTCAGTGAAATCGCCAGGCTCGGCGGACCGATCGACCGCATCGTGTTCGAGGAAGTCCGGCGTCATGTCGGCACCGATGCGGCGCACGTCTATGGCGGCCTGCTCGCCACCCTCACGGCATGGGGGGAACTGAATGGCGTCCCCTACGAAGGCGTGCCAGTTGGCACGATCAAGCGCTTCGCCACCGGCCGCGGCAACGCCGACAAGGCCGCCGTCATCGCGGCCATGCAGGCCCGCGGCTTCCACCCCGGTGATGACAACGAAGCTGATGCACTGGCGCTGCTGCTCTGGGCGGTCGAGACCCGGGGAGGCTTGGCATGAGCCTCCCTGGCGCACCGCAACCGCCGCGCTCCTGCCTGGATCGGGCCCGCACGCCGACTGACGCCACCACGCTCGACGCCATGCGCCGGCAGGCGTGGCACCAGCACGGCGTGGCCGCGCTGAACATCTCCGAGATCACCGATCCTTGGCTGCGCCAGGCGATCGCCAACGAAGCCACCCGACGGTGGGGACGCCGCAACGGAGGACACAGCCATGGCCGCTAGGAAGCGTCGGTTCAAGATCGCACTGCCCGTGCTGGAGGACCTCTCGAAGCCGTCGCAGTGGCGACAGCAGCATTCCGCGTTCGAGCCGCCGAGCTACGATGCCGACCCCGACACTGGTCGTGTGGTCACGCATCACCGGGCGGTCGACACGCTCGGAATGATGCTGCGCAACGGCACGATCAGTCAGGAACTGTATGACACCGGCTTGCTATTCCGAGCCTTGTTCCGCAAGGCGGCGATCGATCGTGTGATGACGACGTCCTTCCTGCGGATGCCGGGACAGCGGGTGGACCACCTGTCGGAGACCAACGTGCACGCCAGGATCAAGATCGCCGACGCCATGGATGTGCTCGGTGGTCATGACACGGCGGTCGGCTCCTGTGCCTGGCACGTCCTCGGCTGTGAGGCATCGGTGCGGGAATGGGCATTGCGGCAGGGCTGGTCAGGTCGGCCGATTGCGCCGCAGAACGCGCAGGGCATGCTGGCCGCGGCCTTGGGTGTGCTGGCGGTTCACTTCGGCCTGCTGACACGCCGGCGAGCGGCATGAGTGGCTTGTGCGGGCAAAGAAAAATGCGGACAGCGTAGTTGCGCGTAGAAATGCGAAAGAATGTCGTGTTGCACAGCCCAAATCCGCAAGGCTATTATCTGCCTACTGTAAAAAGGTCCGCCCGGCATTGGGCGGGCCGAACTGCCCCCCCCACCAGCGTCGATGCGAGGGTTCCTTCGTAGCCCATAGCAATGCGGGGGGCAGGAGCGCGATAGGCCACTAGCGCCAGGTCAAAAACATGGTTCGCAGTTCGCACCCACGCCTCTGATAGCCGCAGACTTCCGCCAATTTTTCAGGTCGCGACCGCGTTGAGGTTCGCACCATGTGGCTGAACCGCCGCGGTTCGCAGTTCGCACTCCCCCATCACCCCACAATCCGGACGGTGCCCATGCAGCTTCCCTGGATGGCAGCGAAGATTGTGCTGCGCCCGGCAGCCGAGTTGCGCCCGCACGCCGGCAATGCCCGGGTGCACTCGGTCGAGCAGCTGGATCAGATCAAGGCGAGCATGCTGGCGTTCGGATTCACCAACCCGTTGCTGGTGGACGAAGACGGCGTGCTGATCGCTGGCCACGGCCGGCTGGACGCGGCGCTGGCACTGGGCATCGCCAAGGTGCCGGTGATCGTATTGCGGCACCTGTCGCCGGCACAGAAGGAGGCACTGCGGCTCGCCGACAACCGGATCGCCGAGAACGCCACCTGGGACCAGGCGCTGCTGCGCGACGCGCTGGCGGGGTTGCAGCAGGCAGGCGAGGTCGACCTGCTGGCCATCGGGTTCTCGCAGGACGAGATCGGCGCGATTCTGGCTGCCGCGGACGAGGCCGTCACCGATGGCGATGTGCGGGACGAGCCAGAAGACGCCGACGCCACTGCCCAGGGCGAACCTGCCACGCCCGCCGACGACGATGAGGCCGACGATCCCGCGGACGCTCCCCCGGGGCCGACGCGCATCGCGGTGACCCGCCCGGGCGACCTCTGGCTGCTTGGCGATCACCGCCTGCTCTGCGGCGACAGCACCGTCGCCACCTGTGTCGCCCACGTCATGGCAGGCGAGCGCGGCGCGCTGCTGTTCACCTCGCCGCCCTATGGCAGCCAGCGCAACTACACGACCGGCGGCATCGCCGACTGGGACGCGCTGATGCGGGGCGTGTTCCAGCACGCCGGCGATGTCCTCGCCGACGACGGCCAGGTACTGGTCAATCTCGGCCTGACCCACCACGACAGCGAATGGCACCCGTATTGGCAGGGCTGGGTCGAGTGGATGCGAACGACCGGATGGCGCCGCTTCGGCTGGTATGTCTGGGACCAGGGGCCCGGCCTGCCCGGCGACTGGAATGGCCGCCTCGCGCCCAGCTTTGAGTTCCTGTTCCACTTCAACCGCCACGCCCGGCAAGCCAACAAGATCATCCCCTGCAAGTGGGCCGGCGATCCGCTGCTGATGTCCGGCCTGCGCCGGGCGGACGGCACGATGAGCGGCAACTCGCACGAGGGCCGGCCGATCCAGGACTTCCGGATCCCGGACAATATCGTGCGCATCACCCGGCACAAGGAGCGCGGCATCGAGACCGAGCACCCCGCGGTGTTCCCGGTGAAGCTGCCAGCCTTCCTGATGGAGACCTACGCCAACGCCGGCGACTTGGTGTTCGAGCCGTTCTGCGGCTCCGGCACCACCCTGCTGGCTGGGCAGCGCACCGGGCGCCACGTGCGGGCAATCGAACTGGCACCGGCCTATGTCGACCTGGCGATCGCGCGCTGGCGGCAGAACCATCCCGATCTGCGGGTCACCCTGGATGGCGATGGACGGGACTATGACGCCGTGGCCGCGAAACGCACCAAGGTGATGGAGGCCGCCGATGCAGGCTGATCTCGCCGTGGTGGCGCTGCCAGTGGCGTCGCTGGTGCCGTATGCCGCGAATGCGCGCACGCATTCGGATACCCAGGTGGCCCAGATCGCGGCGTCGATCGCGGAGTTCGGCTTCGTGAACCCGGTGCTGGTCGATGCCGCGGGCGTTCTGGTCGCGGGCCATGGCCGTGTGCTGGCAGCGAAGCGGCTCGGCATGGCGAGCGTGCCGGCGATCCGGCTCGCCCATCTGACAGAAGCACAGGCGCGCGCACTGCGGCTGACCGACAACCAGATCGCGCTCAACTCCGGTTGGGACGAGGCGCTGCTGGCGACGGAGCTGGCGCGCATTCGCGACGAGGGCGTAGTCGACCTCGACGTGCTCGGCTTCTCCGGGCTGGAACTCGACCAGTTGCTCGCCGCCGCGGATGGTGGCGACGCGGATGCCGCCGATGAAGCGCCGCCGCTGCCGGCGGTGCCGGTGTCACGCACCGGCGACCTCTGGCGCTGCGGCGAGCATCGGGTGCTGTGCGGCGATGCCACCAAACTGGCGGATGTGCAGCGCGCCTTGGGCGCCGACCGGCTGGCCGACATGGCGTTCCTGGATCCTCCCTACAATGTCGCCTACGAGGGCGGCACCGCAGCCAAGATGACCATCGCCAATGACGCGCTGGGCGGTGGCTTCCTGGACTTCCTCCGGCCCGCGCTGACCAACCTGCTGCAGGTGACCAAGGGCGCCAGCTACGTCTGCATGTCGTCGTCGGAATGGCCGACCTTGCACCGCGCCTGGCAGGATGCCGGCGGCAAGTGGTCGAGCACGATCATCTGGGCGAAGAACACTTTCGCGCTGGGCCGCGCCGACTACCACCAGCAGTTCGAGGCGATGCTCTATGGCTGGAAGGCTGGCAGCCAGCACTATTGGTGCGGCGCGCGCGACCAGGGGAACGTCTGGCACTTCGACAAGCCGGCGCGCAACGACCTGCATCCGACGATGAAGCCGGTGGCGCTGGTCGAGCGCGCCATCCGCAACAGCAGCAAGCACCGTGACACGGTGCTGGACCCGTTCGGCGGCTCCGGGACCACCATGATTGCGGCGGAGCGGACCGGGCGCCGCGCAGTACTGCTGGAGATCGACCCGGCCTATGTCGATGTGATCGTGCGACGCTGGCAGGACATCACCGGCGAAATCGCAGTGCTGGATGGCGAGGATCGGATTTTCGACGACGTGGCTGCGACGCGCAGGGCCTCGAATGCGGCAGCGGCGGCGGGCCAATCGGCGTCGGTCGCGCCGGCAAGCGGGCGAACCGCCGTGAGCAACACTGGCGCCCGGTGTGACCAGTAGTCGCCGTCAAGGATGACATACCAGCCGGCAAGCCCCACCGCCGCGAGGGCGAAGGCGGCTTTCGCCACCTCCTCCTCGTCTGGTGGGGCATGGCGCCCCAGGGTGGAGTGCCGGCCATCCGCGGCCAGGATGATCCAGCGTCGCTCGCGGGGCATCGCCGCGTCCTCAGGCGGCCACGTGGTAGACCGTGTAGGATCCCTTCGCCCCGTCCTTGTTCGGGCCGACCATCCGCACCCGCTCCAGGGTGGTGACCTGGATGCCCTTCTTCTTCAACCCTGCCAGGAAGCCGCGCACCGTGTGGCTGGCCCATCCCGTCGCCCCGGCGATCTGGGCGACCGTGGCACCCTCGGCGCGGCGGAGCATCGTCAGCACCGCCTCCTGCTTGGTGCCCTCGCGCGGCTTGCGCGGCGTTCCGTCGGGGCGGGGCGCCTTCTCGGCCAGCAGGGTGCGAAGGGCATCCATTGGCGCCTCCAGGGCGGCGATGATGTCGGTGTCCCGGTTGTCCTGGTCATCCCAGGCGGCGAGCAGGTCCGCGGCGGCGTGGCGCAGGGTGTTACGCGTGGTATCGCGCGGCGTGGGCGCCACGGTCGCGGCGTCCAGGGCATCGGCGACTGCCATGGCTTCCTGCGCCACCGCGGCGTCCGAAGCCGCCGTGGGTGCGACAGTGGCGCCCGTGTCGGCCGTCGCGTCGGTGCTGGGCGGGTTGAGGTTCAGGGCGCGGAAGCCGCCGTCGGTCAGGGCCAGGGTGGTCAGCATCAGGCCGGTTGCGCTGCTCTCGATCAGCAGCGCGCCGTCGCCGAGCCGGTAATCGCCCTGGGTCTCGGCGATCAGGCCGTCGCGCAGCAGGGCGTCGATCATCTTGTGGCGGCCGCCGGTCGGTAGCTTGCGGTGAAATTCGAGGCGGCGGTCGGGGCGCTCGGCGGCGCGGGTCAGGACGATGGTGGCGGCGGGGGAGAGGCTCATCTGCGTGCTCCTTGTGGCGCCCCTGACCACCAGGGGCTGCTACTGCCTGGAGCCCCGCCGGGTAGAACCCGGTCGGGGCGACGGTGGCGGGTGGCGCGTCACTCGGCGGTATCGGCCTCGATCTCGGCGTGCAGGACGTAGCCGGTGAGGTAGGGAAGCCCGCGGGGGATGCCGGTCTCGTGGGCGGTGCGGGCGCTGATCCGCCAACCCATCCAGGTCGCCGTGGCGGCGTTGATCGCGCTGGCTAGGGCTTTGCCCGCCGCGAGATGGTTGCTGACCTCGTCGGCGAAGTGGCGCCCGTAGCGGCTGTCGAGAAAGGCGCGAGTGGCGTCGGGGCTGCACCCGGTGGTGCCAGCGATGAAGGCCAGGGCGATGTCCCAGGCGCGCTCGGGGTCGGCATGGTGGGACATGGTTCCGAAGAAACCCCACTCGCGGTTCTGAGTCTGCGGGATCTCGGTGTTGCTGGCCATCTCTGCTGCTCCTGCCTGGCGGGGCCTAGTCCCCTGCGCGTGATGGACACTTCGCGCTGGGGCGGGGCACAGCCAAGTCAGATTGAGCGCAGAATGATTGCTTCCTTTGTGCCCGATCGATCAGATCATGAGGCTGCCCTCGGCCGGGCCTGAGCGCGCGGCGGGAGGGGGCCGCCA
>CAMDAM010000015.1 GCA_945888575.1 Asaia bogorensis | reverse complement strand
GCCCTGATCGGCCTGCAATGCGCCGAGGCCGGGTTCGACACGGTCTGCGCCCCCATCCTCGATCGTCGCCTGCCGGGCGCCAGCGAAGTGATCGGCGATCGCGCCTTCGCCGAGGACCCGGCCGAGGTCGCCCGCCTCGCCCGCGCGATGGCCGCCGGGCTGCTCGCCGCCGGCATCCAGCCCGTGGGTAAGCACGCCCCGGGCCATGGCCGCGCCACGGTGGATTCGCACCTCGCCTTGCCCACCGTCGCCGCCAACGACATGCAGGCCGACCTGCTGCCCTTCGCCGCCAATGCCGACCTGCCCTGGCTGATGACCTCCCACATCCTCTACCCCGCCTGGGACAAGCAGCGCCCCGCCACCCTCTCCCCCACCATCATCGCGCAGGTGATCCGCGGCGAGATCGGCTTCCGCGGCGTGCTGGTCAGCGACGACCTGGCCATGCACGCGCTGGAGGGCGCGCCCGAGACCCGCGCGCTCGCCTGCCTGGAGGCCGGCTGCGACGTGGCGCTCTATTGCCCCGGTGATGCCGAGGGCACCGCCGCGGTACTCCGCGCCGCCCCGCCACTCACCGAAGCCGCCCGCGCCCGCCTCGCCGCCGTCCGCGCCACCGCCGCCGCCCGCGCCGTGCCGCTCGATGAAGCCGCCCTGGCCGAGGAGCGAGACCGCCTGCTGGCCACCGCCTGACCCTTGCGCCGGGGCGCCGCTGATGTACTTACCCCCGGGCGGCACTGCGCCCGCACCCGTGAAAGGGCCCCCGTGTCCGAGATTGTCCTGCCGCTGCTGGCCGCCATCGCGGCGATCGTGCTGCACGAGGTGGCGCACGGCTATGCCGCGCTCGCCCTGGGCGACGACACCGCCCAGCGCCAGGGCCGCCTCACGCTCAACCCGATCGCCCATGTGGATCGCGTCGGCACGCTCATCGTGCCCGGCATCCTGTTGATCATCAACAGCTTCACCGGCAGCCGCTTCATGTTCGGCTGGGCCAAGCCGGTGCCGGTGGACCCCTGGCGCTTCCGCGACCCGCGCCGCGGCATGATGCTGGTGGCCATGGCGGGCCCGGCGATCAACTTCGCCCTCGCCGCGGCCGCTTCGCTGGCCCTGCACCTGGATGCCGATCCCGTCGGCACCATCGGCACCATCCTGGGGCTGCCGGGGGCGGATCGCGCCATGGTGGTGGTTTTGGCGGTGGAGTTCACCGTCTCCTTCATCCTGTTCAACATCGTGCTGGGCCTGTTCAACCTGCTGCCGATCCCGCCGCTGGATGGCGGGCGCATCGTGGTCGGCATCCTGCCGCTGCGCCTCGCCATGGCCTGGGCGCGGCTGGAACGTGCGGGCATCTTCATCGTGCTCGCCCTGCTGTTCCTGCTGCCGATGCTGCTGCGCGACCTCGGCATGCCGTTCGATCCCGTGCGCGCCCTGCTGGTGGATGGCGCCGGCTGGATGCTGGAGCACCTGCCGCTGCCGGCGCTGTACGAGAAGTTCCTGCTGCATGACCTCTGACCAACAGCAGGAGCCGGCGCAATACGAGCTTCCGGTCCGCCCGGAGGATGCGCTCGTGCTGCGGCTGGACGGGTTCGAGGGCCCGCTGGACCTGCTGCTGGAACTCGCCCGCGGCCAGAAGCTCGATCTGGCGAAGATCTCCATCCTCTCGCTGGTGGAGCAGTACCTGGCCGTGATCGAGGGGGCCCGCCGCATCCGGCTGGAGTTGGCCGCCGATTGGCTGGTGATGGCCGCCTGGCTCACCTGGCTCAAATCCCGCCTGCTGCTGCCCAAGGGCCACGAGGCGGCCGACGAGGCGGAGACGGCGGCCGAGGTGCTCGCGGCCCGGCTGCGCAGCCTGCAGGCCATGCGGCTGGCCGCCGCCTGGCTCGGCGCCCGCCCGCAGCTGGGGCAGGACGTGTTCATCCGCGGCCTGCCGGAAGACCTGGTGGAGACCGATCGCACCAAGCTGCTGACGGACGTGCCCGGACTGCTGCGCGCCTATCTCGCCGCCATGCGCCGCGCCGGCGCCCGCCGCCGCTACCGTCCGCAGGCGCTGACGGTCTGGACGGTGCGCGACGCACTTTCCCGCCTCGCCCTGCTGGTCGGCAACCTTCCGGACTGGTCCAACCTGGAGCAGTTCCTGCCGGAGGAGCTGACCTCCCCGCTGCAGCGCCGGGCCGCGCTGTCTTCCACCTTGCTCGCCGGTCTGGAGATGGCGCGCGGCGGCGCGGTGCGGTTGCGCCAGGAGGAGGAGTTCGGCCCCATCCTGGTGCGCCGCGGCGATACCGAGCCTTCGGCTGAGGAAGCACGACCCGATGCCTGATCCCGAATCGCCGCCCGAAGACTCCGCCGTTCCCGATTCGGACTCGGTGGATATGGACGAACTGCTGCGGTTGGCGGAGGCGATGATCTTCGCCGCCACCGCCCCCGTCACCGCGCGCCAGCTGGGCCAGCTGCTGCCGAACGGGGCCGATTCGGATGCCGTGCTCGTCGCGCTGCAGGCGCGCTATGCCGGCCGTGGCGTGGAGCTGGTGGAGGTGGGCGGCGGCTGGCAGTTCCGCACCGCGCCCGATCTGGCGCCGAAGCTGCGCCGCGTGGTGCAGGTGCCGCGCCGCCTGCCGCGCGTGGCGATGGAGACGCTGGCGATCATCGCCTACCACCAGCCGGTGACGCGCCCGGAGATCGAGGAGTTGCGTGGTGCGGCGTTGGGGCAGGGCACGCTGGACCAGCTTCTGGAAGCCGGGCTCGTCGCCCCGCGGGGCCGCAAGGAGACGCCGGGGCGGCCGACGCTGTGGGGCACAACGCCGGCCTTCCTCTCCCAGTTCGGGCTGCAGCAACTGCGCGATCTGCCGCGGCGCGAGGACCTGCTGGTGGAGCCCGCGGCGCTGCCGATGGACGCGCCGCCCCCGCCGGCGGAGGCCGCCGAGCCGGAGACCGACCCAGGGCCCGAGGCGCCCGCGCCATGAGCGCGTGCCGGTTTCCCAGGCGCACGGTTTCCTGCTAGCAACCCGGCCAAGGAGAAACCCTTCGCCCATGCCACGCCCGTTCCGCATCGCCGGTGGCTACCATGTTTGATTTCGCATGGTCCGAACTCGCCGTGATCGGCGTGGTGGCGCTGCTTGTGATCGGCCCGAAGGACCTGCCCAAGGCGATCAAGGCCGTGGGCGACTTCGTGCGCAAGGCACGCGGGATGGCCTCGGAGTTCCGCACCCATGTGGACGAGATGGTCAAGGATGCCGACCTCAAGGAGGTCCGCGACCAGATCAACGAAATCCGCAACATGGACATCAAGGGCGCGCTGGAGCGCGAGATCGACAAGGACGGGACGATCCGCTCCTCGCTGAACGACCCCTTTGCCAACACGCCGCAGCCGCTCACCCCGGCCGAGCCCAGTTCCTACACGCCCATCGACCTGCCTCCGCCGGAGGAGCATGTGCTGGTGACGGCGGCCGAGCTGGCGCCGCCCGATGACGGCACGCCGGCCTTCATCCCGCCTTCCATTGCCCATCCGCCGCCGGTGCCGGATTTCCTCCCGCCGGCTACCGCCCGCCCGCCGCTCGTTGGCGCCTAGACCCAGGGATCAGGACGTGGCCGACACCGCCAAGGAAGACACGATCGACGACAAGCCGATGCCGCTGCTCGATCACCTGGTCGAGCTGCGCACGCGGCTGATGTGGTCGCTGGGCACGGTGGTGGTGGCGGTGATCGGATGCTGGTTCGCCTCCCAGCACATCTACGCCTTCCTGGCGCAGCCGCTGATCGACATCCTGATGGAGAAATCGGGCGGCGAGCCGCGCCGGCTGATCTTCACCGCGCTGACCGAGGCATTCTTCACCTACCTGAAGGTGGCGATCTTCGGGGGCATGTTCATCTCCTTCCCGATCATCGCCCACCAGGTGTGGCTGTTCATCGCGCCGGGGCTGTACCGCAGCGAGAAGCGGGCGCTGCTGCCGTTCCTGCTGGCGTCTCCGGTGATGTTCATCCTGGGCGCGGCGCTGGCGTACTATTTCATCTTCCCGGCCGCCTTCAAGTTCTTTGTCAGCTTCGAAACGCCGGCCACCCAGGGCGGCGTGCCGATCCAGCTGGAAGCCAAGGTGGGCGAGTATCTCGACCTGGTGATGAAGCTCATCTTCGCCTTCGGTATTGCCTTCCAGATGCCGGTGGCGCTGTCACTGATGGCCAAGGTGGGGATCGTCTCCTCCAAGGGGCTGCGCGGGGCGCGGCGCTACGCCATCGTGGGCATCTTCGTGTTTGCCGCCATCGTGACGCCGCCGGACCCGATGAGCCAGATCGGCCTCGCCATTCCGCTGATCGGGCTTTACGAACTTTCGATCTTTGCCGCCAAGCTGGTGGAGCCCAAGCCCGTGGAAGAGGACGACGCCTGATGCGTATCGCCTGCCTGCACACCGTGGAAAGCAACGTGCCGGTGTTCGAGGCGGCCGCCGCCTCCCTTTCGGGGGTGACGCTGTCGCATGTGGTGCGGCCGGACCTGCTGAAGCGGGCCGAGGCCGAGGGCGGGCTGACCGACGCGATCCGCGACGAGGCGGCCGAGCTGCTGCGCGAGATGGCGTCCGGTGTGGATGCGGTGTTGCTGACCTGCTCCACCGTGGGGCCGGCGGCGGAGCGGGCCGATCTGCTGGCGCCGGTGCCGGTGCTGCGGGTGGATGGCGCGCTGGCCAGCGCCGCGGTGGCCAAGGCGGCTGCGGGCAAGAGCCGGGTGGATGTGCTGTGCACCGTGCAGACCACAGTGGAGCCAACCCGCACGTTGTTCGAGCGGGTGGCCGACGGCACCGACGTTGCCATCGAGATGCACATCGCGCCGGGCGCCTGGGAGGCGTTCCGGGGCGGGGATGTGGCCGAGTACAACCGGCTGATAGCGGTGGCGGCCGATGCGCTGTTCGCCAAGGGGGCCGGGGTGGTGGCCTTTGCCCAGGCCTCCATGGCGGGGGCGGCGGGGCTGTGCGCCAAGGGCGTGCCGCTGACCAGCCCGGGTGCCGGGCTGGCGGCGGCGGCGCGATCGTGACGCTTCGCCGATCCGCCTGATCCTGCGCTAAGCTCACTGTATTCGCGGCCCGCCGCCGCCCCTTTTCGGGGAACCGACATGCACGACATCCGCACCCTTCGCGACGACGCGACGTTGTTCGACGCCGCCATGGCCCGCCGTGGCCTGCCGCCTGCTGCCGCCGCCATCCTGGCCCAGGACAGCGAGCGCCGGGCGGCGCAGACGGCGCTGCAGGAGATCCAGTCCTTCCGCAACGCGCTTTCGAAGCGCATCGGCGAGGCCCGCCGCAAGGGCGAGGACAGTGCCGCGCTGGAGGCCGAGGTTTCCGCCAAGCGGGCGGAGATGGAGGCGCTGGAGAAGAAGGTGGCGGGGCTGGACAAGGCCATCTTCGACACGCTGGCGGCGTTGCCGAACGTGCTGGATGGCGACGTGCCCGATGGGCCGGATGAGAGTGCGAACGTGGTCCTGAAGCAGGTGGGCATGCCGGCCGATCTCGGCTTTGAGCCCAGGCAGCATTTCGAGCTCGGCGAGGCGCTGGGCATGATGGATTTCGAGACGGCGACCAAGATGGCCGGCAGCCGGTTCACCATCCTGCGCGGCGGGCTGGCGCGGCTGGAGCGGGCGCTGGGGCAGTTCATGCTGGACACCCACACCACCCAGCATGGCTATACCGAGCATACCGTGCCGTTCCTGGTGAACGACGCGACCATGTTCGGCACCAACCAGCTGCCCAAGTTCGCCGAGGATTCCTTCCGCACCACCGATGGGCGCTGGCTGATCGCGACCAGCGAGATTCCGCTGACCAATACGGTGGCCGGCGAGATCGTGCCGGAGGCGAAGCTGCCGATCCGCCTGACGGCGCTGAGCGACTGTTTCCGCAGCGAGGCGGGCGCCTCTGGCCGGGATACGCGGGGAATGCTGCGCCAGCACCAGTTCCGCAAGGTGGAGCTGGTTTCCATCGTGCACCCGGAGCAGAGCGTGGCCGAGCAGGAGCGGATGACATCCTGTGCGGAGAAGGTGCTGGAGCTGCTGGGGCTGCCGTATCGGCGCGTGGTGCTGTCCAGCGGCGATACCGGGTTCGGGGCGGTACGGACCTTCGACCTGGAGGTGTGGCTGCCGGGGCAGCAGATGTGGCGCGAGATCTCCTCCTGCTCCAACACGCGCGATTTCCAGGCCCGGCGGATGAATGCGCGGTTCCGCAATGCCGAGGGCAAGGTGGGCGGGTTCGTGCATACGCTGAACGGCTCCGGCGTGGCGGTGGGGCGGGCGCTGATCGCGGTGATGGAGAATTACCAGCAGGCGGACGGATCGATCCGGGTGCCGGAGGCGCTGGTGCCGTGGATGGGTGGGGTGGAGTTCATCCGGAAGAACTGAACCCAGGCGCGCCGTTCGCGTTGCCCCGCTGAATTCAGGCGGAGGTGGTGCCATGGTGTCGCGATTCTTTGGGTCTGGCGATCCCTTCAGCGTGTTGCAGCGCGAGGTGAACCGGGTGTTCGACGAGGTGTTCCGCACCGCGCCGGCGCGGGCGGGGTTTGGCGGGTTCGCGCCCGATCTGGACGTGCACGAGACCGGACAGGGGCTGGAGATGACGGCGGAGCTGCCGGGGATGGCCGAGGAGGATATCGACCTGCGGCTGGAGGGCGACCTGTTGACGCTGTCGGGCGAGAAGCGCGACGGGCGGGAGAAGGCCGAGGGCGGGCGGCATATGAGCGAGCGCAGCTTCGGGCGGTTCCAGCGCAGCTTCCGGCTGCCCTTTGCCCCCGATGCGAGCCAGGTGCAGGCCCGGTTCGAGCAGGGCGTGCTGCATGTGGCGCTGCCGCGGCCGGCGCAGATGCAGGCGGGTGGGCGGATTCCGATCAGGGCGCAGGCCGAGGCCGAGACGGGGCAGGGCGGCTACCCCGGCGGCAGCCCGCATGGTGCCTCTGGCGGGTCGGCGCAGGGGGCGGTGCCGGAGCATAAATCCGACCAGGCGGAATGTGCGTCTAACCGGCAGTTGAAGGACAAGGTGAGCGAGGCCGGGCGGGAAAGCTTTCCGGCCAGCGATCCGCCGGCGCATTCGGGGATCACCGGAGTGGTCGTGGTGCCGTCACAGGCGTAATTTTCCGAAGTCGTAACAAAATGGACGCGCTTCGGCCGAAGGGTTGGAGCGCGTTTTTTTGTGGGAGGGGCCAGGGCACGGCCGGAGCCCGGCCGGATTCGGGCGTGCGCGCGATTGCGCGATGCGTGGGGGAGGCGGCGCATTGTGCGCCTGCATCCGTGCAGGAACCGCCTTCGGACGCAGAGAGGGCGTGCGGCGGGACAGGCGGGGGTGCGGACGGAGTACGGGAGCGCGCCGCGGCGGCGCGGGTGGTCGGGCGGGGAGAGGGGGCGGTGGTGCCACGCGGGGCACGCGGGGCCGGAGCGGCCGGCGCCGGGAGCTGGCCGGCTTCCCACGCGGCCACCATGGCCGCCAGGCGGCCGAGCAGCCGCGCGAGCAGCGCCAGAATCAGGGCGCGCACCGACGCCGCCGGCGCGGCCCAGTGGGCCTGCTCAGCCTGATGATCGGCGCGCGCGCGGATCTCGGCTGTGATGCCGGCGACCTGCTGGGCCAGGGAGGGGTGGGTGGTTTCCATCGCGATAGTCAGTAAATATGACTTATCGCCGGTGGGCAAGAGAAAAAATATCTGAATGGAGAATTTTTTCTGAAGCCGTGGCAGGGAGCCGATTTGGGGCGATGGATGGCTTCACTGCGTTCGCAATGCCGGGGAGGGACGGCGGGCGCGTGTGCTGCCTCGCGCGGCCGGCCGGATCGTGGTGAGCCCGGTGGGATTCGAACCCACGACCCCAAGATTAAAAGTCTCGTGCTCTACCGGCTGAGCTACAGGCTCGTGGGGCGGGTTGAACGACAGGTGGCGCCCGGGGTCAAGACGTGATGGTGGCCGTTGTGCCGTAGGGCACTTTTTCCGTGCGGCGCAGGCGGGCGCCTTCGCGTTCCACGGCGCGGAAGGTGCGGATGAAGTTGCCGCCGGCCAGGCCGATCACCGCCTCCTCCGACCAGCCGCGGCGCAGCATTTCGGCCAGGAGGTTGGGGAATCGGCGGACATCCTCCAGCCCCGTGGGGGTGGTGGCGACGCCGAAGAAGTCGCTGCCGATGCCGCAGTTCTGCGCGCCGACCTTGGCGGCGATGTACTCGATGTGGTCGGCCACGTCCTCCAGCTTCGCCAGCGGGCGGGGGCCGTGTTTCTTTTCATGGATGGCGATCTTGGACAGGCGCTCGGCTTCCGTGTGCAGCACGAAGCTGGCGCGCAGCGGACCCATCCATTGGCGGACGGATTCGCTGAGGAAATCCGGGATGAAGGTGGCCATGACCAGGCCGCCCTTCTGGCGGACCATGTCCAGCACGTCGTCTGGCACGTTGCGGGGGTGGTCGCACAGGGCGCGGGCGTTGCTGTGGCTGAAGACGATGGGGGCGGTGCTGATCTCCAGCACCTGGCGCATGACGCTGGGGGCGACGTGGGCGCAATCGACGATCATGCCCAGGCGGTTCAGCTCCCGCACCACGGCGCGGCCGAAGGCGGTGAGGCCGTTGTGGCGGGCTTCGTCGGTGGCGCTGTCCACCCAATCCAGCGTGCCGTTGTGGCAGAGGGTCATCAGCCGGGCGCCGGCGGCGTGCCAGACGCGCAGCGGGGCCAGCGAGTTTTCCAGCCCCACCCCGCCTTCCACGGCCAGCATGGAGGCGATCTTGCCGGCCTTCGTGGCGCGGGTGAAATCGGCGGCGCGCTTCACCGGCAGGAAGACATCGGGGTGGGCGGCGTTCATTTGCAGGACGATGTCGATCTGCTCCAGCACGGCGCGGCCGGGGTGCTCGATTTCGGTGGGGATGTAGGCGGCCCAGACTTGGCCGCTGACCCGGCCCTCCTGCAAGCGGGGAATATCGGTGTCGCCATCGTTGCGCTGGCGGGCGAGGTTGTAGGCGGCGACGTCCCCTTTGGCATGGCTGTCGTTGCGGATGACCCATGGGAGGTCGTTGTGGCCGTCGATGAAGGGGATGGTTTCCAGCAGGGTGAGGGCGCGCTTGTGGTGGCGGTCTGGCTTGGCCATGGCGTTCGGTCCTGCGGCGGGTGGAACTGGAAGTATGTTCCTTTTCGGCGGCACGGAGGAAGGCAGATTCACCACGGAGGCGCGGAGGGCGCGGAGAAGGCACGGAGGCTCAATGGGATGAGCGGGCGCCAGGTCGTGAAGTCTTTTTGCTTCTTTTTCTTCAGAAAAAGAAGGCGCTTGCTTAGAGCCGGCTCAACGTATGCGCCATGGTGGCGGCGGCTGACTGTACTTGCTTGTAGGCTTCGAACAGGCGCTGGGTGCGGGCGCTGGTGCTGTGGTCTGGGCGGAATTCGTCGGCGGTTGCGGTGAAGGCGGATTGGGCGGCGGGCAGGCTGGGGAATTCGCCGAGGCCGGCCCAGCCGAGCATGGCGGCGCCGAGCAGGCCGGGCTGGTCGCCGGTGCGCAGGACCTGGCAGCCCAGCACGTCGGCGCGGATCTGGCACCAGAGGTCGGAGCGGGCGCCGCCACCGGCCAGGAAGAGCCGGTCGAAGGGCAGGCCGCCCAGAAGGTCCCGGTCGGCGAAGGCGACGCCTTCGAGCACGGCGCGGGAGAGTTCGGCGGGGCCGTGGTCGCGGTCCAGCCCGGCGAAGCTGCCGCGGGTGGTGGCGGCCCAGCTGGGCGCGCGTTCGCCGGAGAGGGCAGGCAGGAAGATCAGCGGCGCGGCGGCGGGGGAGGCGGCTTCGGCAAGGGCGACGATGGCGGCGGGGTCTGGCTGGCCGAGCAGGTCGGCGAGCCAGTGCAGGCAATCGGCGCCGGCGCCGCTGGGGCCGCCGGTGTGGAACAGGCCGATGCCCCAGGGGAGGGTGACAAGGCCCTCGGTATCCGTCGGCGTGTCGCTGAGCACGCCGCCGGCATCGGTGGTGCCGGCGATGAGGTAGGCATCGCCGGGGCGGGCGGCGCCGGCGCCGAGGGCGGCGCACCAGGTGTCCATGGCGCCGCAGAGGACGGGGATGCCTTCGTAGCCCGGCAGGGCGGCGGTGCAGCGCCCGACGATGTCCCAGGGGTCGTGCAGGTCTGGCAGCAGGCCGGTGTAGATCTGGGCGGCGTTGAAGACGGAGAGGGAGCGGCGCCCGGTGCGGCGTTCCAGCGCCCAGGCGTTGCTGATGCGGTCTGCGGCGGTGCGGCCGGTGAGGCGCAGGGTGAGGTAGTCTTTGGGCTGGAGCAGATGGCGGGCGCGGGCGAAGGCGAAGGCGTCGTCCGCGCGGGCCCAGGCGAGGCGGGCGAGGGGGTGGAAGGCGGTCATTTCCACCCAGGTGCCTTTTGCCGCGCCGGCCAGGGCGGCGGCTTCGGCGGTGGCGCGAGTATCGGGGAAGCATTGCGCGGGGCGGACGGGGTTGCCGGCGGCATCGACCAGCACCTGGCTGCGGGTGAAGCCGGTGGGGACGATGGCGCGGACTTCGGAGGATGGCAGCTCCGATACGGTGTCCAGGAGCATGTCCCACCAGGTGGTGGCGTCGGCTTCCTCGGCGATGCGGTGGGTGCGCTGGGCGCTGGCCACAACCGTGCCATCGCGGGCCACGAGGGCTGCGCGCAGCGAACTCCCTCCCAGATCGATGGCGAGCACGGTTTCCACGTTACAGGGAATTTAGCTTTGGGGCGTACGCGGCGCCAGCCGTTGAACGCAGGGAGGCGATGCGCCGGGCGCGGTGCTTGCCCTGACTCGCGGGACGGGGCAGGACAGGGGAATGCCTTTGTCCCGCCTGACCCGGGCGCTGAACCGCGCCGATGGCAAGCTCTACCGCCAGGTGGCGGCGCGGCTGCGCGCGGCCATTTCCGGCGGGCGGCTGGTGGTGGGGGCGGAGCTGCCGACCGAGGCGGCGCTGGCCCGCGGTTTCGGAGTGAGCCTGATCACGGTGCGGCACGCTTTGCGCGAGCTGGAGGCGGATGGGCTGATCGAGAAGCGGCCGGCCAAGCCCGCGGTGGTGGTGAGCCTGGAGCCGCGCGGCCCGGCGGTGCGGCAGATGAATTCGCTGGACGACATCGCTGCCGCGACCGAGGGGGCGAGCCTGGAGATTTCCGACTGGCAGGCGGTGCGTTCCGCCGTGGCGGAGGCGGTGTTCGGGCTGGAGCCGGGCACGCCGGTGCCGTGCCTGCGCGGGCGCGTGCTGCGCGAGGGCGCGCCGATGAGCGACGTGACGATCTTCTTTCCGCCGGCGATCGGAGCGCGGCTGACGCGGCGGGATTTCGATGATGTGGTGGTGTTCCGCAGCGTGCAGAGGCATCTGGGGCTTCGGCTTTCCGGGGTGCGGGTGACGGTGCGGGCGGCGCTGGCAGACAGTGTGTTGGCGCGGCGGCTGGAGGTGGACACGGGGGCGGCGGTTCTGGTGAGCGAGATCGTTTACCTGGACGAGGCCGGGCAGCCGGCGGAGTTCACCGTTGCACGGCATCGCGGGGATGCCTATTCGCTCAGCTACGCGTTTTCCGTCGGTTAATGCAGGAGATCATCCATCGGGCCGGCCGTTACGTTAGCGGTTGCGCTTCAGCAGGTCGAGGTTGACGCAGTTGGTGAGGCGGTTGTCGCGCAGATAGACCAGCAGGCACTCGGCGGCCTTGCGGCGGATGTCGAGATTGGCGGGGGGCGAGAAGAACGCCGCGTGGGGGGTGACCAGGAGGCGGTCGGCCAGCCAGGCTTCGCGGTCGCGCCAGGCTGCGAGCAGCTTGGGCAGGGGCGTGGGGGGCTCGCTGGGGAAGACATCGAGCGCGGCCCCGCCGATCTTGCCGGATTTCAGCGCGTCGTGCAGGGCATCGAGATCGACCAGCGGGCCGCGGGCGGTGTTGATCAGGATGAGGTCCTGCTTGGCGGCGGCGAGGCTCTGGGCGTTGATGATGTGGCGGGTTTCATCGGTGCTGGGGGCGTGGAGGCTGACCGCGTCCGACTGGGCCATCAGTTCGTTGACGGAGTGGACGCGGCGGCAGCCGAAGCCGAGTTCGACGCCGTTGGGCAGATGCGGATCGTAGAACACGATGTCCATGCCGAAGCCGGCGGCGCGGCGGGCGGCGGCCATGCCGATGCGGCCGAAGCCGATGATCCCGAAGGTGTTGTCGCGCAGGCGGCGCATCAGCGGCGGGGCGGGGGACCAGCCCCAGTTGCCGATCGGGTCGCTGCGCAGGCGTTCCTGGTAGTGGACGATGCCGCGGGCCAGGGAGACCATCAGGGTGACGGCGTGGTCCGCGACCTCACTGGTGCCGTAATCCGGCACGTTGCAGACCGGCACGCCGCGGGCGGCCCAGGCGCGCAGGTCCAGGTTGTCGTAGCCGACGCCGAGGCGGAGGATGATCTTGCAGTTCGGGTACTGGTCCACCGGCCCCACGTCGTGGTTGGCGGAGCCGGTGATGATGCCGTCGGCCTCCGCCATTTCCTGCGCGGTGGGCTGGCCGCCGATGGGGTACATGGCGAGCGTGGCGCCATCGCCGAAGGTGGCCTGTTCCAGGCCGTCGGACGGGAGCGGGTAGTTGAGGTAGAGGATCTTCATTGAACGGCTCCGATCGTGCCGCCCATCTTTACGATGGTGCCGGGCTCGGTGATGAGTTGGGTGACGGTGCCGGTGGCGGGGGCTTCGATTTCGACCACGGCCTTGTCGGTTTCGATTTCGGCGACGGTTTCGCCTTTCTTGACCGTGGCGCCTGGGGCGACGGTCCAGCGGACCAGCTTGCCGGAATCCACGGTGAGGTCGCCGAAGGGCATTTTGATGGGCTCGCCGGCGATGGTGGGTTCCGCTGCCGCCACAGCGACGGGTTTGGCGGCGGTGGGGGCGGCGATGGTGATGTCCGCCTGCATGCCGTCGGTGCGGCCCTTCCAGCGCCAGGGGGGCGTGGCCTTGCCGCCGATCACCTCTTTCGCGCGCAGGGCGACGAGGTCGGCGTTGACCAGCATGGCGCGTTCCAGCGCGGGGCCGAAGGGGTGGGTGACGGGAGCGGTGTGGAGGCGGCCCACGGGGGCGTCCAGTTGGTCCCAGCAGAGCTCGTTCATCGCCTGGCCGAGTTCGGCGCCGAGGCCCATCATCGGCCAGCCTTCGTCCACCACCAGCAGACGGTGGGTTTTGCGGACGCTGTCGGCGACGGTATCGACATCGAGCGGCTGGATGGTGCGCAAATCGATCACCTCGGCCTCGATGCCCTCGGCGGCGAGGAGCTCGGCGGCTTCCAGGGAGCGCTGCACCATCTGGCCGGCGGCGGCTAGCGTGATGTGCTTGCCCTGGCGGGCAATGCGGGCGACGCCGAAGGGGACGTAGTGGTCGTCGCCTTCCGGCACCGGGCCGCGGCTGGCGAACAGGGCCTTGGTTTCCAGCATGATCACCGGGTCGCCGGCGCGCAGGGCGGTTTTCATCAGGCCCTTGGCGTCGGCGGGGGTGGAGGGCATGGCGACGAGCAGGCCGGGGATATGCGACCAGATGGAATGGTAGGTGCCGGAATGGTGCGGGCCGGTGGAGCGCACGGTGCCGGCGCCGACGCGGATGACCATCGGCGCGTTCATCTGGCCGTTGGACATGTAGCGCAGCTTGGCGGCCTGGAGCGCGATCTGGCCGGCGGCTTCGAAGAGGAAGTCGGCGAACATCAGGTCCGCGATGCAGCGCACGCCGGTGGCGCTGGCGCCCAGGGAGGCGCCGGTGAAGCCGAGTTCGCTGATGGGGGTGTCCACCATGCGGTGGGCGCCGAATTCCTGATACAGGCCCTTGGTGTGGCCGAAGGTGCCGCCGCGTTCGCCGGTGCCCTCGCCGTAGTAGATGATGTTGGGGTTGGCGCGCATTTCCTCGGCGAGGCCGTCGCGCACCGCATCGAGCCAGCCGGTTTCGACGGTTTTGCGGTTCCTGGGGGCGGCCAGGGCTTCCGGCGGGTTGATCGGGTCGGCGTAGGTGTGGCGGAAGACAGTTTTCGGGTCGGGCTCCGCGGAGTTGCGGGCGAATTCGACGGAGGCGGAGACCTCGTCGTCGATGCGCTTGTCGATGGCGCCGAGGGTTTTGTCTGTCGTGATGCCGAATTCCTCGACCAGGCGGGCGCGGAACGTCACGACCGGATCGCGCTTCAGCCAGGCATCGACTTCCTCCTGGGTGCGGTAGGTGCCGGTGACGGTGTCGCCCTCGTGGTGGCCGACGGTGCGGTAGGTTTTGGATTCGATGAGGGTGGGGCCTTCGCCGCGGCGGGCGCGGTCGGCGGCCTGTTTCATCACGGTCCAGACGGCCACCACGTCGTTGCCGTCCACCGCCACGCCGGGGATGCCGTAGGCGGCGGCGCGGGAGGCGATTTCGGGGTTGAGGGTGATGCTGCTGAGCGGGGTGGCGGTGGCGTAGAGGTTGTTCTCGCAGACCAGGATGACCGGGGCCTTCTGCACGCCGGCGAAGTTCAGTGCCTCGTGGAAGGCGCCGTGGCTGGTGGCGCCGTCGCCGAAGAAGGCCACGGCCACGCCATCGGTGCCCATGTGGCGCGCGGCAAGCGCCGCACCCACGGCCTGGGGCGCGCCGGAGGCGACGACGCCGTTGGTGCCGAACAGGCCGATGGCACGTTCATACAGATGCATGGTGCCGCCGCGGCCACCGACGCTGCCGCCGGATTTGCCGTAGAGCTCGGCCATCAGCACCTTGGGGTCCATGCCCTTGGCCAGCGCATGGCCGTGGCCGCGATGGGTGGAGGTGATCCAGTCGGTTTTGCGCAAATGGGCGCAGACGCCGACGGCGGTGGCTTCCTCGCCGATGTAGAGGTGAAGGAAGCCCGGGGTTTCGCCGGCGCGGCAGGCGACCTGGGCGGCGAGCTCGAATTTGCGCAGCATCTGCATCTGTTCGTAGAGGCGCACCATTTCCTCGGCCGTCAGCCCCTCGGGCAGCGGCGGACGGTTCAGCCCTGCAACGGACTTGGCTTTCGTGGCCATGCGGCGCGGCCCTCCCGGACGGTGGCCCCGCGTTGCTTCGCCGGGCCAGAGATTATAATAGGTACGAGGGTAACACGACCGCGCGGACGGGCAAGGTATCGCGTGGCAGCGGAGGAAAGCGGCGATGCGCGTTGATCTGACGGGGCGCGTGGCCCTGGTGACCGGCTCGGGCAAGGGGATCGGGCGCGCGATCGCGGATCGGTTCGCGGCCGAGGGGGCCAGCGTGGTGTATTCCGATGTGGAGGCGCCGACCGAGGCCGCCAGCGATCCCAGGCACATGGCGCTGAAGCTGGACGTGACCGACGAGGACGACGTGCAGGCGGCGATCGACGCTGTGATCGCGCGCTACGGCAAGCTCGACATCTGCGTGAACAATGCGGGCATCGGCACGGCGCCGGCGGATCGCGTGACGATCGACAAGGTGCGCATCGCGCAATGGAAGCGGCTGATCGACGTGGACCTGACCGGCGTGTTCATGGTGAGCCGTGCGGCGTCGGCGGCGATGATCCCGAACAAGTACGGGCGGATCATCAACATCTCCTCCGTGCTGGGCCTGGTGCCGATGCGGCTGCAGAGCGCCTATGTGGCGGCGAAGGCCGGGGTGGCGAATTTGACCAAGGGCATGGCGATCGAACTGGCGCAGCACGGGATCACGGTGAACGCCATTGCGCCCGGGAGCACGGCCACCGATGGCTGGCGCAACTGGATCAACGATGCCACCAGCGAGGAAAAGGACCTGCATGCGCGGCTGATGTCGCACATCCCGATGGGGCGGCCGGCGGAGACGCGCGAGATCGCGCATGCCGCGCTGTTCCTGGCCGACCCCGACAGCGCCTTCATCACCGCGCAGATCCTGGCGGTGGATGGTGGCTGGATCGCCGGCTTCGCGCGGGATTTTTGAGCCCATGCGACATGTGGTGATGGTGGCGGCGCTGCTGCTGGTGGCGGCGCCGGCCTGGGGGCAGGGGATTTCGATCCCGGGCCTGGGCGGTTCGGGCGGAGGTGCCGCCGATGCGCTGCGCGGGGCTTTCGGCCAGCAGACGCCGGAGCAGAAGCGCGCCTTCTGCGGGCGGGTGGGCAAGGCGGCGCTGGGCTGCGGGACGAAGGAGATGGCGGCGCTGTCCAGCTGCCTGATCGTGACGCTGCCGCCGCAGGATTCGGCACGGGTGGCGCGGGTGGCCAATTCCTCGCGTGGCAATGTGAGCGGATTGATGCAGGAATGCGGGCTGACGCTGGGGCGCTGAGCCCGGTGGCGATTGGACTTGGAAGGACACGCGATGCCGAGCCTGCAGGCGAACGGGGTGGAGATGCACTACGCGGAGGCCGGCGCGGGCGGGCTGCCGCTGGTGATGGTGCATGGCACGCTGGGCGACCAGCGCAGCTTCGGCGCACAGATGGCGCCGCTGGCGGCGGCGGGGTTCCATGCCATCGCGCTCTCCCTGCGGCATTGCTGGCCCGGCACCTGGCCGGCGGAGGGCGGGGATTTCCGCATCGACACGCATGTTTCCGACGTGGCGGCCTTCATCGCCGCGCTGGGCAAGGGGCCGGTGGCTTTGCTGGGGCATTCGCGCGGCGGGCATATCGCGCTGCGCGTGGCGGAGCGGCACCCGGCGCTGCTGCGCGCGCTGATCCTGGCCGAGCCCGGCGGCGAGCGCGATGAGAGCCTGGGCGGCAAGCCCGGGGCGGCGGCGAATGCCACGGCCTTCACCAAGGCGGCCGACCTGATCGCGGCCGGGGATGAGGATGGCGGGCTGCGCGTGGTGGCCGATCACACCGGCGGCCCCGGCGCGTGGGACAAACGGCCGGAGGCGCGCAAGGCGCTGAGCCGGGCCAATGCCCGCACCATGCTGGGCCAGCGCAGTGAGGAGCGCCGCCCGTTCTCGCGCGCCACGGCGGAGACCGTCCGCATGCCGACGCTGTTCCTGTACGGCGCCAACACGGAGCCGCATTTCGTGGCCAATGTGGAGGCGCTGTCGGGCGCGATCGCGGGATCAAAGGTGGCGTTGGTGCCGGATGCCACGCATGGGCTGCCCTATGAGAACCCCAGGGATTTCAATGCCGCGGTGGTGGGGTTCCTGAAGGGGCTCGGGGCCTAGTCCGGAAGCTCCATCGTTGGGAACACCAGGGTGAATTCGGTGCCCGTGCCGGTGTTGCGGGCCTCGATCGAGCCGCCGATGGCGACCATGGTCTTGCGCGAGATCGCCAAGCCCAGCCCGGTGCCCTTGCCGGAGGGCTTGGTGGTGAAGAACGGGTCGAAGATGCGGCTGAGCAGCTCCGGTGGGATGCCGGTGCCGGTATCCGTGATGGTGAGGACCACGTCTTGCTCGTGCTGGTGGGCGCGGATCTCCACCCGACGTTCCTTCTGATTCTCCAGCGCGTCGCGGGCGTTCAGCAGCAGGTTGACGAGGACCTGCTCGATCTCGACCAGGCCGCCCATGACCAGGGGGAGGTCGGAGGGCACGTCCACCGAGACCTGTACCTGGGCGTGGTTCAGGTTGCGGCCGACCAGCTCCAGCGTGCCGGCAACGGCATCGGCCAGCAGCGTGACGCCGTTGGTGCTGGTGCCGCGGCTGAAGGCCAACAGATGCTGGATGGTCCTGCCGGCGCGGGCGGCCAGCGCGCTGATATGGGTGAGGCGGTCGCGCACGATGCCGATGGTGGCGGCATCGTCGGACATGCCGAGCCGCATGGCCGCGGTGTCGGCGGTGGCGATCATGGCCTGCAGCGGCTGGGCCAGCTCATGGGCAATGCCGCCGGCCAGCTGGCCCAGTGTGGCGACGTTGCCGGCGATGGTGGCCTGGGCGCGCAGCTCCTGCACCTCCGTGATATCCACCACCACGCCGATGAGCCGCACCAGCACGCCCTTTTCGTCGTGCACCGACATGGCGCGCATCTCCAGGTGGCGGATGCCGCCGCCCGGCCAGATGATGCGGTACTGCGCGCTCTCCACGTCGTCGGCGGGGTGCGCCGCCAGCCGCTTGAACATCGCCAGCACGTCGGCGCGATCGTCGGGATGCAGCAGCGATTTCCATTCCTCACGGCCGGGCGGGATGTCGCGCGGCAGCAGGCCGTAGATCAGCCACATGCGGTGCGACCAGCGCACCTGCCCGGTGCGCCTGTCCTGGTCCCACACGCCTTGCGAGGCGGCCTCGGCGGCAAGGCGGAACAGTGATTCGCTTTCCTGCAGGGCATGGGTTGCGATGCGCCGCTCCGTCACGTCCGAGGCGACGCCGGTGACGCGCACCACCTTGCCGGTGGCGTCGCGCAGGGCGGCGGTTCGCGCATTGATGTAGCGGGACGTCCAGCTGTCGGGGAGGAGCACGCGGTATTCGCATTCTGCCGGCGTGCCCGGGTCCTGCCGCACGGTTTCGAGGAATGTCGCAAGGGTCTCCCGGTCTTCGGGGTGGATGGTGGACATGAGCTCGGAATCGGTGGGCGGGTCGATGCGGGGCGGTACGCCGCGCAGGGTCCACATCTCCGGCGACCAGTGGCGCTCGCCGCTCGGGATCTGCCATTCCCACACCGCAAGCCCGGCCGCCTTCGTGGCCAGTTCGAAGCGTGTGGCGGCATCGCGCAGTTCCTGCTCCACGTGCTTCTGTTCGGTGATGTCCTGGTTCACGCCGACGATCTTGATCAGGGTGCCGTCCTCGGCGCGGAGCGGAAAGGCGCGCGCCAGCAGGTGATGCACGGAGCCGTCGGGCCAGACGACGCGGAATTCGTATTGCGACACGACGCCCGAGGCGCGCGTGCGATGGGCCATCCGGTTGGCCAGCAGGATCTCCCGGTCGTCCGGATGGATCATTTCCATCATCTCGTCGACATTGGGCATGCCGGGGCGCGGCGGGAGGCCGCGCATGGTGTACATGCGGTCGGACCAGATGCCGGTGCGGTCGGGCATGTTCATCTGGTACACGCCGAGCGAGGCGGTTTCGATGGCCAGGCGGAACAGGGCCTCGTTTTCGCGCAATGCCGTCTCTGCCGCGCGCTGTTCGGTGATGTCCTGGTTGACGCCGATCACCTTGCGCAGCACGCCCTGCGCGTCTCGCACCGAGAAGGCGCGCGCCAGCAAATGGCGCACCGTGCCGTCGGGCCGGATGATGCGGAATTCGTATTCCGTCACTTCGCCCACCGCGCAATCGCGGTGCGACATCATGCCGGCCTGGACGGCCTGCCGGTCGTCGGGGTGCACCATTGCCATCATGGCGTCCATCGGCGGCATGCCGGGCTGGGGCGGCAGGCCGCGCATGGTGTACATCAGGTCCGACCACGTTCCGTTCATCCCGGGCAGATTGACCTGGTACACGCCGAGAGCGGAGGTTTCGGTGGCCAGGCGGAAGCGCGCCTCGCTCTCGCGCAATGCCGTCTCGGCCGCGCGCTGGTCGGTGATGTCCTGGTTGACGCCGATGATCTGCAGCAGCTGGCCCGATGCCTCATGGACCGCGACCGAGCGGGAGCGCACGAGGCGCTCGCTGCCGTCGGGCTGGACCACCCAGTACTCGTGGTCGATCACGCCCGGCCGCAGCCCGGCGCGCTGCGCCCTGACCGATTCCTCGACGCGGGCGCGGTCTTGCGGATGGGTGGCGGCGACGATGTCCTCGATGGTGACCGGCGCATCCACCGCCGGCAGGCCGCGCATCTGCCACATGCGCGCGGACCAGATCGTTTCGGCCGTGATGGGGTCGTAATCCCACACGCCCAGCTGGGCGGTTTCGATCGCCAGGCGGAAGCGTGCCTCGCTGCGGCGGAGGAGGTCGTCGGCCCGGCGGCGCTCGGTGATGTCGAGGTTGATGCCGACGACCTTGATCAACGCGCCCTCCGCATCGCGCTGAGTGATGCTGCGCGACATCAGGTGGCGGATGGTACCGTCGTGCCGGAGCACACGGTATTCGTGCTCGGTGATGGTGCCGTCGGGGCTTTCGATCTGCCACCGCTTGTTCCGGACAGCCTCCTCGCGATCCTCGGGGTGGACCAGAGCCGCCGTTTCGTCGAAGGAGGGAATGGTATTGCGCGGCTCCAGCCCGCGCATCCGCCAGTTGCGTTCGGACCAGTAGCCCTGGCCCGCGGCGTTGAACTCGAAGATGCCAATATCGGCGGCGTCGACGGCGAGGCGCATGCGGGCCTCGCTGTCGACCAGGGCCTGGTTGGCGCGCCGTGCCTCGGTGACATCGGCCGCGATGCCGACGATGCGGCGACCTTGCTCTTCGGCGGCCTCCACCAGGGCGCGGTGGGACAACAGGTGGCGAACGGTGCCGTCTGGCAGCTGGACGCGATACTCGATCGCGGATGGTGTGGCGCCGGGCCGGACGGGTGCATCGATCCAGTCGCGCTGCACGCGCGCGCGATCCTCCGGATGGATCGTGCGGAGGAACACCTCCGCCGTGACCGAGTGGTTGCCCGGTTCAAGGCCGAGCATGGCCAGGATGCGTGGAGAGAATACGCCGGTGTTGCGGTCCAGGTCGCGGTACCAATAGCCGAGGTCGGCGGCGCCGATGGCGAGTTCGAGGAGCGTGGTGCGCTCCGTCGAGGCCCGCTCAGCCTGCCGCCGCTCGGTGACATCGGCGCAGATGCCGGTGATGCGCAGCTTCGTGCCGTCTTCGCCGCGCTGGGTGCGGCCCTGGCCGTGCAGGTGGCGGATCTCCCCGCCTGGCAGGCGGATGCGGTATTCGTAGTCGATCTCGGGTTCGCCATCGGCGATCTGCGCCCAGGCCTTTCGCAGGATGGCGTGGTCGGCCGGCAGCACAATCGCCAGAACTTCGTCGCGGGTGGGGGCGCCCTCGCGCGGCTCCAGGCCGAACATGCGCCACATGCGCGGCGAGATCACGCGCTCGCCGGTTGCGAGATCGATATCCCAGATGCCGAGCTCGGCGGCATCCGTGGCGAGGCGGAAGCGGATTTCGCTGGCCTTGACCTGCTCGGCCGCCATTCGGTTCTCGGTGACGTCGGCGACCACGCCGATGAGGCGGGTCGGGACCCCATCGGGTCCGGCCAGCCTGCGGCCGACGCCGCGCAGGATCCGGGTCTCCCCACCGGGCAGGCGCACGCGATACAGGTAGTTGTAGCTCTCGTCTGGCGTGGCGAGCCGGTCCCAGATGCCGGTGAGCACGTGGTGGTCTTCCGGCAAGACGACGGAAAGCTGCTCGGCCACCGAGGCGCTGGGCATGTCGGGGCGTGGCTGCAATCCGCGCATGGTCCACATGTTGTCCGACCAGACGCTGATGCCTGTCTTGATGTCGAAATCCCAGATGCCGATGCCGGCGGCTTCCGTGGCCAGGCGCAGGCGGGCCTCGCTGTCCTGGATGGCCTGGGCGGCGCGGCGAATCTCGGTCACGTCGTGCACGGCGGCGACGAGGCGAACCGGCTTGCCGTCCGCGTCGTGCTCCAGGGAGACCAGGGCTTCGAGATGCCGCATCGTGCCGTCGCGGTGCAGGGTGCGATAGGCGGTGCGATGGCTGCCCTGGCGCTTGCCCTGGCGCCATTCGGCCAGCGCCGTCAGCACCGTCTCGACATCGTCGGGGTGCAGCTCGTTCGGGTCGAAGGCCTTGTGGATTTCGGCCTCGTTGAACGGCCGGCCCAGCATGGCCAGGAACTCGGGGGAGCGGGTGACGATGCCGGAGCCGAGTTCGATGGTGAACAGGCCAAGCCCGGCGGCATCGAGGGCGAGGCGGAAGCGGGCCTCGCGCTCCTTCAGCGCACTGGCGGCGGCCTGGGCGCCGGTGATGTCCTCCAGCGTGAGGATCAGGCGGCGGATGCGGCCGTTGCGGTCGATGTCGGTGGCGCCGACCATGCGCAGCAGCTTCGGGCCGTGGGCGGGATGCAGGCGACGCACTTCCTGGGAGAAGCTGCCGCCATGCGCCAGCGCGGCGGCGAGGGCCGCGCCCAGCGCCGGGCGGTCGCGCGCCTCTACCATCCGCACGATGTCGGCGACGGATTCGATGTCTTCCGGGCCGACGCCCATGAAGGCCTGGAACTGGGGCGAGGGGCTGGCGTGCAGGCGCAGGCCCTCCCCGATATCCAGCCGGCGCAGCTCCAGCAGGGCGACGGTGGAGAGGGTTCCCAGCAGTGCATCGCGGTCCGCGCGCAGTTCCGTGCCCAGCGCCTCGGCCTCCGCAAGCCCGAGGCCCTCCGCCGTGCGCCCCAGCGCGGCGCGGCGGAAAGCCCGCCGGAGGTAGCGGCCGAGGAGGGCGGCGAGGCCGAAGGAGCCGCCGATGGAGGCTGCGGCCAGGAGCAGGGTGCCTCGCGGGCCCAGCGGCATGCTGTCGTAGAGGTCGCGCGACGGCACGCCGCTGGTAACCAGGAAGCCGGTGGTGGGGGCATGGGCGAACCCGATCGTGCGCCGCCCGCCCCATGGCGTTTCGACGCTGGGCAGCACGCCGTCTTCCCTGCCCGCCATCGCCTGGGCCAGGTGGTCTGGCATGGCCTCGCCCACGACATGCGGGGTGCTGCGCCACAGCAGCCGGCCGGTGCGGTCGCGCACGGTGAGGATCTCGCCCTTGGCGAGCCCCTTGCCGGCGGCGAGCGAGGCGAAGACGTCGGGGTCGAGGAAAAACACCACAAGGCCCGGCTGCCCGCCGGGCAGCATGGTGGTGCTGGAGACGTGCAGCGTGGCCATGCCTGGTGCGGGGCCGTCGGCGAGGTCGCTGATGCCGCCATGCTGGCCCTCTGCCTGGGCCGCCAGCGCGGCCGCGTGGGGCCCGTGGTCCATGATCGGGTCGATGCCGGGCACCACCGCGCCTTGCGCATCGAGCAGGGTGGCCGCCTGCAAGCCCTTCACCTGGACGGCGTGGCGCAACTCGGCCGCGAAGCCGGCGAGGTCGCCGCGGGCGAGCGCGGTGGAACCGGCGGACAGCGCGAGACCGGCACGGATTGCGGCGAGGCGCATGTCCACGTCCTGCGCCGTTTGGCGGGCGGCGTGCAGCCGCACCTCCTCCAGGTTCTGCCGGGCGGACTGGAAGGAATGGGAGATGAGGATAGCGACATACAGCAGCAGCGGCAGCGTGACCGCCGCGGCGAACAGCATCATGAGCAGGCGGATGGAGAACGCGGGGCGTGCACGCGGCACCGACGGTGCGCTGGCATGCATCATCGCTTCGTTCCTCCTACGGCGAGCCCGGCGCCCGAGCGCCGAAGGCCCCTAAAGCCGGCTCGAAAACGGGCCGGCCAGGACTCATCGCAACTTAACCGTTGCCTGATACCGCAATAGGGGCGCGTGCAATCGTTGCCCGTCTACCTGGGAAGACTACGGGGCGCTACCTAGACGCGCCGGATGTTCCAGGGGTAGGAGCCGATGCCGGGCAGCACGCCGGTGATGTCCCGCGAATAGGTGGTGAAGGTGCTGTATTGGCCCAGCGGCACGAAGGGCGGGTCGTTGAACAACGATCGCTGGATGGCGTCGTAGATGGGCTGCACGTTCTGTTCCGGCGCGGTATCCCGCCAATCTTGCGTGAGCTTGGAGATCTCGGGGTTCTCGTACCACCCGGTCCAGCCGCCATCGCCGCGGATGAAGAAGTTCAGCGCGGGCGAAGCCATCGACACGTTGGAGCCGGCGGTGTGGAACAGGCTCCAGCCGCCCTTGTCCACCGGGCCCTTGTTGGTGATGCGCTGGATCATCGTGCCCCAGTCCATCGCCTGGAAATCGAGGTTCATGCCGAGGCGGCGGATGAGGTCGCCGCTGACCTGGCCGAAGGCGTTGTGGTGGTGGATGTCCGTTGGCACCAGCAGGGCGATCTTCTCGCCGTTGTAGCCGGCTTCCGCGATGGCGCGCTTGGCGGCATCGAGGTTCTCAGGCATCGGCATGGCGGGCTTGCCGGCGGCTTCCGTCACGTGGGGGGCGCCGCAAGGAAAGTAAGCCTTGCAGATTTGCCAGGCCTTGTCGCCCTCGCCGGCGGCGGCGCGCAGGAAATCGTATTGGTTGGCCGCGGCGAGGAAGGCGCGGCGCAGCTTTACGTTGTTGAACGGCGGCTGCAGGAGGTTGAAGCGCAGCACGCCCATCCAGCCGTATTCGTCTTTCACCTCCAGCTGCAGGTTTCGGCTGCTGCGCACCAGGTCGCGCAAATCGGCCGGCGTGCTTTCCCACCAATCCATCTCGCCGGAGCGCATGGCGGACATGGCGGTGCCGTGGTCGGCCATGGTGTACCATTCCACCCGGTCCATGTAGGCGATCTTGGCGCCGGCGGTGCGGTTCGGCGCATCCTGCCGCGGCACGTATTTGTCGAACTTGGTGTAGACCACGTTGGTGCCGGCGATGAACTCGTCCGCCTTGAAGCGGTAGGGGCCGGAGCCGACGACCTCCTTGATGGCGGTGAAGGCGTCAATATCGCCGAAGCGGGCCGGCATGATGAAGGCGGGCAGGCCGGAGGTGCGGCCGAGGGCCTCCAGCAGGCGCGGAAAGCGGCGCTTGAAGCGGATGCGGATGGTGCGGTCATCGGGTGCCGAGATCTCGTCGATCTGCGGCCACATCACGGCGCCGAAGCTGTCGCGCTTGGCCCAGCGGCGCAGGCTGGCGATGCAGTCCCGCGTCAGCACGGGCGTGCCGTCGTGGAACCAGAGGTTTTCGCGGAGTTTGATGGACCAGTCGGTGTAGTCGGCGTTCACCGTGTGGCCCTCGGCCATCTGCGGCGCGGGCGTGAAGTCGCCGCGGGTGCCGTAGAGCGTATCCCACACGTGGTAGCCGTGGTTGCCGGTGACCAGCGAGGCGGTCCAGACCGGATCAAGCACGGTGAGGCCGGTGTTTGGGATAAACTTCAGCACGCGCGGGTCTCGGCGCTGGGCCTTGGAGAGGCTGGGGGCGGCCAGGGTGGCGGCGAGCGTGGTGGCGCCGCCAAGGGCGGCGCGGCGCGACAGCGGGCCGGTCTGCTTCGTGGCAGCCATGGCGTTTCCCCTTTGTGGACATTGCGTCCTTGGGGAAAAGGCTAGGTGCCGGTTTGGCTCCTTGTCAACGCGATTGCGCCTGGGTGGGCCAATTGCGGCGGCGCAGCGCGATCCAGCTCGCCAAAGCTGCCGGCACCAGGCCGCAGGCGGTGACCAGGGCAAAGGCGGGGGGCAGGCCGGCTGGGTCGTGGCCGTCCAGCCCGGCGACGGAGGCGGCCAGGCCAGTGAGCGCCGCGCCGATGGCGTAGCCGGCGGATTGCACGGTGGGGACGAGGCCGGCGGCGCGGTCCCGGTCGGCGGGTTCGGCGGCGTTCATCACGGCAATGGAGACGAAGGCCCAGCCAATGCCGAAGCTGGCGCCGATGGCGAGCAGGAAGGGCAGCATGGCCCACGGCGCGCCCGCGGCGGTGGCGGCGAGCTGGCCGGCGAGGCCCAGGAGCAGGGCGGGCGGGCCCAGGCGGATGCCGAGCGCGGGAACGGAGGGGTGGCGCAGATTGGCGACCAGGAACATCGCCCCGCTCCATGCCAGCGGGCCCAGGGCGAAGAAGGCACCGGCCAGGGTGGGGGTGAAGCCCCAGCCCAGCTGCAGCGACAGGGTGAGGTGGATGGTGCCGAAGGAATGCGCCACCGGCATCAGCAGCACCACCAGCAGCCCGGCCCCCAGCGCGGTGCCAGGGTGGAAGGCGTGGCGCGGAAACAACGGGACCTCGGTGCGGGCATCGCGCACCACCAGCGTGGCCAGCACGGCCGCGCCGGCCGCCACGAGCCCGGCAGCCCCGCCCTTGTGCCCGGCGAGCGAAGAGGCGGCGATCAGCAGGATGCCGGCGGCGAGTGCTGCAAGGCGGGCGAGCGGTGCGGGGGTGCTGCTGTCTGCCAGCGCGCGCGGCACCGTGGCGAGCACCAGGCCGAGAAACAGCAGGCTGAGCGGCGCATTCACCAGGAAGGCGGCCCGCCAGGACAGCGCCTCCGTCAACACGCCGGCCACCACCGGCCCGGCAAGGCCGGCCAGCGCCCAGACCAGGGCTTCCACGGCAAACACCTTCGGCACCAGCCGGGCGGGGAACAGGGCGGGGATCAGGGCGTAGCTGATCGCCGCCACGCACCCCTCCCCCGCACCCTGCAGCGCGCGGCCGAGCAGCAGCGCGGGCATGGCGGGGGCCAGGCCGCAGGCCAAGGTGCCGGCGAGGAAGGTGGCGCCGCCGAGCATCAATGCGTTCCGGGCACCGAGCCGCGCCTTCAGCGTGGCGCCGCCCGCCCCGGCCACGATGGCGCTGACCAGGAACAGCGTGGAAGCCCACGCAATCAGCGCCACGCCCCCGATCTCCAGCACCGTGCTGGGCAACGCCGTGGCGACCAGGAAGGTGTTGAAGGCATACAGGCCAATGCCCAGCGACAGCATGGCCAGCGGTGCCAGATGCGGCGGGCGCAGCAGCTCCGCCCAGGGGGAGGCGGTCATTTGGCGCCGATCGTGGCTTCGATTTTGGCGCGCAGTTCGGGCGTGACGCTGGGCAGCACGCCGAACCACTTCTCGAAGGCCGGCCGCGCCTGGTGCAGCAGCATGCCGAGCCCCCCCACGATCGGGTTGCCGCGGGCATGCGCGGCGGCGAGCAAGGGCGGAATGAGCGGGTTGTAGACGATGTCGCACACCAGGGCGGTGGTCGGCAGCGCATCCAGCGATATCTCCAGCGGGGGCTGGCCGGTCATGCCCTGGGTGGTGGTGTTCACCAGCAGGGCGGCCCCTTCCAGAGCCTCGCTGCGGGCCTCCCAGTCGATCACCTCGATCGCGCCGCCGAACTCGGCGTGCAGCTGTTCGGCGCGGGCGCGGGTGCGGTTGAGCAGGCGCACGCTCGGCGCCCCCTCCTCCAGCAGGCTCACCACCACGCTGCGCGCGCCGCCCCCGGCACCCAGCACCACGGCGGGGCCGGCATCGCCGCGCCAACTCGGTTGGCCCTCGCGCAGGGATTCGATGAAGCCGTAGCCGTCCTTGTTGTAACCGGAGAGGCTGCCATCGGCCTCCACCACGATCAGGTTGATGGCGCCCATGCGCTTGCCGATCGGGTCCACCCGATCCACCAGCCGCGCGGCTTCCTCCTTGTGCGGCACCGTCACGTTGGCGCCGGCGAAACCGAGCGCGACGAGGCCGCGCAACGCCTCCGCCAGCTTTCCGGGTGCGACCGGCAGCGGCACGTAGGTGCCGGGAATACCGTGTTCCGCCAGCCAATGGCCATGCAGCATCGGCGAGCGCGATTGCGAAACCGGCCAGCCGATCAGGCCCGCGACGCGGAATGGCTTGGGGTCTGGCATGGAGGCTCCTACATCATCGCGCTGGGCAGCAAGGGAGAACGCAAGCCATGCGCGAGGTCAAGACGATCGGGGCAGACGACGCAAGGCGCG
>CAMDAM010000014.1 GCA_945888575.1 Asaia bogorensis | reverse complement strand
CCACTGGTTCCGTCATCCGGCTTCGTTGCCGGTCGGCCACGAAATTTGCGGGAGAGCGCCATGGACTTCCCACGCCTGCTGGTCCGCTTCGCCGAGGCGGTGCAGCGCAATGATGGGGCGGGGCTTGCGGCCCTGTTCACGCCGGATGGGGTTTATGAGGATGGGTTCTTTGGGCCGCATGGGGGGGCGGAGGCCATCGCGGCGATGCTGCAGCGCTTCCATGATGGTGGGCGGGACTATTGGTGGGAGTTTCATACCCCCGTTGTGGTTGGGGAGATGGGGTATGCCAGCTGGCGGTTCAGCTATGCCTCCCGCCGCGAGGGTGTCGCCGGGCAGCCGGTGCTGTTCGAGGGGTTGAGCCGGTTCACGCTGCGCGACGGGTTGATCGCGCATTACTTCGAGGTGTTCGACCGTGGGCTGGCGTTGGCGCAGCAGGGGTATCCCGCGGCCGGCATTGCCAGCGTTTCGGCCAAGGCTGCCGCGCGGCAGAACGCCAAGGCGGCGAACCGCTGGCATCTCGCGCGATTTGGCACCGCAGGGTAGAAGCCCGGCATGACCGTACGCGTTCGCTTTGCCCCCTCCCCCACCGGCCTGCTGCATATCGGCGGCGCTCGGACCGCTTTGTTCAACTTCCTGTTCGCCCGCCATCATGGCGGCCAGTTCCTGCTGCGGATCGAGGATACCGATCGCGAGCGCAGCACGGAGGCGGCGACCCAGGTGATCCTGGAGGGGCTGCAATGGCTCGGCCTCACCCATGACGAGCAGACGGTGTTCCAAAGCCAGCGCGCGGGGCGGCATGCCGAGGTGGCGCGGGCGATGGTGGCGGCCGGGACGGCTTATCATTGCTACCTCAGCGCCGATGAGTTGAAGGCGATCCGAGAGGCTGCCGCCGCCGAGGGGCGGGTGGAGAAGTTCCGGTCGCCGTGGCGGGACCGCGATCCGGCCGAGGCGCCGGCGGGTGTGGCGCCGGCGATCCGGCTGCGCGCGCCGCGCGAGGGCGAGACGGTGATCGACGATCTCGTGCAGGGCACGGTGCGGGTGGGCAATGTCGAGCTGGATGACATGATCATCCTGCGCAGCGATGGCACCCCGACCTACCAGCATGCCGTGGTGGTGGATGACCATGACATGGCGATCACCCATGTGATCCGTGGTGACGACCACCTGACCAACGCGTTCCGCCAGGCGCAGATCTATGACGCGATGGGCTGGGAGCGGCCGCGTTTCGCGCATATTCCGCTGATCCATGGCGAGGACGGCAAGAAGCTTTCGAAGCGGCACGGGGCGGTTTCGGTGCTGGAGTTCGAGGAGCAGGGGTATCTGCCGGAGGCGATCTGCAACTACCTGTTGCGGCTCGGCTGGGCGCATGGCGATGTGGAGTTGCTGGACCGGGACGAGGCGGTGCGGCTGTTCGATCTCGACGGTGTCGGGCGTGGGGCGGCGCGGATGGACTATGCCAAGCTCGGCTTCGTGAACGCGCATTGGCAGAAGCAGCGCGACGATGGCTGGCTGGCGCAGGAAGTGGCGCGGCGGTTGGCTGGGCGGCCCAACCTGGCGCTGGGGACCGAGGCGATCCATCGGATGCAGGCGTTGATGCCGGCGTTAAAGGAGCGGGCCAAGACGCTGGTGGAACTGGCGGATTCCGCGGCCTTTTTGGCGCATTCTCTTCCTTTGCCGTTCACGCCGAAGGCCGAGGCGCAGTTGACCGCGGAGGCGCGGCTGTTGCTGCGCGAGGCCGGGGTGGCGCTGGCGGCCTGCGACTTCACGGTCCCTGGCATCGATGCGGCGCTGCGGGGTTTCGCGGAGGCGAAGGGGGTGAAGCTTGGGCAGGTGGCGCAGCCGTTGCGGGCGGCGTTGACCGGGAGCACGGTGAGCCCCGGCATCGATGCGGTGTTGGCGGCGCTGGGGCGGGATGAGGCCCTGGCGCGCATCCAGGCCGCCAGCACGTGACCGGCGGGGGCGATGCCGGCCGGCCGCCGCGGCGCAGCGCCCTTGAGGGCATGGCGCCGCCGGGCCTGAAGCCGCCGTCGCCCCAGGACGCCCCGCCCAAACTGCCGCGGACCCACCTGGTTGAGGACAGCCAGGCCACCCGGCCGAAAGGCTTGCGACGCTGGTTGCGCTGGCTTGGACTGCCGGTGTTCGGCGCCGGCGCCTTGATGATGCCGCGGCCCGCCATGGCGCCGGCCATCGTCCAGACCCAGCCTGTTGCGCCCCGGGCCAGCGATGGCCGTGGCGAGGATCCGGTGCTGCAGATCCTGGGCCAGATCGACCAGAAGGCCGATGCCGTCAGCGCCGGGCAAGGCGCTTTCCGTACCATCGTCGATCGCCTGGCCGCCAAGGCCGCCGATCTCGCGATTGACCTGCTGTTGATCGCCGCCGCCAAGGGCGCCTGGCACCTTGCCCGCGCCGTGCGGGCCCGTCGCCGAGACCGCGTTGAGGCGGGCGACGAGGGCGCGGCCGAGCTGGAGAGCCTGGAGCGCTGGATCGACGCGCAGGACCGCGCGGCGCTGGACTCGGCCGAGTTGCCGCCGGAGCCCACCCTGCTCGCCATGGGCACGCGGATGTTCGAGCGCATGCGCGCGGAAGCCAGAGCGGCGATCTGCGCCGAGAAGGGACTGCCCCGGAAACTCGCCGCCGATACCACCAAGGAGGTCGCCGAGCAGCTGCGCAAGGCCCTTGGCCGAGGCGAGCCCGGCACCGCCCTGTCCTTGGCCATCGCCGGGCTGGCTGCGGCCGTCGGCCGGATGGGCCTGGACAGCTTCTGCAGCGCCCAGGAAATATCCCGGCCATGACCCCTGCCCCACCCCGCGACCCCGCCCATCGCCGCGCCGACACCTTGGCCCGCCTGGCCGCCGATGTGGATGTTTGGGTCGCCACCGCGCGCGGCGACGTGCCGCACCTGATTCCGCTCTCGTTCCTGTGGGACGGCACGCGGCTGCTGCTGGCGACGCCGGACAGTTCGGTGACGGCGCGCAACCTGCGGGCCACCGGGCGGGCGCGGCTTTCGCTGGGGACGACGCGCGATGTGGTGGTGATCGAGGGTACCGCCGATTCGCTGCCGGTGGCGGCGGTGCCGGCGGCGACCGCCGATGCGTTTTCGGCGCGGACCGGGTTTGACCCGCGGCAGAGTGCGGCGCGCATGGCGTTCATCTGGATCACGCCGCGGCGGATCCAGGCCTGGCGGGAGGAGAACGAGTTGCCGGGGCGGGAGCTGATGCGGGATGGGGCCTGGCTGGGGTGAGACTGCCAGATTACGGAATGTTTGGTATTCGTAATTTTTAGGGCGTGCGTTTCCTACCAGTTCTCGCCGTATCTTTTTCGGAAGTAGCGGGCGGCGGCCAGCACGTAGGGGCGGAAGGGCGGGTCGCCGGCCGGGAGTTGCGGGTTTCGCAGGTTCGGCGCGCGAGAACGGGTGGTGCGGGGGCGCGGGGTTCGCTTGCGGCGCGGCCTGGGCGGCAGGGCGAGGAAGGTGGGCTGGGGTACGGCCAGCAGGCGGCAGAGCGGGCGGAGGTAGCGGCCGGCCTGAGGAACGGCGGCGAGGAATGCCGCGAGGTCAGTGCGCTCCAGGAAGGCGTTGAGCTGGACATGCGCGAGGGCGGCATGGTGCTGGCCGGCGTTGAGGAACCAGCCTTTGGCGCGGGGGATCGGCGGGGGGAGCGGGCGCGTGGGCGCGGGTTGGGCCTTCGCGGTGCGGGCGCGGCTGGAGCGCGGGGCCGGGAGGCGGTTGGCCTGCCACAGGGCGTACAGGCGCGCGAAGAGGCGGGCGGCGCGGCCGACGCGGTTGAACAGCAATTGCACCATCTGGGCGTGCGACTCCCGCGCCGGTACGGGCGGGATGAGGAGACCGATGACGGCGCGGATGGTCGCGACGATGTGGGTGAGGTGGTCCGTAAGGGGTAACACGTTAGTTAGATAACGCGTTGAAGGGGCCGGTGCAAGGGATGTGTGGAAATTATTTTCCTAGTATGCGCGCCCTGCCCCGGCCTTGCCTTACGCGGCGCCCAGCATGGCGATGACGTCCGCCACCGGCCGCACATCGCCGAAGCTGCGGTAGATGGTGAGCAGGGTGGCGTTGTGGATGACGTCCGAGGGGGCGGCGGTGGCGTCCGCCAGGAACACCACGCGCAGGCCCAGCGCGGCGGCGTCGCGGGCGGAGGATTCGCAGCAGACATTGGTGACGGTGCCGGCGATCAGAACCGTGTCCACGCCGCGGGCGGCGAGGCCGGCGGGGAGGCTTGAATTGCCGGGGAAGAAGGCGCTGGGGCCGGTTTTCTCCAGCACGAGGTCGGTCTCGGTGCGGGCGAGGCCGGGCCAGAGGCGGTCCTGGGCCGGGCCGGTGCCGCCGGAGGTGCTGTAGGTGGCGGCGACGGTGGGGCCGTAGAAGCCTTCCGCCCAGGCTGGGTGGCGCGGCGGGCCTGGGACGACCCAGGCGACGAGGCCGCCAGAGGTGCGGAGGGTGGCGGCCAGGGCGTTGATGTTGGGGACGATGCCTTGGGCGGTTTCGGACTGGGAGAGGAAGAAGGGCACCATGTCGATCACCACCAGCGCGGTCCGGGCCGGGGTGAGGGTTTCGTAGGCGTGGCGGCGGCCGCGGCGGGATTCGTGGCGCGCAACTTCGCGGTCGGGGATGGACCAGGCGTGTAGCCTGGGGGTCAGGCGCCTGGGGTCCAGGGCACGATCTCGCAATTGGCGAAGCCGCGGCCGGTGAGCTGGCGGAAGAAGGTGCCGTGGCCGACGACGGCGACGGTGGCGTTGGGGTGCTCGGCGAGCCACTGGCCGAAATGAGTGACGCGGCCGTGGAAGACCTCGTGCGGTTCGATCGGCAGGCCACGCTCGTTCAGCGGGCCGTTGTGCCACCAGGGATCGTCCAGGTGGTCGAATTTCAGGCCGGGGAATTCCTCTGCCAGTTCGCGCGGGGAGCGGCCGACATCGCAGAAGGCCTCCAGCATCTCGCGGTGCTTGCAGGTGACTTCCACGGGCACGCCGGTGTCGGCGAAGATGGCCTGGGTGGTTTGCAGGGCGCGGGTGAGCGGGGTGGAGATGACCAGCTCCGGCCGGCCGATCTCGGCCATCAAGGCGGCCATGCGGTCGCGCGCCTCGGTGGCCTGGCGGTGGCCGAGCTCGGTGAGGCGGGAATCGACGTGGCCGGGGTCTTCCCCGTGCGCCTCGTAATGCGCGTTGAAGGTGGACTGACCGTGGCGGATCAGGAAGACGGTGGCGGCCATCGTGCGGCTCCGTAAATTCAGGCGACCAGGGCGGCGTGCAGGGCGTCCCAGCTGGCGCGGTCTGGCGCGCAGATCAGCCCGCCGCCGCTCTCCGTGGGATCATACTCGGACCCGTTGAAGCGGCGCGAGTAGCCGCCGGCCTCCTTGTGCAGCAGCCAGCCCGGCGCGTGGTCCCAGGGGTAGAGGCGGCCATATTGCAGGAAATGGACGTGGCCGCCGGCGGCGAGGCGGTACTCGTGGGCGGCGCAGCGGTAGGACATGCTGGCGGCGACATCGAGCAAGCCGGCATGGACGCGGCGGCGCTGGGCTTCCGGCAGATAGCGCCAGCTGGCGCAGCCGCTCATCTCGGCCAGCGGGACCGGGGCGGCGACCTGCATCGCCACCTCCTGCCCGTCGGCGGCCAGGGTGAAGGCGCCTTCGCCGCGCACGGCGATGGCGCTGTCGTCGCCCAGGGGATCGTGGATCACGGCGAGGGCCACTTCGCCGCGCACCACGGCGGCGGCCATGCAGCCGAACAGCGGCAGGCCGGCGGCGTAGTTGGCGGTGCCGTCCACCGGGTCGATCACGAAGGCCAGTTCGGCGCCCTTGAGGCGCTTGAGGACCGATTCGTCCGCCGAGGCGGCTTCCTCGCCGACGATGGCGCAGCCGGGGAACGCCTTGAGCAAGGCGGCCTCGATCACGCGTTCGGCGGCTTCGTCGGCATCGGTCACGAGATCCAGCGGGCCGGTCTTGGCGCGCACCTGGCCGGTGGCGAGCTTGCGCCAGCGCGGGGTGATTTCCGCCGCCGCGGCCGCGCGCAGGATGGCGGCGACGCGCAGGGCATCGGTGCGGGTGAGGGTCGTCATCGGTCGAGCCTTTCGAAACGGGCGCGGTCTTCCGGGCGGAGGCGGACGGTGACCTGGACCGTCTCCTCGCCATCGTCGCGCGCCACCACTTCGCCGTGCTGGTAGAGCCAGGCGAGGCGTTGGCCATCCTGGTGCGGCAGGTCGTATTGGGCGACTTCCATGCCGGTGGAGACGCGGCGGTCGATTTCCGCCTCCAGCGCATCGATCCCCTCGCTGGTGACGGCGGAGACGGCGATGCAGTTGGGGCGCAGCGGCACGGCATCGACGCCGCCCATGAGGTCGGCCTTGTTCAGCACCTCGATGCTGCGCGACGTCCAGGCTTCATCGAGCGTGCCTTCCTTCACCATGCCTTCGAGCACCGCGATCACGTCCGCGCGCTGGGCGGCGCTGTCGGGGTGAGCGATGTCGCGGATGTGCAGGATCACGTCGGCCTCGGCGACTTCTTCCAGCGTGGCGCGGAAGGCGGCGACGAGTTCGGTGGGGAGTTCGCTGATGAAGCCTACGGTATCCGACAGGATGACCTGCCGGCCGCTGGGCAGCTTGAGGCCGCGCATGGTGGGGTCCAGCGTGGCGAAAAGCTGGTCCTTGGCCATCACTTCGGCGCCGGTCATCGCGTTGAACAGCGTTGATTTTCCGGCATTGGTGTAGCCGACCAGGGCGACGATGGGGTACGGCACGCGCTTGCGGGCGCTGCGGTGCAGGCCGCGGGTGCGGCGCACCTGCTCCAGCTCGCGCTTGAGGCGGACGATGCGGTCGCCGATGAGACGCCTATCGGCTTCGATCTGGGTTTCGCCGGGGCCGCCGAGGAAGCCGAAGCCGCCGCGCTGGCGTTCCAGATGGGTCCAGGAGCGGACGAGGCGGGAGCGCTGGTATTCCAGGTGGGCGAGTTCCACCTGCAGTGCGCCTTCGCGGGTGCGGGCGCGTTCGCCGAAGATATCGAGGATGAGGCCGGTGCGGTCGATGACCTTGCAGCCCCATTCCTTCTCCAGGTTGCGCTGCTGCACCGGGGAGAGCTGGGCATCGACCACGGCGACATCGACGCGCTCCGCCTTGATGGGTGCTGCCTGGGCTTCCACCTGGCCGGAGCCCATGAGGGTGGCGGGGCGGCGGGCGCGCAAGGGCACGATGGCGGTGTGGACGATGACGAGGCCGATGGAGGCGGCCAAGCCCACGGCTTCGGCCAGGCGGGCCTCGGCGGCGCGGATGCCGGAATCGCCGCTTTTCTCCCATGGCAGGATGACCGCGGCGCGGGTGATGACGGTGGTGGGCTTGGCGGTCCACCCGGCGCCATCCAGCGCCGGGTTTTCCTGATCGTGGTCGTCGTCTTCAGGCTTACTCGGCACGGGCGGGTGCTGCCTCCCTCTGGGCCAGTGTCAGCGTGTTGCCGCCGGTGGGGGCGACCGCACCTTCGACCTTCGGCCCATCGAACAGCGAGATCGGGGCGCCCGGCATGACGGTGGAGATGGCGTGCTTGTACACCAGCTGGGTGTGGCCATCGCGGCGCAGGAGCACGGAGAAGTTGTCGAACCAGGTGATGATGCCCTGGAGCTTCACGCCGTTCACCAGGAAGACGGTGACGGGGGTTTTGTTCTTGCGCACGTGGTTCAGGAAGACGTCCTGAACGTTCTGCGACTTTTCGTTGGCCACGGGTGGAATCCTTCAATGGCGCCCCGCAGGGGTCCTGCCGGCGGGCGGTGTTGTTGTTTTTCCCCCTCTTCCCGTGGCGGACGTGGCGCGACCGCATGCGAGCGAAGGGGCATTTCACCGCTCGCTCACCCCTCCTGCAGGTTCTCCTTCAGGTAGTGGGCCAGCGCATCGGCGTCGGCGAAGTGAAGTCCCGGCGGGCAGTCGCTTCCCTGCATCAAGGCGAGGCCGCCATCGTGCGCGGCATCACCCAGCAGCACCGCGGTGCAGCCGGCGGCGTGGGCCGTTTTCATGTCCAGCGCCGTATCGCCAATATACCACACGGAAGGGCCCGGCTGCACGCCGATCGTGGAGAGTGCATGCCAGACCGGAGTGGGGTGCGGCTTGTCGGCCGCGCAGTCGCCGGCGCCGATGACGGTGCGGAAACGCGGCTGCCAGCCCAGATGTTCCACTTCGCGCCGCAGGAAGGGGCCGGCCTTGTTGGAAACGATTCCGAGGGGGATGCGGCGCGCAATATCCAGCATTGCTTCGGTGCCGGGCAGCACCGCGAGGTGATCGAGGTGGACGCGGGCCATGGCGGGGCCGTAGGCGGCCACGGCCGCCTCCCACCTGTCACCAAACAGGGGCGGGAACGATTCGCGCATCGATCCGCGGATGCGCTGGCGGCCTTCCTCCAGCGTCCAGGGCGGCAGGCCGAATTCGCGGAACACCTCGTTCAGCGCGCCGACGATGCCGGCCCAGGCGTCGACCAGGGTGTTGTCCCAGTCGAAAACGATGGATGAAGGCACGCGCATGGGTCAGTCGCGGTAGCTGGGGTCGATCCCGTCCAGGCGCTTCAGCAGGGCGGGCCATTCCAGCAGGCCGCGGCGGCGCATGCCGGTGGGCTTGAAGAGGCGGTTGGTCTCGGTCACCGATTCCTGCGAGGGCATGTGCAGCTCGGTGTTGCAGGACAGGGTCATGACCTGCAGGGCGCAGGCGCGTTCCAGGCGGAAGAGGTTGTTGAAGGCCTCCGGGATGGAGGTGCCGGTGACGAGCAGGCCGTGGTTGCGCAGGATCATCACCTCGCGGTCGCCGAGATTGGCGACCAGGCGCTCGCGCTCTTCCAGGTGGATCGCGGGGCCTTCGAACTCGTGGTAGCCGATGTCGATGAAGCGCATGGCGGATTGGGCGAGCGGCAGGAGGCCGACCTTCATGGCGGAGACGGCCATGCCTGCGAGGCTGTGGGTGTGGATGACGCAGGCGGCATCCGGGCGGGCCATGTGGACGGCGCTGTGGATGACGAAGCCGGCCTTGTTGCAGCCGAGGCCGGTGGCATCGAACAGCACCTCGCCGGCGGCGTTGACCTTGACGAAGCAGGAGGCCGTCATCTGGTCGTAGAGCAGGCCGTAGGGGTTGAGCAGGAAGGTGCCTTCCTCCCCGGGGACGCAGACGGAGATGTGGTTGGCCACCATCTCATCCCAGCCATATTGGTTCACCAGGCGGTAGCAGGCGGCGAGGTCGACGCGGGCCTGCCATTCGGCGGCGGAGACCTGCTCGCGCACCGCGCGCGTGTCGGTGCTTGTGGCCGTGGCCGCCACGGTTTCGCGCATCATCTCGTTCATGGCCGATCCTCCCCAGGTATGGGGTGCAGGCCAGCAGTATTCGCGGCCGGCCGCAACCCTGCTTGACAGCGTGGCTCCCACCCTGCCCCTTCGGGGCGGAGCGAGAGGAGACGACCATGGATATCGCCGTGCTGCGGGAATGGATCGGGCGCCAGGAGGTGCTGGAGGATCGGCTGGGGTTGTTTCCGCCCGCGGCGCTGTCGGCGACGCTGGATCGGGACGATGCGGAGCCGCGCGAGGGGGATGTGCTGCCGCCGTTGTGGCACTGGCTGTATTTCCTGCCGCGGGCCCGGCAATCGGAGATCGGGCCGGATGGGCACCCGAAGCGCGGCGGGTTCCTGCCGCCGGTGCCGTTGCCGCGGCGGATGTGGGCAGGGGGGCGGCTGACCTTTGATGCGCCGCTACGGCTGGGGGAGAGCGTGCGGCGGGTTTCGACGATTGCCGATGTGAGCGCCAAGTCCGGGCGTTCGGGCAATCTGGTGTTCGTGCTGGTACGCCATGAGATCGCCAATGCGGCGGGCGTGGCGATCACCGAGGAGCATGACATCGTGTATCGCGACGCGCCGGCCCCCGGGGAGGCGCCGGCGGTGCCGAAGCAGGCGGAGGCCGAGTCGGCCTGGCAGCGCGCGGTGGTGCCGGATGACGTGCTGCTGTTCCGCTACTCCGCGCTGACCTTCAACGGGCATCGCATCCATTATGACCGGCGCTACGTGACGACCGAGGAAGGCTATCCCGGGCTGATCGTGCATGGGCCGCTGCTGGCGACGTTGCTGCTGGATCTGTTCGCGCGCAACGATACGCGCACGGTGAAATCCTTCAGTTTCCGGGCGTTGTCGCCGGTGTTCGACACCACGAAGTTCACGGTGCATGGCACGCCGGACGCCGGTGGCGCGAAGCTGTGGATCCGGCGGGACGATGGCGCGCTGTGCATGGAGGCCACCGTCCAGGCCTGAGGCGGCGCCTCAATCCACGATGAACAGCGTGGTCGCCACCTTGGTGCGGCTGCGATGGGCCATTGCGCCGTCGGCGACCTGGTAGCTCATGCCGGGCTTGAGGATGGCGACGGAGCCGTCGGCCAGTTCCGTTTCCAGCTCGCCGGAGAGGCAGAGCAGGATGTGGCCCTTCTCGCACCAGTGGTCGGCCAGGTAGCCGGCGGAATACTCCACCATGCGCACGCGGATGGCGCCGAACTGGTGCGTGCGCCAGTGCGCCATGCCGGTCTCGCCGGGGTGTTCGGTGCGCGGCACGGCGGACCAGTCCGTGGTGCCGAAGGGGATGTCGTTCATGTGCATCGTTCGTGTCCTCAGCCTGCCACCGTGGTTCGCACCATCCGCCGCCGCTCGCCGCTGGCGGCGAATGGCGTGGCGCGGTGCATGACGGCGCGGTTGTCCCACACCAGCATGTCGCCCGGTGCCCAGCGATGGGAATACACGAAGGGGGGCTGGGTGGCGAAATCGACCAGCCGTTCGATGAGGGCCCGGCTTTCGGCTTCGTCCCAGCCTTCGATCGTGCGGGCGTGGGCGCCGAGGTAGAGCGCGGGGCCGTTGGGGTTTTCCGACCGCACGACGGGTTGGGGCACGGGCGGATTCGCGGCGGCTTCGGCCTCCGTCACCAGGGCGGGGTCGACTCGGCGGCGGGACCAGGTGAAGTCGTGCAGTGCCTGGAGGGGATGCAGCCGGGCCTGTTCGGCCGGGTCCAGGGCGGCGAAGGCGGCCCGCATGCTGGCGAACTCGGTGTTCCCGCCGGCCGAGGGGATCTCGCGGGCCGACAGGATCGAGAGCCGGGCCGGGATTGGCTTGAAGCTGCTGTCGTGGTGCCAGGACTGGTTGGCGCGGTTGTTCAGCACCTGGCGGGCGGTGGGGGCGGCGAGGGTGCCGTCGGGGCCGATATTGGTGAGCACGATCAGCTTGCTGCCTTCGCCGTCTGCCCCGGCGCGGGTGACCTCCAGGGGGCCGAAGAGTTCGGAGAAGGCGACCTGGGCGGCGTCGTCCACGGCCTGGTTGGGCAGGTGCAGCACGGAGTGGCGTGCGATGGCCGCCCGCAGGGCCTCCGCCTCGGCGGGTGTGAGCCCGGCGCGCAGGTCGATCCCGGTGATGGTGGCGCCCAGTAGCGGGCCTTTTGGTTCGATGGTGAGCATGGCGGTTCTCCCTGGCCATCTCAGTGCCAGATTCCCCAATTCCGGGACTAGATGGAAACTTGGGAACTCACTGTCCCCGATTGGGCATCAATCCGGCCAGAACGCGCGGAGATGGGCGATGAAGGCGGTGATCTTGGCGGGCACGCGGGGGGCGGCGGCGTGGACGGCGCAGATCGGCTCGTCGTAGCCCAGCGGGGACATGCTGTATTCCTGGAGCAGTGGCAGCAGGCGGCAGGTGGCGAGGTCGTCGGACACCATCCAGGCGGGGAGCAGGGCGAGACCGAGGCCATCGAGGGCAGCGAGCCGCAGCGCCTCGCCGCTATTGGCGCGGAGGGGGCCGTGGACCGGCAGGCGGTGGGGGCCGGTGGGGCCTTCGGCGCGCCAGATCACCGGCTCGGCTTCGCGGCGGTAGCCCAGGCAATCGTGGCCGGCGAGGTCCTCCGGGCGGGACGGCGCCGGGCGCTGGGCGAGGTAGGCAGGGGCGGCGCAGAGCACGCGGGCGCCGTCGGCGAGGCGGTGGCTGACGAAGGATTTCTCGGCCGGGATACCCAGGCGGATTGCCACGTCCACGCCGTCGGTGGGGGCCAGACCGGGTGCCTCGGTGAGGGTGAGGTCGAGTTCGACCGCCGGGCAGGCGGCGCGGAAGGCGGCGAGCCGCGGGACGACGTGGCGGAGCGCGAAGGAGCGGCGGGCGACGACGCGGAGCACCCCGGCCGGTTCGTCGTGCCGGGTGCGGGCGTGTTCCACGGCGGCGTCCAGCTCGCCCAGCACGGGGCCGAGCCGGGCCTGCAGGATGCGGCCGGCCTCGGTGGCGGTGGCGTGGCGGGTGGTGCGGTCGACCAGACGCAGGGCGAGGGCCGATTCGAGCTCGGCCAGGGCCTTGGAGGCCGCGGTGCGCGACAGCCCCATGGCGCGGCCGGCGCCGGTGATGCTGCCGGTCTCGGCGATTCGGAGAAACAGGCGCAGGGCGCGCAGCCGGTCCACGGCGCGCGCCCCTTCGTCGGCTGCCTAGACGCCGAAGGCCTTGGACAGCTCGTTCAGCATCTTCTCCTCGGAGTCGGACATCTTCATGCCGATGCCCAGGAAGCCGCCGGCGGCAAGCGCCACCTGGCGGGCGCGGTCCATCACCGGGGCCTGCAGCGCGCGGCGGGCGGCGTGGTCCATGCCGTCGGTGATGGCGGCGATGTAGCCCTTCCAGCTTTCCACGAGGGAGGCCGGCGGGGCGGATTGCAGCCAGGTTTCCAGCATCGCATGGCCCGGGGCGCCGGCGGCCAGCCCGCTTTCGCCGGCCGCGCGCAGCACCGCGGCGCGTTCCTTGGCATCGATGCTGCCATCGGCCCAGGCGACCGCCACCAGCGGCACCAGGGACAGGGCGGCGAGGGTTTCCGGCGTGACATCCAGCTTCGCCAGCGCATCCAGCACCGCTTCGTCGGTGATGCCGGAGACGGCGGAATAGGAGTCCTTCTTCGCGCGCAGCTCGGCGGGCTCGGCCAGCTTCTTGCGCAGCACCGCGTCCTGCTTGGCGAAGAACGCCTCCTCCAGGGCCCGGCGGCGGTCGTCGAGGGATTCGTTGCTCATGCTCTGCTCCGGTGAGGCGTTCTTCTTGCGTAGGAGGACATAGACGGCCCGGCGCGGAATTCCAATCCGGCGCGTGGCCGATCTGGGCCGGTTAGCCAATCGTTCATGCCGCGGACGCAATCTGATGGTCGCAATCCCGCAGCTGGCCAGGAAGGCTCCGCATGCCCGAAACCCTCGCCCCCCCTCTCTCCCCGGCGCCGCACGCGTTCTCGTCGGCTGCGTATTGGGAGCAGCGCTACCGCAGCGGCGGCCATTCCGGCGCCGGATCCTACGGGCGGCTGGCCGGCTTCAAGGCCACTGTGCTGAACCGCCTGGTGCGGGACAACGGCATCTCCACCGCCATGGAATTCGGCTGCGGCGACGGCAACCAGCTCGCGATGCTGGAGGTCGCGGATTACGTGGGCCTGGATGTTTCGTCGGCCGCGATCGCCGCCTGCCGGGCGCGGTTCGCCGGCCGCCAGGGCCGCACCTTCCGGCTGATGCATGAGCGCGACGGGCTGGTGGCGGCCGAGCTGACACTTTCGTTGGATGTGATCTACCACCTGGTGGAGGACGAGGTGTTCGCCGCCTACATGCAGGCGCTGTTCGACCATTCCTGGCGCTACGTGGTGGTGTATGCCAGCGACGTGGACCAGGGCTGGGCGAGCCCGCATGTGCGCCACCGGCGCTTCACCAGCCATGTGGCGCGGCATTTTCCGGAATGGCGGCTGGCGGCGGTGCTGCCGAATCTCTACCCGTACGACCCGCTGCAGCCGGACGAAACCTCCTTCGCGGCGTTCCACATCTATGCCCAGCCGCATGAGGCGCTGCGGCTGGCGATTCCCGGTCGGGCGGATTAGGTCCGGGCGGGCGCGCGCCCCGGTGCGGGCGAGGCTGTTGCCGGGTCCCAGCCGCCGCCCAGGGCGCGGTAGAGCAGCACCAGGTTGAGCGAGACGTTGGTGGTGGCGTCGGCCATTTCCTGTTCCGCCACCAGCAGCGCGCGCTGGGCGGTGAGGACCTGCAGGAAGTCTGCCACGCCCTGTTCGTAGCGCAGCCGGGCAATGCCCAGCGCCTGCCGGCCGGCGGCCACGGCCTGTTGGGAGCGGTCGCGCCGGCGCTGTTCGGTGCCGTAGGCGGTCAGCGCGTTATCCACCTCGTGCAGCGCGCCCAGAACCACGCGCTGCCACTGCATCGCGGCTTCCTGCTGCTGCGCCTCGCGCAGTTCCAGCGTGCGGCGCAGGCGGCCGCCCTCGAAGATCGGCAGCTGGATGCTGGGCCCGATGCTGTAGGCCAGCGCCGCGCTGTCGCGCAGGTTGCTGACGTTCAGGCCCTGGATGGCGCCGAAGCCGCTGAGCGTGACGCGCGGGTAGAAATCCGCCGTGGCCACGCCGATTCCGGCGGTGGCGGCGTGCAGGTTGGCTTCGGCCTGGCGGATATCCGGCCGGCGGCGGGTGAGGTCGCCGGGCACACCGACGGGCACGCGCGGCGGCACCATCGGCGCGGCACGTGGCACGGCCAGGGCGGCGAGGCGGGCGCCGGGCTGCTCGCCCAGCAGCAGGGCGATGGCGTTGGAGAGGCGGGCCTGCTGCTCCTCCAGCACCGGCAGCTGCGCTTCCACGCTGGCGACCTGGGCGGAGGCATTGGCGACATCGAGATCGGTGGTGAGGCCGCCGGCGGCGCGATCCCGCGTCAGGCGTTGGTTTTGTTGGGCGATATCAAGATTCTGGCGGACGATGGCGACCTTGCGCTGCACGCCGCGGAGCGCGATGTAGGCGCGTGCCAGCTCGGCCGAGGTGCTCACCTGCAGGTCGCGGCGGGCTTCCTCCACGGCGGTGAGTTGCGCTTCGCCGGCTTCCACCAGGCGGGCGACGCGGCCCCAGAGATCGATCTCCCAGGACAGGTCCAGCCCGTACTGGAACAGGTCGTAGGGCTCATAGCTGCGCGCGATCCGCGCCACCGTCGAACGCTGTGACGCCCGTGCCCGCCCGTAGGACGCATTGGCATTCACCCGCGGCCCCTCGGCGGCCTCGGTGATGCCCAGCTGCGCGCGGGCTTGCGTTACGCGGAACTCGGAGGTGCGCAGGTCCAGATTCGCCTTGGCCAGCTGCTCCTGCATCTCGTTCAGCAGCGGGTCGTTGAGGATCTTCCACCAGGCGGCATCGAACGGGTCGGCCACCGGCACGCTGGTGCGGGCGGGCGCGGGCGTGGCGGGGGAAGCGGCCATCCAGCTCGCGGGTTTCCACCAGGCTTCCGGACGTTCGAAATCCGGCCCCATCTTGGTGCAGCCCGCCAATGCCGGCAGCAGTGCCAGCACCACGAAACGCTTCATCGCCACGCCGATATCCCCCGGCCATCCAGACTCGCAAAGCCTAAACCTCGCCCGCCGCGGGTCAACGCGGCGCGGCCCTCCATCAGCCCTGCATTACGGAGGCCAGGACCTCGCCGGCGCGCAGGCAGTCTTGCGGGCTGACATCGAGATGGGTTGTCGCGCGCACGGTGCGGGCGGCGAAGGCGCTGACCATCACGCCCTGCTCCTTGGCGCGCGCCACCACGGTGGCGGCATCTGGCGCGCCGTCGGCGCAGCGGAAGATGACGATGTTGCTCTGCACGGTGGAGAGATCCAGCAGCACGCCAGGTGCCTGCGCGATGCGCTGGGCCATGGCGCGGGCGTTGGCGTGGTCTTCGCTGAGGCGCGCGAGGTTGTGATCAAGCGCATGGAGGCCGGCCGCGGCCACGATGCCGGATTGGCGCATGGCGCCGCCGAACATGCGGCGCTGGCGGACGGCGGCGTTGATGACGTCCCTGGGCCCGGCGATCAGTGAGCCGACTGGGCAACCGAGGCCCTTGGACAGCGCGACGCCCACCACATCGAACGGGGCAGCGAGGTCGGCCAGCGACCGGCCGTTGGCGGCCGCGGCGTTGAAAAGGCGGGCGCCGTCGAGATAGCTGCGCACGCCCATTTCGCGGGCGGCGGCGCAGATCGCCACCACGTCATCCTGGTTCCAGACCAGCCCGCCGCCGCGGTTGTGGGTGTTCTCGATCACCACCAGCCCGGTGGGCGGCTGCACCACGTGGCCGGGGGCGCGGTAGGTGGCGCGGAAATCGGCTTCCGTGAACAAGCCGCCCTGCCCCACCACGCGGAACTGCACGCCGGAATTCGCCGCCGCGGCGCCGGTTTCGTGCCATTCAATGTGGGATTCGGCGCCGAGGATGACGTCGTCGCCCGGGCGGGTGAGCAGCTTCAGTGCGATCTGGTTGGCCATGGTGCCGGAGGCGACAAACAGGGCCGCCTCCTTGCCCAGCAGGGCCGCGACCTTGGCCTGCAGCGCGTTGGTGGAGGGGCATTCGCCGTATTGGTCGTCGCCGACCTCCGCCTGGGCCATGGCCTGGCGCATCGCGGCACTTGGCTTGGTCACGGTATCGGATCGCAGGTCGATGGTGCTCATGCGTTGCAGACTGGCATGGGCGCGGCAGCGAAGAAAGGCGAACCGCCAAGACGCCAAGAGCGCCAAGGGGACGCCAAGGTCCTCGGCCCCTTGGCGGCCCCTTGGCGGCTTGGCGGTGAATTCCTGCCTTGCCTTGCGTCCCCCCGCCCCACCGGTTCAAATCCCGGCAGGAGGGCCATGCCATGTCCGAAGACCTCATTCACCTCAGCGCCACCGAGGCCGTTGCGCGCCTGAAGAAAGGCGAGATCTCGCCGCTTGACCTGCTCGACGCGGTGGAGAAGCGGATTGCGGCCGTGGAGGCGCCGGTGAACGCGCTGCCCACGCTGTGCTTCGATCGCGCGCGCACCCATGCCAAGGCGCTGATGTCTGGCCAGCGCGGGGAGGCGGCGGGGGAAGCCGGCTGGCTCGCGGGACTGCCGGTGGCGATCAAGGACCTGACGGATGTGGCCGGGGTGCGCACCACCTATGGCTCGCCGATCTTTGCCAACCATGTGCCGGCGAAATCGCACCCGCTGGTGGAGCGGATCGAGCGCAAGGGTGGGGTGGTTTATGCCAAGTCCAACACGCCGGAGTTCGGCGCCGGTGGCAACACGTTCAATGAGGTGTTCGGGCGCACGCGCAACCCGTGGAACACGTCGCTGACCTGCGGTGGGTCCACCGGCGGCGGTGCCACGGCGTTGGCGGTGGGCACGGCCTGGCTGGCGCATGGCTCCGACCATGGCGGCTCGCTGCGTGGGCCGGCGACGCTGTGCTCGGTGGTGGGCATCCGGCCTTCGCCTGGCCGGGTGACGCGGGGGACGCCGAACAATTTGTGGTCGCCGCTTTCGGTGCAGGGGCCGATGGCGCGCAACGTGCCGGACCTCGCCCTTTTCCTGGATGCGATGGCCGGGCTGTGCCGGCATGATCCGATGACCTTCGACGCGCCGGCGCAGTCTTTCGCGCAGGCGGTTGCCGCGCCGCCGCGCCGCCTGCGCATCGCCTTCACCGCCAATTATGGCGGCCGGGTGCCGGTGGATCGCGAAACCCGCGAGATCTGCGCGCGCGAGGTGCGCAAGTTCGAAGCGGCCGGGCATAGCGTGGAGGAAGCCTTCCCGGAACTCGGGCCGGCCGAGGAGACCTTCCTGGCGCTGCGGTCCCAGCATTTCCTGGTCGATCGCGAGTTGCAGATGCAGACCCATCGCGACCAGCTGAAGCCGGATATCATCTGGAACACCGAGCAGGCGCTGCAGGGCACCCCCAGCCGCCTGGCCTGGGCGGATCGCGAGCGTGCAGCCCTGCATCGCCGCTTCGTGGCCTTCTTCGAGACCTACGACATTCTTGTGACGCCCGGCGCGCCGACCCCGGCCTGGGATGTGATGCTGCGGGCGCGGGATACGATCGACGGGGAAAAGCTCACCAACTACATCGCCGGCGGCACGCTGACCTCGGCGATCACGCTGACCTCCTGCCCCGCCGTTTCCCTGCCCTGCGGGTTCGACCGGTTCGGGCGGCCGATCGGGCTGCAGATCATCGCGCCCACCCGGGGCGAGGCGCTGGCATTGGCCGCCGCCGGGCAGTTCGAGCAGGTCTCCGGCCTTGATCGCCTCTTGCCGATCGACCCGCGCCCCGGCACCGTCCCGCCTGACGCCTGACTCAAGGAACCACCATGTCCCCGACCGAAACCGTTCTGGCCAAAGCCGACGCCCTCATGTCCCAGGCCGAGGCGCGCTGGATCGATTGGCTGCGCATCCCCAGCATCGGCGCCGACCCCACCAAGGTGGAGGATTGCCGGCGTGCGGCGCAATACGTGGTGGACCAGCTGCTCGCCATGGGCTTCTCCGGCGGGCTGCGGGAGACCGGCGGCCACCCGGCGATCGTGATGCACCATGCCGGTGCAGGGGCCGGGCCGCATCTGCTCTACTACGGCCATTACGACGTGCAGCCGGCCGACCCGCTGGAGCTGTGGAGCTCCCCGCCCTTCGAGCCCACCCGCGTGGCCGGCCCGCATGGCGACCGCGTCTATGCCCGCGGTGCGGTGGACGACAAGGGCCAGGTTTCGATGTGGCTCGGCGCGTTCCAGGCCTGGTTCGATGCCACCGGCACCCTGCCCTGCCCCGTGACCGTGCTGATTGAGGGCGAGGAGGAGACCGGCAGCGTCAACTTCAAGCCCTTCGTGAAGGCCATCAAGCAGGAGCTGAAGGCCGATATCTGCATCGTCTCCGATACCGGCATGTGGGACATCGACACCCCCTCCATCGGCACCTCGCTGCGTGGCATGGCCTATATGGAAGTGACGCTGAAGGCCGCCAGCCGGGACCTGCATTCCGGCATGTATGGCGGCAGCGCGCTGAACCCGATCAACGCGCTGGTGACCGCACTGGGCCAGTTGAAGACCGCCGACGGCAAGATCCAGGTGCCCGGCTTCTACGACGGCGTGAAGGACATCTCCGCCTCCAAGGCCAACCAGTGGGCGGCGCTGGGCTTCTCGGAGGAGAAATACCTCGGCGATATCGGCCTTTCGGTCCCCTATGGCGAGACCGATCGCGGCGCGCTGGAACGGCTCTGGGCCCGCCCCACCTGCGATATCTGCGGCATCTGGGGCGGCTATACCGGGCCGGGGACCAAGACCGTGATCGCCTCCGAAGCCTCCGCCAAGGTGTCCTTCCGCCTGGTGCCGGGCCAGGACCCCGCGGCGGTGGAAGCCGGGTTCAAGGCGTTCATGCAGGCCCGCGTGCCGGCCGATGCCACGCTGGAGTTCTCCACCTTCGGGCTGTCCTCGGGGCTGGAGATGTCGCTCGACTCGCCGTTCATGAAGGCGGCCCAGAACTCGCTGACCGAGGAATACGGCAAGGTCGCCGTGCTGGCCGGCGTGGGCGGGTCCATCCCGGTGGTGGAGACGATCATGACCGAGCTGGGGCTGGACTGCATCCTGATGGGCTTCGGGCTGGATGACGACCAGGTGCATTCGCCCAACGAGAAGTTCGAGGTGAAATGCTTCCAGAAGGGGCTGCGCAGCCATGTGCGGCTGCTTGGTAAGTTCGCGAAGTAAGCAAGGGCGTTCTTTTTTGAAAAAAAGAACCAAAAAACTTTCATGACTTGGCGCGCGCTGGATGGGAGGTTTGGGGTGGATGCTCGTCCTGCCTGAACTCCTTCTGGCGCGGGTTGTGGTGGCTGTGGCGGGCTGTGTGCCGGTGCTGGCAGGCGGCGCCGGTGTGCTTGTCGGTCCCAGCCTGACGGGAGCGGTCTGGGATGCCGCGTCCGACAGCCACTTCCGCTACCTCTCCGGCTTGCTCCTCGGTATTGGCCTCGGCTTCTGGACCTGCATCGCCGGCCTGCCGCACCAGGGCCGCCGCTTCCGCCTCCTGTCCGCCATCGTGGTGCTGGGCGGCCTTGGCAGGCTCCTGGCGGTGCCGCTGCATGGCTGGCCCGGCACGCCCATGGGCGCGGCGCTGGTGATGGAACTGGTCGTCGTCCCGCTACTATGCCTCTGGCAGGCAAGGCTAGCCCGCCGCTTCCCCTAGCCCCGCCCAAACCGGAAAAGTCTTTTTGCTTCTTTTTCTTCAGAAAAAGAAGAATCCTTGCTTCCTTCCCTCCCTGACAGGCCCCAAGCCATGCCCCTCTACGAACTCGACGGCATCCGCCCCCAAGTCCCGGCATCCGGCCGCTACTGGATCGCCCCGGACGCCCACGTCATCGGCAACGTCATCATCGAGGAGGATGCCGCCGTGTGGTTCGGCGCCGTCATTCGCGGCGACAATGACCCGATCCGCATCGGTGCGCGCAGCAACATCCAGGACAACTCGGTGCTGCATTCCGACAACGGCTCGCCGCTGACCATCGGCACGGACTGCACGATCGGCCACAAGGTGATCCTGCACGGCTGCACCATCGGCAATGGCGTGCTGATCGGCATGGGCAGCACGGTGCTGAACGGCGCCGTGATCGGCGATGGCTGCCTGGTGGGGGCCAACGCGCTGGTGACGGAGGGCAAGGCGTTCGAGGCAGGCTGGATGATCCTCGGCAGCCCCGCCAAGGCGGCCCGCCAGATCGGCCCGGAGAACCAGGCCCGCATGGTGCGCGGTGCGGCGGGTTATGTGGCGAACTGGCAGCGGTTCAAGAACACGCTGAAGCGCATCGACTGACATGGCGCTCGATCTCGCCGCCTCGGTGGGCGGCCGTATTGCCCTGGTGACCGGCGGCATGGGCGGCATTGGCCGCGCCGCCGTGCGGGCGCTGCTGGATCACGGCGCCCATGTCGCCTTCACCTGGGCCGCGGGGCGGGAGGATGCCGCCCGTGCCGGGGCCCTGGCTGCGGAAACCCCGGGCCGGGCCTCCGCCCATGCGCTGGACCTGCGCGATTCCGGCTCGATCGAGGCGTGCCTGGATGAGGTGCTGGCGCGCTGGGGGCGGATCGACATCCTGGTGAACAATGCCGCCGTGGGCTCCGCCACCGTGGCCGCCTATGCGGAGGAGAAGCCCGCGCAGGACAGCGCCATGCTGGCGATCAACGCCGATGGCGCGCTGAAGATGGCCCAGGGCTTCCTGGCCCGCATGCGCCCCCGCGCGGAGGCTGCCGCGCCGCTGAAGCTGATCAATTTCAGCTCGGTCGGTGGTGGCGTCGCGGTGTTACCGGGCTTTCGCTTGTCCGACGGGATGAGCAAGGCGGCCGTGGCGTTCATGACGCGCCAGCTTGCCGCCGAACTGACCGGCGCAGCGGTGGACGTGTTCGCCCTCTGCCCCGGCGCCACGGACACGCCGATGTTCCAGGCCTCCACCCTTGCCGGGATGACGGCGGAGCAGCGCAGCCACTTCACCGCCGCCTTGCCCAAGCAGCGGCTGATCGCGCCGGAGGAGATCGCGAACCTGGTCGTGTTCCTCGCCTCGGCCTATTCCGCCCCGCTGCATGGCGCGGTGCTGGATGCCTCGATGGGGCTGGGCGTGCGGCCGGGGCTGATGTCGGAATACGACGCCCACTGAGGGCCGGTTACACAGCCTTCAGCAGAACCTCCGCCAGCGCCGCCGGGGCGGTGATGTTGGGGCTGTGGCTTTCCGGCATGTCCACGAAATCCCAGCCAGGTGCCGCGCGGTAGCGCTCCGCGAACTGCGCGAACACGTCCGGCCCGACCTTCTTGGAGCAATGGATGTAAGTGCGCGGGAAGGGCGGGTTGGAGTGCGTCAGCGCGAGCTTCTGCGAGAAGCAGCGCGCCGGGTGGTGCATGCGCAGCGGCGTGACCCAGGCGAGGTCCTCGGCCGAGGTATCGGGGGCTGGCGGGTTGGGCGGAACCAGCCAGCCTTCCAGCGGGGCGGCCGTGGGCGCGCGCTGTACCAGGTCGGACAGGGATTGGCCGTGCTGCGGCACGAAGGCATCCAGGTACACCAGCCGGCGCACCAGTTCCGGCGCACGATCCGCCACGCCTGTGGCGACCATGCCGCCATAGGAGTGGCCGACCAGCACGAAGTCCTTCAGGTCCTCGCAGCGGATCACGGCCAGCATGTCGATGATGTGGGTTTCCAGGTCCACCATGGCATGCGCCAGGTGTGCCCGCTCGCCGAGGCCGGTGTAGCTGGGCGTGAACACCTCATGCCCCGCCGCACGGAGCAGTGGCCGCACCTTCTTCCACGCCCAGCCCGCGCTCCAGGCGCCGTGGCAGATCAGAAAAGTCGCCATGCCCAACCTCCGTGTTGTTAACGCGGGTAGATTTTCGGGAATGCCTCGGGCGCCACCCTGCGCCCGTCGCACTTGTCCTTCTCGCGGTATTCCACCAGCGCGAAGGTGCCCTCGGGCGTGACGCGGTGACGTTCCAGCACGCCGCAATCGCCGGCGCCGCGGCCCAGCGCGACGCTCGTCACGGTCCGGGTTGCCACGTTCCACACCGGGTCGATCAGCACGCCGGCCTCGCCGGTGCGCCGGTGCCCCGACGGCTGCTGGAAGCCCAGGAAACGCAGGTTGGTGGCGGGGGCCGGCAGGTAGACCAGCGCATACACCGCCGTGGTCTGGTAGGCCGCGCGCATGCAGCGCACCTGCCAGATCGCGGATTCCTCCGAAAGCTGGAAGCCGATGATCTCGGACTTCATGAAATCCATGTCGCAATCGTATTTCTTCTCCACCGCCTGCAGGAAGGCGGGTGGCACGGTGTTCATCCGCACCTGATACTGGCGGAACGCGCCGCCGGGCTGGGAGGGCGGGGCCGCCGCCACCGGCTTGGTCGCCGGCGCTGCTGCCACGGGCTTGGCCGCTGGCGCCGCCGCCACGGGTTTGGTCGCCGGCGCCGCCGCACAGCCCGCGCCGCCCTTCACCGAAGCGCGGAATACCTGCCGGCCACGCATCACCACCGTCATGGTGCCGCCATCGATTGAAACCGCCTCGCCCTCCACCGGGTCCAGCGCCAGGTTCAGGATCACGTAGTCGTCGCCCGTGGTGGTGCGGTAGAGCTGGTAGGCTGCGAGCCCGTAGCCGGAGGTGGCACCCCCGGTTGCCACGCGCTGCAGCGTGAGGACCGCCTCGCCCACCTTGATCCGCGCCGGCGTGCGGGCCTGGCCGTTCAGAACTTCGTGGAACAGCACCGCGAACTTGTCGCGCGCGGGGTCGCGATCGGCCTGCCACAGCGCGACGGTGCAGCCCCTGCTGCGGTCGGCTTCCTCGGTGCTGAACATCTTCAGATCCACCGCCGGCTGCGGCGCCTGCGCCCTCGCGCCACCGGAGAGCAGCAGCAGCCCCAGGCTGCACAGCAGCGCCCGGCCGATTTTCGTCATGATCACGTCTCGTCTCCTTCGGGCCGTCAGGCCGTCTTGTCGTCGCCGCCCACGCCCAGTTGCTTCAGCTTGCGGTGCAGCGCGCTGCGCTCCATGCCGACGAAGCTCGCCGTGCGGCTGATATTGCCGCCGAAGCGCAGAAGCTGGGCCTGGAGGTATTGCGTCTCGAACAGGTCCCGTGCCTCGCGCAGCGGCAGGGCCATGATGTCGGCCGAGGGATCGCTGTTGAACAGCGCCGGCGCGGCGGAGCCGATTTCCGGCGGCAGCATCTCGGCGCGGATCGGCTCGCCGGCCCCGCCGGGTGCCATGATCAGCAGCCAGTCCATCAGGTTGCGCAGCTGGCGCACATTGCCGGGCCAGTCGTACGCCTGCAGCGCCGTCATCGCATCTGTCGAAAGCTCGCGCGGCGCCATGCCGGAATTTTCCGCCGAGCGCGCCAGGAAATGCCACGCCAGCACCGGGATATCCTCCCGCCGCTCGCGCAGCGCCGGCATCCGCAGCGGCACCACGGCCAGTCGGTAGAACAGATCCTCCCGGAAGCGCCCGGCCGAGATCTCCGCCTGCAGGTCTTTGTTGGTGATCGCCAGCACGCGGATATCCACCTTCACCCGCTGCGAGCCGCCGAGCCGTTCGAAGCTCTGGTCCTGCAGCGCGCGCACGATCTTGCCCTGCGTTTCCAGCGGCATGTCGCTCACTTCGTCTAGCAGCAACGTGCCGCCATGCGCCCGCTCCAGCACGCCGGCCCGGCGCTGCTGCGCCTGCGGATCGCTGCCGCCTTCCACGCCAAACAATTCCTCCTCGAACCGCGCGGGTGCGAGGGTGGCGCAGTTCAATGCAATGAACGGCCCGTCCGCCCGGCGGGAGCGGGCGTGGATCATCCGCGCCACCACCTCCTTGCCGGAGCCGGCCGGCCCGGTGATCAGCACGCGCGAGCCGGTGGGCGCCACCTTCTCCACCGCGCCGCGGATGGCCGCGATCGCCACACTTTCGCCGGTCAGCTCGGTCTCCGCCCCGGCGCGCAGACGCAGTTCCGCATTCTCGCGCGCCAGCCGCGCCGCCTCGATGGCGCGCCGGCACACCAGCAGCAGCCGATCGGTCTGGAAGGGCTTTTCGATGAAGTCATACGCGCCGTGCTGGATCGCCGTGACCGCCGTCTCGATGTTGCCGTGGCCGGACATCATCACCACCGGCACGGCCTGCTCCTCGGCCTGCATGGCTTCCAGGATGCCCAGCCCGTCCAGCGCCGAGCCCTGCAGCCACACGTCCAGGATCACCAGCGAGGGCCGCCGCGCCCGGAATGCCGCCACCGCGGCATCGGAATCGCCAGCCAGACGCGTGGAATAGCCTTCGTCCTCCAGCAGCCCCTGCACCAGCAGCCGGATATCCGGCTCGTCGTCCACGATCAGGATGTCATGCGCCATCGTGGTTCCCCCGTACCCCGTCAGGCCGCCGGCCTGGGCGGCAGGAACAGGCACACCACCGCGCCGGTTCCGGGCCAATCCGGCTCCGGCACGCGGTCGTCGAGCGTAACCCGCCCGCCGTGGTCCTCCATGATCTTCTTGACGATCGCCAGGCCAAGTCCGGTGCCTTTCGGCTTGTGGGTGACATACGGCTCCGTGAGCCGATCCCGATCCTGCCCCGGCAGCCCGATTCCGTCATCGGCCACCACGATCACCACCTCATTGCCGTGCAGCCCGACGCCCACCGCGATATGCCCGGGGCCCGAGCCCTCCGGCCGCATCGCCAGCGCATCGGCGGCGTTCTGCAGCAGGTTGGTCACCGCCTGGCCCAGCAGCCGCCGGTCGCACAGCGCTTCCGGCCCGCGATCCGGGATGTCGGTGGTGAACACCACGTCCGGCCGCGCCTGGCGCTGCAGCACCATCGCCTCGCGCACCACGCGGCCGATATCCTCGGGCTTGATCACCGGCTGCGGCATGCGGGCGAAGCGGCTGAACTCGTCCACCATCCGGCCGATATCGCCCACATGGCGCACGATCGTGTCGGCGCACTGGATGAAGGTCTCGGGATCTGACGTGATCTCGCGGGCGAAGCGGCGCTTGAGGCGTTCGGCGGAAAGCTGAATCGGCGTCAGCGGGTTCTTGATCTCATGCGCGATGCGGCGCGCCACATCGGCCCAGGCCGCCTTGCGCTGGGCCGATTGCAGCTCCGTGATGTCGTCGAAGGTCACCACGAAATTGGCGATGCGGTCCGGCTGCTCGTTGCCCTCGGCATCCGGCGGCTGTGCCGTGAGGTCGGCGCCGATGCGCGCCAGCAGCGTGCGGCGCTGCCCGCCCGTGCCTTCGCGCGGCAGGTCCAGGTGCACCTCCGCCGTATGCACCTGCGTCGGCGCCGTCATGGCCGCCAGCAGCAACGGCGCGAATTCCGGCACCACCTCCTCCAGCCGGCGGCCCACGTCGCGCCACAGGTCGCGGGCAAGCAATGTGCCGGCTGCCCGGTTGGGCAGTTCCATGCGCCCCTCGGGGTCCAGCCCGATCACCCCGGCCGAAACGCCGGACAGCACCGTCTCAGTAAAGCGCCGCCGTTCGTCGATCTGGCTATAAGCCTCCATCAACTCGCTGCGCTGGGCCGCCAGCTGCCCGGTCATGCGGTTGAAGGCGCGGGACAATCCGGCGATGTCGTCCCCGGTATCCACCTCCGCCACCCGCACCGAAAGATCGCCCGCGCGCACCCGCTCGGCGGCCGTGATCAACCCGCCGACCGGGCGGGCGATCTGGTTGGCCAGCACCAGCCCGATCAGCACCGCGGCGGCCAGCACGGCCAGCGCCACCAGCGCGAACACCACCGCGAAGGCCACCTGCAGCCCGGTGCGGTTCTGATCCAGCCGGTCGTACAGCTCCACTGCCTTCTCGGTGCGCACGATGTGATCGAGGATGGAGGGGTCCACCAGCCGGCCGATCACCAGCATCAGGTTCGGCGTGGTCTCCAGCAGCACCACGCCGCGCACCTTGGTCTGGTCCTCGCTGCCCAGCACCGCCACATCCCCGGTGCGCGCCATCTCGGTGGCCCAGTCCGGCGGCACCACGCTCTCGAACCCCGTCATGCTGCCGGCGGAGGCGATCACCTGCCCCGTGACGGGCTCATAGATCGCGGATTCCGTGAGGCCGCGCAGCCCGGTTTGCGTCGCCAGGAAGTTGAGGAACCCGTTCGGGTCGGTGCTCATCAACCGCAGCCCGCCGCGCACAAGGTCCGCGGCCATGCCCAGCGCATCGGCGCGGATGTTGTTGCGGTGCTCCTCGGCATAGCCGCGCGCGGCCGACAGGCTCTGGTTGAGTGCCGTTCGCACCGGGTCGGCGAACCAGGCCTGGATTCCGTAGTTGAAGAAGATGGTCGAGAACACCGCCACCACGATCGCGGGCGTGACGGCCACCACGCTGAACAGCAGCACCAGGCGCACATGCAGCCGCGCCCCCGCCGCTGCCCGCCTGCGCTCCATCCACACCCGCGTCAGCCGCACCGACAGCAGGGCCACCAGCAGCAGCACCACCACCAGATTGGCCAGGATCAGCGCGAAAAGCTGGTTCGGCCGCTGCACCCCGGTGGCCAGGAACACGAAGGTCGCGACCCCCAAAGCGAGCGCCACCGCGGCCAGCACCAGGGTGGAAACCCGCCCGATCAGCAGCTCCGCCAGCCGGGAGAGCCGCACCCGCAGCCCGTCACGCGGCGATGCGTGCAGCTCCGGCCCGGCCTGCAGGGTCGGCGTGGCATCCATCGCCGGATCAGGCCACGCCGCGGATGACCGGGATGTCGAGGTCGCGGATCTTCTTGCGCAGCGTATTGCGGTTGAGGCCGAGCATCGCCGCGGCCTTGATCTGGTTGCCGCGCGTGGCCGCCAGCGTCATGCGGATCAGCGGGCGTTCCACCTCGGCCAGCACGCGGTCGTAGATGTCCGAAGGCCCCATCGCATCGCCATGGGCGGCCAGGAACTGGCGGATATGCCGCTCAACCGCGCGCGCCAGGGGTTCCTGCACCACATCCACCTCGCCGGGGCGTTCCGGCGCGCCGCCATAATCGATCTCGCGCAGCTCGCCCTGCACCGCGCCGGAGCCCACCACCTCGTCCGGGCACAAAGCCGCCAGGCGATGCATCAGGTTCTCCAGCTCGCGCACATTGCCCGGCCAGCGATGGCCTTGCAGCGCCTCGATGGCGCCCTGGTCCAGCATCTTGCCTGGCAGCCCGCCCTCGCGCGCCCGTTCCAGGAAATGCCGGGCGAGGTCGGGGATATCCTCCGTGCGCTCGCGCAGCGGCGGCAGTCGGATCGGCACCACGTTGAGCCGGTAATACAGATCCTCGCGGAACTGCCCCTGGCGGATCGCCGAGCGCAGGTCGCGATGGGTGGCGGCGATGATGCGCACATTGGCCCGGATCGGCGTGCGCCCGCCCACGGAGGTGAACTCGCCTTCCTGCAGCACGCGCAGCAGCCGCGTCTGCGCCTCCGACGGCATGTCGCCGATCTCGTCCAGGAACAGCGTGCCGCCGGTGGCCTGCTCGAACCGGCCGGGCGCGCGGTTGGTGGCCCCGGTGAAGGCCCCGCGCTCATGGCCGAACAGCTCGCTCTCGATCAGCTCGCGCGGGATCGCGGCCATGTTGATCGCCACGAACGGCCCCGCGCGCCGCCGCCCGTAATCGTGCAGGGCGCGTGCCACCAGCTCCTTGCCGGTGCCGCTCTCGCCGTTGATCATCACGGTGAGGTCCGCGGTCGTGAGCCGGGCGATGGTGCGATAGATCTCCTGCATCGCGGCCGAACGCCCGATCAGCGGCAGCTTCTC
>CAMDAM010000013.1 GCA_945888575.1 Asaia bogorensis | reverse complement strand
GCCCCAGACCCCTTTCGTTTTTTGCCCATGGCTCTGGGGGGTATCCGGACGGGACGTCCGGATACCCCCCAGAGCCATGGGCAAAAGTGATGTGGGTCCAGGGACCTCAGGTCCCTGGTGGGGGTGTCGGGGGCAAAGCCCCTGACCGGGTCCAGGGCGGAGCCCTGGCCTTCCCGCCTCTAGCTGCACCAGCGCGACCAGCCGGCGCTGCGGAGCTCGCAGGCGGGGCAGGTTCCGCAGCCGTAGCCCCAGGGGTGGCGGTGGGTTCGGTTGCCGAGGTAGCAGCTGTGGCTGTGTTCGACGATGAGGTTGACCAGGGGTTCGCCGCCGAGGGTTTGGGCGAGGTGCCAGGTGCCGGCTTTGTCGGTCCACATCAGGGGGGTTTCGAGGACGAAGCGGCGGTTCATGCCCAGGTTGAGGGCGAGTTGCATGGCTTTGATGGTGTCGTCCCGGCAGTCTGGGTAGCCGGAGTAGTCGGTTTCGCACATGCCGCCGACGATGTGCTTGAGGCCGCGGCGGAAGGCGATGGCGGCGGCGTAGGTGAGGAAGAGGAGGTTGCGGCCAGGGACGAAGGTGCTGGGGAGGCCTTCGGCGGTCATGGTGATTTCGGCGTCTGACGTGAGGGAGGTGCTGCCGATGTTGGCCAGGGCCAGGCCCATGTCGATGGTGTGGTCGGGGCCGAGGCGGTTGGACCAGATGTGGAGGGCGGCCATGCCGTTGCGCAGGGGCTCGCGGCAGGCGAGTTCGACGGCGTGGCGTTGGCCGTAGTGGAAGCCGACGGTTTCCACGCGGCTGAAGCGGGAGAGGGCCCAGGCGAGGCAGGTGGCGGAATCCTGGCCGCCGGAGAACAGGACGAGGGCGCCTTCGGGGGAGATGGGGGCGGGCGAGATGGGGTCGGGGGTCATGCCGGGGCTGTAGCACATCTGCATCGGGATCGCTTCTGGTGGGAGGCGGGGAGGGGTATGATCGGGGCATGAACCTCGATTTCACCGAAGACGAGATCAGCCGGTACTCGCGGCACATCCTGCTGCGGGAGGTGGGCGGCGTCGGCCAGGCGAAGCTGCGCGAGGCGAAAGTGCTGCTGGTGGGGGCAGGGGGGTTGGGGAGCCCGCTGCTGATGTATCTCGCCGCGGCGGGGGTGGGGACGATTGGGCTGGTGGATGACGACGTGGTCGATCTGTCCAACTTGCAGCGCCAGATCGCGCATACGACCGAGAGCCTGGGGACGCCGAAGGTGGAATCGGCGATTGCGCGGGCGAATGCGATCAATCCGCTGGTGAAGATCGTGCCGCATCGGACGCGGCTGGGGGTGGAGAACATCCTGGATGTGTTCGCGGAGTACGACATCGTGTGCGACGGGACGGATAATTTCCCGACGCGGTTCCTGATCTCGGATGCCTGCGTGCTGGCGAAGAAGACGCTGGTATCCGCGGCGGTGCTGCGGTTTGACGGGCAGCTTTCGACGTTCAAGCCGCATGCGGGGGAGGGGTGCCCGTGCTACCGGTGCCTGTATCCGTCGCCGCCGCCGGATGGGCTGGTGCCGACGTGCAGCGAGGCGGGCATCCTGGGGGCGGTGACCGGGGTGATGGGCACGTTGCAGGCGACCGAGGTGCTGAAGGAGATTTTGGACATCGGTGAGAGCATGAGCGGGCGGGTGCTGGTGTGGGATGCGCTGTCCGCCCGGTTCCGCACGATCAAGCTGCGGCCTGATCCCGCGTGCATTGCCTGCGGGCCGAATGCGACGCTGGTGGATTTGTCTGGCCATGGGGATACGGCGGGGCCGGCTTGTGCCATCTAGTTTGGGCATCCTGTTGATCTCGGGCGGGCATGAGCGGGCGCAGTATGCGTTCATGATGGCGGCGGGGGCGGCGGCGCTGGGGCGGGATGTGGTGCTGTTTGCGACCAACGAGGGGTGCCGGGCGTTGATGCCGGGGGCGTTCGCGGGGGATGCGCGGGAGGCCGACGCGGTGGCGAAGGGGGTGGCCGGGGTGGGTGAGTTGGCCGAGGTGCTGGGGGAGCTCGGCGTGCGGCGGATTGCCTGCGAGGCCGGGTTGCGGATGATCGGGGCGGAGGGCCTGGCGCTGGCCGAGGGGGTGGAGGTGGCGGGGATCGCGACCTTCCTGGAGGCTGTGGGCGCCGGGCAGATCGTGACGTTGTGATGGGTACCTTGACCCGCCTACGCGCGGGTTGGCAGGGAGACGGGATGAGGTTGCGGGTGGCCCTTTTGCTGGGCGTGGTGCTGGTGGTTCCCCAGGGGGCGACCATGGCGCAGATGTCGCCGCCGGTGGGGAACCTGGCGGCGCCGCAGCCGCGTGCCGCGCAGCCTTCGAGGCCGAGCGTGGCGCCGCAGCCGAGCGCGGTGCCGCGGGCGCCGGTGCAGCAGGTGGCGCCGATGGCCTCTCCGCCGCTGGCGCAGCCGCCGGCGCGTTCCGCGCTGGGGCAGTCGCAGCCGGGGAAGCCGACACAGCCTTCACGGCCGCCGGTGGTGGCGCCGAAGCCGAATTCCGGGCCGCAGAAGCCGGCGGCGCGGTCTCGGCCTGCGGTGGCGGCGGGGGTTGCGGCTGGGGCCGCGGCGGGTGTGGCGGCGGGGGCGGCCGTGGGGGCCGCGAAGGCGCCTGAGGCGAAGCCGGCCGAGACGAAACCGGCGGAGACCAAGCCGGCCGAGGCGAAGCCCGCGGAGGCGAAGCCCGTGGAGCCCAGCAAGGGCAGTGTGACCGGGCAGCCGCTGCCGCGCTGGGCGGGCATTCTGTACGACGGGGTGAAGCTGCGGGTGGGGCCGGGGCAGCGCTATCCCGTGGAGTGGGTGTATCGGCGGCCGGACCAGCCGGTGCGGATTCTGCGCGAGTTCGAGACCTGGCGGCTGGTGGAGGACCATGAGGGGGTGAAGGGCTGGGTTCACCAGTCCAACCTCACGGGGCGGCGCAGCTTCATGGTGCCGAACGAGCGGACGCTGCGGCGCTCGGCCGCGGAGGATGCGGGGGCGGTGGCGGTGCTGCGGCCGGGCGTGGTGGGGCGGGTGCGGACCTGCCCGGCGGCGGCGGCGTGGTGCGAGGTGCGGGTGGGCGACTATCGCGGCTGGGTGAAGCGCGATGGGCTGTGGGGGCTTTCGCCGGGTGAGGCGGTGGGCAACTAGGCGTTTTGATTGCGCGGGATTGGCGTTATTCTGGGGGCATGAGCACAGACAGCCCCGTTCCCGATCTCTCCTCGCTTCCAGAAGCCAACCCTCGTGCGATGCATGATATGGGTGGCGTTTCGAAGTTCATGTGCGATGCGGTGGATGTGGAGCCGCATGCGCTGAACGAGTTCGATCGCGAGGTGGATGCGATCCGCCAGTTGCTCGGGGCCAAGAAGGTGATGAGCGTGGATGAGTTGCGGCGGGGGATCGAGGCGATTCCGGAGCCGGATTATCTGCGGCTTTCGTATTACCAGCGCTGGATCCGATCGATCACCGACAACATGCTGGCCAAGGGGGTGTTCACCGAGGCGGAACTCAAGGCCGCGCTGGAGGACACGAAGTGAGCGCGCTGCTTTCCCCGGGGACGCGGGTTCGGGTGCGGGACGATTGGCCGGAGACGCGGGGGCCCTGCCATATCCGCACGCCGCACTACCTGCGCGGGGCGGAGGGGGTGGTGGAGAAGCATCTCGGGGCGTTCCCGAATCCGGAGGATCTGGCGTTCGCGCGGCCGGCTTCGCGGTTGAACCTGTATCATGTGCGCTTCGTGCCGCAGGCGATCTGGCCGGATGCGGGGGGCGAGGCGCTGGTGGTTGAGCTGTATGAAACCTGGCTGGAGGTGGCGTGATGAGCGAGGTGCTGGAGACATCGTCTGACCGGCTGCTGGCCGCGGTGCGGCAGTTGCTGACGGATAAGGGCGTGGTGAGCCGGGAGGAGATTTCCGAGCGCATCCGGGTGACCGATGCCGCAACGCCGGCGCAGGGGGCCAGGATGGTGGCGCGGGCCTGGGTGGATGCGGCGTTCCGGGCGCGGATGCTGGCGGATGGTGCCAAGGCGGCGGAGGAGCTGGGCATTCCGATGCGCGGGATGCCGCCGCTGGGGGTGCTGGAGGATACCGCGGAGGAGCACAACCTGGTGGTGTGCACCCTGTGCTCCTGCTACCCGCGGGCGGTGCTGGGGTATCCGCCGTTCTGGTTCAAGAGTGCGGCGTACCGGGCGCGGGCGGTGCGGGATCCGCGTGGGTTGCTGCGGGAATTCGGCACCGAGTTGCCGCAGGCGGTGAAGCTGCGGGTGGTGGACAGCACGGCGGATTATCGCTGGATGGTGCTGCCGCTGCGGCCGGCGGGGACGGAGGGGTGGAGCGAGGAACAGCTCGCCGCCGTGGTGCGCGAGGGCGATATGATTGGGGTGACGTTCCCGAAGGTGTCGTGAAAAAGGAAGGAAGGCCTTCTTTTTCTGAAGAAAAAGAAGCAAAAAGACTTTGTTCGTTCGCGGATTCAGCCAAACAAATGAAGTTTTTTTTGCTTCTTTTTTGTTCACAAAAAAGAAGATTCTTGCTTCTGTTGTCCTTGCTTTTGCTGCCAGCGGCATCAAGGCCCGCCGTGGAAGCCGAGGGCGGCATGGTGGTTTCCGCCCAGCATTTGGCGACCCAGGCCGGAGTGGAGATTTTGCGCGCCGGGGGCAATGCCGTGGATGCCGCTGTGGCGGTGGGGTATGCGCTGGCGGTGGTGAACCCGTGTTGCGGGAACATTGGCGGCGGCGGGTTCATGACGCTGCGGCTGGCGGATGGGCGGACGACGTTCCTGGATTTCCGCGAGGTGGCGCCGGCGGCGGCGGTGCGGGACATGTATCTGGACAGTGCGGGCAACGTGGTGCCCAGGGCGAGCCTGGATGGCTGGCGGGCGGCGGGGGTGCCGGGGACGGTGGCGGGGCTGGAGGCGGCGCTGACGCAGTATGGCACCTTGCCCCGGGCGCAGGTGATGGCGCCGGCGATAAGGCTGGCGCGGGACGGGTTTGCGCTGGTGCGCGGCGATACCGACATTCTGGAGGCCGGGGCCGGGCGGCTGCGGCGGGATGCGGAGGCGGCCAAGGTTTTTCTGAAGCCGGATGGCAGCGTGCCGAAGCCCGGCGAGCGGCTGGTGCAGCCGGAGCTGGCGGCGGTGCTGCAGGCGATTGCGGCGCGGGGGGCGGAGGCATTCTACCAGGGCGAGGTGCCCGTGGCGGTGGAGGCGGCGGCCAAGGCCGGGGGTGGGGTGATCACGGCTTCGGATTTCGCGGCCTACAAGGTGCGGGAGATGGCGCCGCTGAGCTGCCCGTATCGGAGCTGGGTGGTGGTTTCGGCGCCGCCGCCTTCCTCTGGCGGCACGGTGATTTGCATGGTGCTGGGGATTCTGGAGGGGTACGACCTGCGGGCGGCGGGGTTCAATTCGGCGCGCAGCGTGCACCTGATGACCGAGGCGCTGCGGCATGCGTATCTGGACCGGAACACGCATCTGGGCGACCCCGATTTCGTGAAGAACCCGCTGGAGCGGCTGCTGTCGCGCGATTACGCGGTGGCGATCCGGGAAAGAATAAATCCGGAGCGGGCGACGCCGTCGCGCGAGTTGGCGCCGGGGGTGGCGCCGCATGAGCGGCCGGAGACGACGCATTACTCGGTGGCGGATGCGGCCGGGAACGTGGTGGCGGTGACCTACACCATCAATGGCGGGTTCGGGGCCGGGGTGGTGGCGCCGGGCACGGGGTTCCTGCTGAACAACGAGATGGACGACTTCACGGTGAAGCCTGGCGTGCCAAACCTGTTCGGGCTGGTGCAGGGGGAGGCGAATGCGATCGCGCCGGGAAAGCGGCCGCTTTCCTCCATGTCTCCCACCATTCTGCTGCGGGATGGGCAGCCGGTGGCGGTGCTGGGCTCGCCGGGTGGGGCGCGGATCATTTCCATCGTGCTGCAGGTGATTTTGAACCTGGTGGACCATGGGATGGAGTTGCAGGAGGCGGTGAATGCGCCGCGGGTGCATCACCAGTGGCTGCCGGACGAGCTGTTCGCGGAGACGAGGGCGCTTTCGCCGGATACGCGGCGGCTGCTGGAGGCGATGGGGCACAAGGTGACGGAGCAGGGGCCGTGGGGGGCGGTGGCGGCGATCCTGCGACCGCGGCCGCGTGGGGCGGCGGCGCCGGGGGCGGCTGTGCCGGACAGTGCGCTTTCAGGGCGGATGCGGCCCGGGTTCTTCTATGGCGCCAATGACGACCGGCGGCCGGCGGGGCTGGCGGCGGGGCCCTGATTCCGCGAGACCGAGCCCACCCAACGGTGCCGTGACCGGACGGCACCGGAACTGTCATTCCCGTTCATGCATTGCCAACCCGAACAGCCATGGTGCCGGCCTGCATGGGCCTGCGCCGTGGCGCGAGGGAGATATGGAATGCGATGGCATGGATCTGCGGCGTTGGCCGCGCTGGCTTCCTTCGCTGCCGCGGGGGCGTGGGCCCAATCGGCGCCGCCGGTGGTGCTGCCTCAGGTGGTGGTGGTGCAGCCTGCGCCTGTGGTCGTGGCGCCGCCGATGATCATGATGGCGCCGACCGCGCCACCGGCCCCGCAGTCCGAGGTAATCCCGCCGCCGCCGGCAGGGCGGGAGACGTTGATCGTTTGGCAGCCCGGCCACTGGGCCTGGGTCAACAGCGCTTGGATGTGGGAGCCCGGGCAGAATGTGTCTCGCCCGAGCGAGACCTCCACCTGGGTTCCCGGGGTGTGGCAGCTGCAGCCGAACGGCAGCTACATGTGGATCGGGGGGCGGTGGGGATGACCATGCAACGCATGACGTTCCTGCTCGGCGCCCTGGCGGGTGTGGGGCTGCTGGCGGGGTGCGCGGGGCCTCCGAAGCCCCCGCCGGCGATCGTGGTGCAGCAGCCGGCGGTGATGGTGCCGGGGCCGCCGCCGCCGGCGCAGGCCGAGCTGGTGCCGACGCCGCCGGCAGGGGTGGCCGGTATCGTGTGGCAGCCCGGCCATTGGCAATGGACAGGCCAATCCCCGCAGCCGTGGCAGTGGGTGACTGGCCGATACGAACAGGCGCCGGCGGGCCAACGGATGTGGGTGCCGGGGCGGTGGGAGCAGGCGCCCGCGGGCGGTTGGGCCTGGATCGAGGGCCATTGGGCTGCGTGATGCGCCTGCTGCCGGTTCCTGCCCGGCGTTATCCCGCGGGCCGCGTGCCCGCTTCGACCCTTTTTGGGGAGATGCGACGATGAACCTTGGAACCATTCTGGTTGTTGTGTTGCTGCTGGCGCTGATCGGTGCGTTGCCGAATTGGCAGTACAGCTCGGGCTGGGGGTACTACCCGAGCGGCGGGCTCGGCGTCGTCCTGGTCGTGATCGTGGTGCTGATCCTGATGGGGCGAATGTAGCAGCCACCGTGCCGGGCGCGGCGCCGGGTGTGCCGGTGCCGCGCGGCGAGAACGCCATGCCAGGCGGGAGCGTTTCCGCTGGCACAGCTTGGGAGAGTGCCATGCGATCCTTTTCGGTGGCGGTTGCCGCCCTGCTGTTGGCCCTGCCCGCGGCGGCGCAGACGGACCCGGTGACCGGGGCGCGGCCGGGGCATGTGCCGGGGGTGGGCGATTCGTTGCCGCGATCTGACCGGGCCAGCAATATTGGGCCCGGAACGGTGCAGAGCATTGCACCAAGCTTGCCGCGGCCCGCGGTGGGGGATGCCGGTGGGGCCCACGACTACCTGCAGGCGGCGCGCGAGGCGTTGGCCGCAGGGCGGACGGGTCTGGCGCAGGAATCGCTGGAGATGGCGGAGACGCGGCTGCTGAGCCGTGTGCAGCCGAGCGAGGTGATCGCGCCCAGCGGTGAGCCGTTGGTGATGCTGATCCGGCGGGCGCGCCAGGCGCTGGATTCCCGCCAGCCGGTGCAGGCGATGGAGATGGTGGACGCGGCGCTGCGCTGACGGCGCAATGGCGCCTGGCGAAGCGGCCGACGCAAGGCTGCTGGAGGAACGCAGCCCGGAGCAGCGGATCGCGGATGATGTGCGCGCCTCCACCGATCTTGCGGTGGAGTTCGCCGCGGGCCTGCTGACATCCTTGCTGATGTTGGTGGCGTTCGTGGGCATCCTGTGGACCATTTCGGGTTCGTTGCAGTTTGTGTTGGCGGGACACGAGGTGGTGATCCCCGGCTACATGGTGTGGGCGGCGCTGCTGTATGCGGTGATCGGCAGTACGCTGACCTATATCGTCGGGCGGCCGATGGTGCGGCTGAACATCGCGCGCACCGTGGCGGAGGCCGATCTGCGCTTCGGGCTGACGAGGGCGCGGGAGAGTGGCGAGGGGATTGCGCTGATCCGCGGCGAGGCGGATGAGCGGCGCGGGCTGGCGCAACTGTTCGAGGGCGTAATCGTGGCCGTGCGCGGGCTGATGCGCAGCCAGCGCAACCTGATGTGGCTGACCAGCGCCTATACCACGCTCGCCATGATCTTTCCGACGATCGTGGCCTCGCCGGCGTATTTCAGCGGGGCGATCACGCTGGGCGGGCTGATGCAGATCGGGGCGGCGTTCGGGCAGGTTCAACTTTCGCTCAACTGGTTCGTGGAGAATTATCCGCGGATCGCGGAATGGCGCAGCTCCGTGGCCCGCGTGGTGGTGTTCCGCGACGTGATCGAGGAGCTGGACGCGCTGATCGCCGATCCCTCCCAGCCGACTATTTCGATCACGGAAGGAGCGCCGGACCGGTTGGTGTTCCGCAACCTGGAGGTGGCGTTCGCGAACGGGACGACGGTGATCAACGATGCCTCGGCGGAGATAAGGCAGGGGGAGCGGGTGCTGATCCAGGGGGAATCCGGCACCGGGAAATCCACGCTGTTCCGGGCGATCGCGGGGCTGTGGCCGTGGGGGGCGGGGGAGATCGAGACGCCACCGCGCGAGGAGATGATGTTCATGCCGCAGCGGCCCTATCTGCCGTTGGGCACGCTGCGGGCGGCGGTTTCCTATCCGCGAACAGGTGAGACGTTCGATGATGCGGCGCTGGTGGAGGCGCTGGAGACGGTGGGGCTGGGGCGGCTGGCCGACCAGCTGGACCAGGAGGAGCGGTGGGACCGCATCCTGAGCCTGGGCGAGCAGCAGCGCCTGGCGTTCGTGCGGCTGCTGCTGCACCGGCCGCGCTGGATCTTCATGGACGAGGCGACGGCGGCGCTGGACGAGGCGAACCAGGACGCGATGATGCAGCTGGTGATCGATCGGGCGCCGGATGCCTCGCTGATCTCCATCGGGCATCGGCCGGGGCTGGAGGCGTTCCATACCCGCACGCTGCAGCTGTTGCGGGCGGAGGGCGGGGCACGGCTGGCGCGCAAGAAGCCGCGCAGCGCGCGGGAGCGGGAGTGGAGCCGCAAGCCGCGGCGGGTTTGACACAAGCCCTGGGTGGTCCGGGGGCGCTGACGCGGCGGCCGGGGTACCGGCCGCCGGTGCACTCAGCGGGTGGGAACGGGGCGGGTGACGGCGGTCGGGCGGCCGGTATCCATCGTGCGGTCGATGGTGCGGCCGGCGGCGGTGCCGGGCGGGTTGCCGGGCATGCCATCGGACTGCGCGGGGTAGGCGCCGGAGACGTTGGTGCCGGTGGCGCGGTCTACCGCGCGGCTGGCTTCGGTGCCTGGCGGGTTCACGCGCGTGCCGTCGGACTGGGCGGGGTAGGCGCCGGAGACGTTGGTGCCGGAGGCGCGGTCCATCGCGCGGCCGGCGGCGGTGCCGGACGGATTGGTGCCCTGGGGCGCACAGGCGGCGAGGCCGGCGAGGACCAGGGCGCAGGCGGAGAGACGCATGGGGTTCATGGCGATGGTTCCTTCGTGGTTCGGCCGCGACGGATCTCTGTTGCGCGGCCGGATTGCTTTCGCGGGTGGCGCGCGTGCGGCCCGGGGGTGCAACGCGGCGCATGGGCAAGAGGTTGCAGGGCAACCGCGGAGGGGGTTGCAGCGTTGGCCTGGGGCAAAACAGATGGGAGGTTGCGATGCGCGGTGGGTTGTTGTGGCTGCTCGGGATCCCGATCCCGATCATCATCCTGCTGTACCTGTTCGGGGTGCTGTAGCGGACACGAAGAAGGGCGGTGCAGGGGAACCCCGCACCGCCCTTTCCGTGCCGGGCTGGATCAGCCGCGGCGCAGCGTGTCGTAGCTGAAGGCCGGGCGGCCCTGCAGCGTTTCCTTGCTGGCGTTGGGCATCATGATCCGCTCGCGTTCGGTGTTCCAGTGCAGCTCACGCAGCGGGATGGCGACGAGGCGGCCGCCCATGCCGAGGAAGCCGCCGACCTGGATGACGGCGACCGGGCCTTGCATGGCGCCGGGGGACATGGTGCTTCCGGGGATGGGGCTGGTTGCACCCATGGCGGTGGGCGTGGCGAGGATGATGTCGTCCACTTCGCCGATGCTCTCGCTGCGATCGTTGTAGACGCTGGCGCCGATCAACTGGGACAGGCGCGGGCGGTGCATGACGATCGCGTCTGCCGGCACCGCACCCATCATGGCGCCCATGCCGGTGCCGGGCATGGTGGTGCCGGGCATGGTGGTGCTGGGCGTGGTGGTGCCGGGCGTGGTGGTGCTGGTGGTGCCGCCGGGGGCCTGGGCCAGGGCGGGGCCCGCGGCGAGGGCGGCGGCGAGGGTGACGGGAAGGAGTTGCAGAAGGAACGTGTCCTTGCGCTTCATGGTGGAATCCTCTCTGGAGTTCGGCAGCCCGGCGCGCCTGGGCGCCGCGGTTGGCACAAGGGCTGCGTGGATGGCAAACGCACGCATCGGGGCGGGGTTGCATCTGCAAGGCTTACGGCCCGTACACGAAAGGCCCGGCCGCACAGGGCGACCGGGCCTTTGCGCCGCTGGGCCGGTCAGCGCCCCGTGACGCTGCGGATGAGCGACTGCACGATGCTGCCGCAGAGCGTTCGGGCGGGGCGGTCGCGGTGGAAGATGCGCATCATGTCCCCCACCATGGTGGCGGTGCCGATCTCGTGCAGCGCGCGGCGGCGGATGTTCAGGGCTTCCAGCGCCACCTTGTCTGTCTTGCGGCGGCCGAGGGCGAACAGGATCGCGGCGAGGATCACATCGCACAGCGCCACCCAGAGCACGGCTGCGGGCGTGCCGGTGTGGGCGGCGAGCCAGATCACGGCGGCGACATGGAGCATTGCGAGGGCGAACAGGACGAACAGCGCGGCCGCGGCCATCATCGCCGTGTTGCGCGCGATCCGCCTGCCTTCCTGCTTCAGGCGCAGCAGCTCCGCCTGGGCGGCGACCTCCAGCAGCTTTGCGCTGGCCAGCACCGTTCAGCGCCGCATCAGCGCGGCGAACACGAAGCCGGCGAGGGCGGCGACGCCGATGGCGGTGAGCGGCTGTTCGCGCACCGTGCCGGACAGGCGGTTCACCTGGTGGCGCACCGTGTCGCTGGCGGCGAGGGCGGCGGCCTCGGCCTGGTCGGCGAGCGCGCTGACGGCGGGGGCGACGCGGTTCTGCAGCAGCATGTCCACCTTCTCGCGCAGGGCGGCGATTTCCGCATGGGCGTCTGTGCCGAAGGGGTTGGGTGAGGATGTGCCGGACATCGATATCTCCTGAAAAAGCGGGGCGCGGTCAGTGGCGCCGGGGTTCGGTTTGCGGCGGGCCGGAGACGGTGCCGGTGGGCGCGCGTGCGCCGGCGATCTCCTGTCTGCATCCGGACGAAGGCGCAACGCGCGGGACCGTTGCGCGTTGCATCCCGGCCCGGATGAATCGGGGAAGGATTTCGCGATGGCTCCGTTCCGCCGCCCTGCTGCCGCGTCTGAGATGAGCTGGCCGGGGCGGTTGTTGCTGATCGTGGGCGTGGTGGCGGCTTTGTATTTCGGCCGCGAATTGTTCGCGCCGCTGGCGCTGGCGATGCTGCTGACGGTGGCGTCCCTGCCGCTGGTGACGTGGCTGGAGCGCTACAGGGTGCCGCGCATCGCCGCCGTGCTGCTCGTGCTGGTGCTGCTGCTCTCCCTGGTGGCGCTGCTGGTGTACGTGTTGGCGACGCAGGCGTTGGCATTGGCCAACGATTTGCCGCGCTACGAGAGCGTGCTGCGGGAGAAGGTGGCGACGCTGAGCCAGGGCTCCGGGCCGATCGAGCGGGTGGTGGCGCTGATGCACCGGCTGGGGGGCGCCAGGGCGACGACCGAGGCTTCCCCGGCGACGATGGTGGTGCTGGCGGCCGCCCCGGAAGCGCCTCTGGCGAGCCTGCTGGCGCTGGGCACGCTGGTGCTGGCGCCGGCGGCGACGCTGGCGGTGACGGTGCTGCTGATGGTTTTTATCCTGGCGCAGCGCGAGGATGTGCGCGACCGGGCGCTGCGGCTGGCGGGGCTGCACGAGATGCACCGCACCACGGTGGCGATGTCGGACGCGGCCAGCCGGGTGGGGCGGTTCCTGCTGATGCAGGCGATGATCAACGGGGTGTTCGGCGCGGCGATGGGGCTGGGGCTGTGGCTGATCGGCCTGCCGAACGCGCCGCTGTGGGGGGTTCTGGCGTTCGGGCTGCGCTTCGTGCCGTATCTCGGTGCGCCGTTGGCCGCGCTGTTCCCGCTGCTCATGGCCTTCGCGACCACCGAGGGGTGGAACACGGTGCTGCTGATCATCGCGCTGTTCCTGCTGGTGGATGTGGTGGTGAGCTACGTGCTGGAGCCGTGGTTGTACAGCGCGAGCATCGGCATCACGCCGCTGGCGCTGTTGCTGTCCAGTGCGTTCTGGGTGGTGCTGTGGGGGCCGGTGGGGTTGATCGTGGCGCCGGCGTTTACGGCCTGCATGGTGATCCTGGGGCGGCTGGTGCCGGCCTTCGGCTTCCTGGAGGTGATACTGGGCAATACGCCGCCCTTGCCAGCGCCGGCGCGGTTCTACCAGCGGCTGCTGGCGGGCGACCCGGTTGCGGCCGGGCGGCTGCTGGCGGGCGAGAGCGAGCGGCTGGGCAATCGTCGGGCGCTGGAGGCGCTGGTGCTGCCGGCCATCGCGCAGATCAGCGCCGGGCGTGGCGAGGCGGGGTTCGGGCCGGCGCTGGCGGTGCAGGCGGCGCGCACGCTGCTGCGCGCACTGGAGGCGGTGGCCGATGCGCCGGACGAAAGCGGCGATATCGCGGTGGTGCCGGTGGGCGGCGCGCTGGACCGGGCGGCGGCGGCCACGGTGGTGGCGGCGCTGCAGGATGCCGGGTTGTCCGCCGCGCTGGCGCCTTCCGGCGGGCATGCGTTCGCGCTGGCGGTGCTGGTGGCGGCCGACCCGCCCTCACCGCAGCGCGTGGCGCGGGCGATGCGGGATGCGAACCAGCTGGCCGACATGGTGCGGGTGTTCGCGCCGACGGACGAGGCGGAGGCGGGGCTGGACGTGGCCGTGCCGGACATGCCGCGCAGCCTGTCGCTGGAGGCGCTGCTGGCGGAGGTTTCGGGGCAGCTCGACGCGGGGGTCAGGCCGATGCCGGAGGGAGAGACGGCGCAGGGCGCTCCGGGTGGACCTCTGTCGTGACGTCGATCTCCATCGGCATGGCGTCGGAGGGCGTGCCGGTGAAGCTGCCGGCCATCGGGATGGCCTGTTCCGGGGTGCGGGTGCTGGCGACGCGGACGAGATGGGTGCCGGCGAGCAGGCCGTTGGTGGGGTCGTATTCCACCCAGCCGGCGCCGGGCAGGTAGATGCTGCACCAGGCGTGGGTGGAGCCGCCGCCGACCATGCCCTGCGTGCCGGTGTCGTAGAGGTAGCCGGTGACGAAGCGGGCGGCGAGGCCGAGGGAGCGGGCGGCCTCCATCATCAGCAGGGCGAAGTCGCGGCAGCTGCCGGTGCCGGTTTCCAGGGTTTGCGTGGGGGGCTGGGTGCCTTCCTCGGCGCGGGCGGCGTAGGTGAAGCCGTTGCGGATCGCCTGGGTCATGGTTTCCAGCAGTCCCAGCGTGCGCATGCGGCCGTTGGAGAAGCGGCGCGCCCAGCCATCCACGAGGCGGGCGGGATCGGGCACCTGGCGCTCGGCGAGGCGGGCGAGATCGGGCATTTCGTCGGACGCGTAGGAGAAGGGGAAGAACTCCGCGGCCGGATCGAGCGTGGCGCGCGGCAGGGCGGGGCCGGCGGGGTAGTGGGTGAGATCCAGTCGGGAGACGATGTTGAGGTGGTCTGTGCGCGCGGCCTCCGGCCATTCGAGGATGCAGATGGAGTTGCCGAAGACGTCATGCGCCCAGCGTGTGGTCGCCGGGGGCGGGTCGATGGTGAGGGTGGCCGCGTGCAGGCGCAGGTCGTGGCTGTCCTGCGGGCGGACCATCAGTCGGTGCGGGCCGAGGGCTACGGGGGTGCGGTAGCGGTAGCGTGTGGCATGGGTGATCCGCAGCTCGGGCATGGGGGAGGCTCCTGTCGGGCGGCGGGGCTGCGGCGGCGGCGCGCAGCAGGGGTGAGGGCGCGTGTTCCGTGGGGGTGAGCAACAGGAAGTGGCGGCGCAGTCGGGCGCCGGCGGTGGTGCTGGAGGTGAGTGCCACCAGGGCGGGGGCGAGGATGAGGCCGGCGAGGACCGGGGCCATCCAGGCGGCGAGCAGCGGGGCGACGGCGAGGGCCAGCACCAGCACCAGCAGCAGCACTCCTAGCACGACATGCGGCGCCGCGAAGCGCAGGGCTTCCCGCCAGTGCAGGCCGGTGCCGGCGCGGTTCTGGGCGTTCCAGCCGGAATCGCGGCCGCGCAGTACCTGCACGAACTGGGCGGCCTGGGTGACCATGGTGATGGGGGCGAGCAGGGCGGAGAGCAGGATCTCCAGCGTCGCACTGGCCAGCAGGCGGGCGGGGCCACCGAAGGATCGGGCCTGGCCGGTGGCGATGAGGGCGCCAGTGCCATCAGCTTGGGGGCGAGCAGGATGGCCAGGGTGGCGGCGAACATGAACAGCGCGCGCTCCGGGTCCACCACCGGCCATTGCGGAAACAGCGTGTGGGTGGCGGGGAAGTAGTCTGGCCGCAGGAAGCGGGCCTGGAGCGCCACGGCGATGCCGAGCAGCAGGGAGGCGAGCCAGAGCGGGGCGCTGGCATAGGCGGCGATGCCGGTGGCCATGTGCAGGCGGCTGAGCCAGTGCAGGCCCCGCGCCGAGAGGATGGCCGCGTGCTGCAGGTTGCCTTGGCACCAGCGCCGGTCGCGCACCGCCATGTCTGGCAGCGTGGGGGGCCCGGCCTCGTGGCTGCCGGGGAGGAGGGGGAGCATGCGCACCGCCCAGCCGGCGCGGCGGAGCAGGGCGGCTTCGACGAAATCATGGCTGAGGATGTGGCCGCCGAACGGCTTGCGGCCGGGCAGCTCCGGCAGGCCGCAGCATTCGGCGAAGGCGCGGGTGCGGATGAGCGCGTTGTGGCCCCAGTAATTGCCCTCCGTCCCGTTCCAGGCGGTGAGGCCGGCGGCGATCAGCGGGCCGTAGGCCTGGCCGGCGAATTGCTGCAGGCGGGCAAACAGGGTTTCGCCTTCGCTGAGCAAAGGTAGGGTTTGCAGTAGGGCGGTGCGGGGCTGGCGTTCCATCTCGGTGACGAGCGCCAGGAGTGTTTCGGCTTCCATCAGGCTGTCGGCGTCCAGGATCAGGAAGTGTTCGTAGGCGCCGCCGAAGCGGGTGACCCATTCGGCGATGTTGCCGGCCTTGCGGCCGATGTTGGTGGTGCGGCGGCGGTAGAACAGGGCGGGGCCGGGCGTGGTGCGCAGCAGGCGGTAGGCGGCCCATTCGGCTTCGTGGGCGGGGGGGAGGGTGCTGTCGCTGAGCAGGAAGAGGTCGAAGCTGGGAGTGGCGCCAGCTTCGTGCAGGGCGGCGCGCATGGCGGCGAGGGCCGGGGCGATGCGGGCGATGTCCTCGTTGTAGAGCGGCATCAGCAGCGCGGTGCGGGTGCGCGGGAGCGCGGGTTTGGGCGGCGGGCGGTGGCGCAGTAGGGCGGGCAGGCCGGCGAGCGCGCTGGTGAAGGACAGCGCGAGCCAGATGAACAGGGCGGCGAACAGGGCGGTGAGCGCCACGCCGGTGACGGTCCAGCGCGCGAGGCCGAGCACGCGGGAAATCTCCGCCGTGGCGAGGCCGGTCAGCGCCAGGGCGCCGCCGAGGACCAGGGCGCGGGTGAGCCAGGTCAGCTTCGGGTTGCCGGGGGCCGGGCGGCGGGCCGGGGCCTGGGTGAGGCTTTGCACGGGCATGGCCAGCGGGGCTTCCGGCGGCAGGGCGGCGTTGTTCGGGCTCAGGTCGTCCATCGCCAGACCCAGCTTTCCGAGACCGGGGTGCCGGCGCGCAGCAGGCGGGCTTTCAGCTCCACCAGCTTGGCCGTTCCCGGGCGCAGGTCGAAGGCCAGGCGCAGGCCGCCGGTTTCGGGGTTGGGCTGCACCACGACATTCTCGATGGCGCCCGTGCTGGCCTGTACCTCTGCCTCCGGCAACGGGTTGGCGGTGGGCTCGGGCGTGGTATCGAGTACGAAATGGCGCAGCTTGCCTTGGTCCGCCAGGCCGTGGCGGGTGGTGGCGAAGCGGAGCAGGCGGGGGTCTCCCAGGGCTTCGCCGAGCCAGGTGAGGCGGTAGCGCAGGGCGAGCGGGGTGCCGGCGCGCAGGCCCTCACGCGGGGACCAGAAGCTGGCGATGTTGTCGTGGATTTCGCTTCTGGTCGGGATTTCGACGAGGGTGACTTCGCCGGGGCCCCAGGGCGCGAGGGGTTCGGCCCAGAGGCTGGGGCGGCGGTGGTAGGCGGCTTCCAGGTCGGCGTAGTGGGGGAAGGCGCGGGCGCGCTGCATCAGGCCGAAGCCCTGCGGTGCGCCATCCTGGAAGCCGCTGAGCTGGAGGTCTTGCGGGTTGGCGAGCGGGCGCCAGATCTGCTCGCCGGTGCCGCCGCGGATCAGCAGCCCATCGGAATCGTGCACCGCGCCGCGCCAATCGGCGATGCGGGCGCGGTCGTGTGGGGCGAAGTAGAACATGCTGGTGGCGGGCGCGATGCCGATGCGGCGCACATCGCGGCGCGGGTGCAGCGTGGCCTGGATCTCCATCGCGGTCGCTTCGCCGGGGGTGATGGCGAAGCGATAGGCGCCGGTGAGGCTTGGCGATTCCAGCAGCGCATGCACCACAACGTGCTTGTCGCCGGGGCTGGGGCGTTCGACCCAGAAGGCGGTGAAGGCGGGGAATTCCTCGCCGCCGGGCTCGGCGGTGTTGATGGCGAGGCCGCGCGCGGAGAGGCCATAGACATGGCCGCGGCCGAGGGCACGAAAGTAGCTCGCGCCCAGGAAGCTGCAGACCTCATCGAAATGGTCCGGACGGTTCAGCGGATGCAGCAGGCGGAAGCCGGCGAAGCCGAGATCGCCGATATCGTCCGCCAGGGCCTTGTCCTCCGACAGCTTGCGGCCGTCGAAGCGGAAATCCTCCGGGCGGTAGCGCAGGCGGGTGGCCTGGCCTTCCGCGACCTCGAACAGCTCCACGCGGTCGTGGAACAGGAAGCCGCGGTGGTGGGGCTGGAGCTGGAAGGGCAGGCCATCGCGCCACAATGCTTGCTCGCTGTCGAAGCGCAGGCGGCGGTAGCCATCGTAGTCCAGCCGGGCGAGGAAGGGCGGCAGCGGGTCGCGGCGCGGGCGGTGCGGTTGTTCGGCCAGGCTGCGGGCGAGCGAGGGCACGGTGGTGTCATCGAAGGGCAGCGGCAGGTAGCGGCTGTCCGGCGCGATTTGCGCGGAGCCGGGGGTGCCGGTGGCGGCAAGGGTGGGGAGGGCCAGGGCAACCTGGAGGAGCCTGCGGCGCCGCATCTCGGTTCTCGCTGTATCGGCGCCGGGCCGGTGACTGCAGCTTGCCGCATTGGCACCGGACGACCACACGCCGTGGGGGTGGCGGCAGTGGTCGTCCGGTGGTGCGGGGCGGGAAGCCGAGAACCGCACGGTCTCTCAATGCACGCGACGGCGGGGGGTTCCGTCGCGTGCCGTTCAGCGACGCGAGAGCAGGAAGCCGGTGAACAGGCCGAGGGCGGCGGCGGCGAGCACGGTGGTGACGGGATAGTCGCGGATGCGGCGCGCGGCTTCCTCCGCCATCATCTCCCCGGTGTGCTGCACGGCGCCGCCGTAGTCGCCCGCGGCGTGCATGGCGCGGCGGCCCTGGTCGGTGGCCATGGTGATGGCGTCGTCCAGCCCGTGGCGGGCTTCGCTGGCCATGGACTGCATGCGGTTGCGAACGTTGGGCATGGGGTTCTCCTGGGTGTGGGACCGCAGGGCAACGCGGAGGCCGGTGGGGGGTTCCGCGCGTGTTGCGGCGGCGGATCAGCTACGAACGACGAAGCTGGCCGGGAAGGTCAGGGTCCAGTGCAGGCCTTCGGGCAGGTATTCGGCCTTCACCTCCCCCTGCACGCCGCGGGCCGCGGTGCGCTCGATGACCAGCCGGCCGAAGCCGCGGCGGGAGGGCGGGGTGACGGGCGGGCCGCCGACCTCATGCCAGGTGATCTCCACCTTCTCCCCGCTCTCGCCGCTGCCGGGCAGCAGGCGCCAGGTGATGACGACGCGGCCGCCGGGGGCCGACAGCGCACCGTAGCGCGCGGCGTTGGCGGCGAGTTCGTGCAGCGCCATGCCGATGTGCTGCGCGGCATCGGGCTGCAGGTGCAGCGGCGGGCCGGTGATCTCGGTTTGCGAATCCGTGATGTCGGCGAAATGGCCGAGCTGGGAGCGCACCAGGGCGCGCAGCGAGGCGCCGGACCAGTCTTCCTGCACCAGCAGGTCGTGCGAGCCGGCGAGCGATTGCAGGCGGGAGGAGAAGCGGGTTTCGAAATCGGCCACCGAGGTGGCGTTGTTGGCGGTCTGGCGGGTGATGGCCGCGATCACCGCGAGCAGGTTGAGCGAGCGGTGGGTGACCTCGCGCATCAGCAGGCGGATGCGGGTTTCCTGTTCCTTGTAGTGCGTCACGTCGATCGCCGCGGCGATGATGCCGATGATGGCGCCGCTGTCGTTGCGCATGGGCTGCACGGAGAGATCGAGCCAACGTTCCACACCGCCATGCACCACGCGGATCTCGCGCCGGGCGGGCTCGCCGCTGTCCACCACGGCGCGCTTCAGCGCGGTGACGGAGGCCATGGACGGGTCGGGGTTCACCTGTTCGTCGGTGCGGCCAACCATTTCGTTATCGGTAAGGTGGTATTCGCCCTTGCTGATCCAGGTGAAGCGCAGCGCGCGGTCTTGCAATGCGACAGTGACACCGGTGGCGCTGAGCGCGATCTCGAAGCGCAGGTTCACTTCGGTGAGGGCACGGGTGCGTTCGGCCACGCGCTGGTCGAGCGTGGCGGAGAGGTCGTGCAGCCGGGTCTCCCGCAGGGCGAGCTGGCGCACATGGCGGCGCGTGTCGCACAGCAGCAACACGGCCAGGGCGGTGGCCAGGAGCAGGCAGGCGACAATGGCGAACACCACCTGGGTGCCGAGGCGGCGCTGCTGCAGGGCCAGCTGGTCGAGCGCGATGTTGGCGGCGGCGACCATCCGGGCCGCGGCGGCTTGGGCCTCTGCCATGGCCTGGCGGGCGGCGGGGTCGCGCAGGGCGGCAGCGGGTGGGGCGGTGGCGCGATCGGCGACGGCCTGGAGCTGTGCCTGGGCCTGGCGCACGGCGTTGCGCAGGGCGCTGCCGTCTGGGCCGGGGAGTGGCGCGAGCAGGGTATCAAGCCGCGCCGCCGCGACCTGCAGGGCGGCCTGCTCTGGTGGCTCATGGGTGAGGAGCAGGGCGCGCTGGGCGGATTCCACCGCCATCAACCCTTCCACAACCGCAACAGTGGTGCGCCGCGCTTCTGCGGTGGCCAGCACGGCGTCGCTGGAGCGGATGGTGCGCCAGGCGAGATAGGCGGCCAGCACGCAGGCCAGCGCCAGCAGCAGGAAGCCGCCGGCCGCGGCCAGCAGTGAGCGCCGGCGCTGGCGCAGCACGGGGAGGAGGCCGGGCAGGTTCGGCCGCGGGCTTTCGGCGCCGGGCTGGGTTTCGCCTTCGGCTTTCATGACCCCACCTTTGCTGCCGGGCATCGCGGCCGGGCGGCCGCTGGGGCGGGGCGGGTCAGGCGGTGGCGGAGGGTGTGGCCGCCAGCGTGGCGCGCCGGTCGAAGAACAGCGCCTGGGTGATGATCGCCTTCACCGCATCGGTGCGGAACGGCTTGGTGATGAGGAAGGTGGGCTCCGGCCGGCTGCCGGTGAGCAGGCGTTCGGGATAGGCGGTGATGAACACCACGGGCACGCTGCACACGGCCAGGATCTCCTTCACCGCATCCAGGCCGTTGCTGCCATCGGCCAGCTGGATATCGGCCAGCACCAGGCCGGGGCGATGGTCGGCCATCGCGGCCACGGCTTCGGTGCGGGTGCGCGCCACCTGCAACACGCGGTGGCCGAGGCTGGTGACGACGGCCTCGAGGTCCATGGCGATGATCGGCTCGTCCTCGATGATCAGCACGCCGGTGGAAAGATGGGCGGCGATCTCGGTGCTGGCCATGCCGAGCAGCGCCTGGATCTCCGCGGGCGTGCGGCCCATGACCTCGGCCATTTCCTCCGTGTTGAAGCCTTCCAGCGCGTTCAGCAGGAAGGCGACGCGCGGCAGCGGGGTGATCGCCTCCAGCCGGCTGTGGGTGGTTTGCATCAGCCGGTTCTCGGGGTCGGCGGTGCCGCCCTTGTTGACGGGGATGGAGCCCCAGATGCGCAGGAAGGCGCGGAACAGCGAGAGGCGCGTGGGGGCCGGGTCGCCGGCGCCGGTGCCTTCCACCACTGCCTCCAGCGTGGCCGCGACATAGGCATCGCCGCTGGCCTGGCTGCCGGTGAGGGCGCGGGCGAAGCGGCGCAAATACGGAATATGTGAGGCAATGGAAGAAACAATGTTCATGAGGCTCCCCTGTGACAGCCGCGGGTCCCCCGGCGTGGGCAGCCTTACCAAAGGGGGGGGCAGGCCGCCACATGGCGCGGGAACCCGAGGGCTGCTGGCGCGTTCACTAATGCGAGATATTCGGAATGGCCGGCATGAGTATTGTACCGCAGGCGTTAACAAGAGCCGGGGACGCCCGGTTTCACAGAGAGGTGCAGATGGATCAGCGTAAGCCCGCCGCGCCGGTGCCGGCCCCGGAAATGTCCCGCGAAGGCGAGGCCGGGGGGGATGCGGCAGCACAGGGCGAGCCGGCCGCGCCCGTGCAGGCGGTGGAGCTGCTGATCAGCCGCCAGCTTCGCGCGATCTATGATGAGGTGGTGAACGAGCCGGTGCCCGACCGGTTCGTGAAGCTGCTGGAGGAGCTGGAGCGCAAGCGGGGCGGGTCATGACCCTCGCAGAGGGCATGAGGGTGACTGCGGCGGAGGAGAAACCCCGCCCTGTGGTGACCGAGGCGCAACGCGCGGCCAGCAAGGACGAGCTGCTGGCGGCGGTGCCCAAGCTGCGCGGCTTCGCGGTTTCGTTGTGCGGACGCACGGCGCGGGCCGACGACCTGGTGCAGGAAACGCTGGTGAAGGCGTGGGCCAACCTCAATTCGTTCCAGCCCGGCTCCAACATGGTCGCGTGGCTGTGCACCATCCTGCGCAACGAATTCTATTCGGAGTTCCGCAAGCGCCGGCACGAGGTGGGCGACGAGGAAGGCCGCTTCGCCGCGCGCCTGGCCGCCAAGCCGGCGCAGGAAGGGCATATGCGCCTGCTGGAGTTCCGCGATGCGCTGGCGTTGCTGGCCGATGAGCAGCGTGAGGCGCTGATCCTGGTGGGTGCCTCTGGCCTGTCCTACGAGGAGGCGGCGGCGATCTGCGGTTGTGCCGTGGGCACGATGAAGAGCAGGGCAAGCCGGGCGCGGGCGAAGCTGGCGGAGATCCTGCAGCTGGCACCGCACAACCCGATGGAATCCGACCGTGCCTGGGATGCGGCGGTGGACAAGGCCTGGACCGCACGCGGGCCGGGCGAGGGATAGGAGGGCGAGATGGCGAAGCCGACAGACAAGCCCGTTCATGAAATGGTGCCGAACGCGCCGCCCATCCCCAAGGTGGAGCAGCCCGATCCCACCTCGCCGGAGTTCCAGAAGGAGGCCCGCGAGGAGATCGCCAAGGAGAAGCTCGACCCGTGAGCGGGCACGCCAGCCTTGCCGGCCATCGCGTGCTTGTGGTGGAGGACGAGGAGCTGATCGGGCTGATGCTGGTGGACGTGCTGGAGGAGCTGGGCGCGGCTGTGGTCGGCCCGGCCGGCACGGTGGCGGAGGCGTTGCAGCTGGTGGAGCAGGGGGCACTCACCGGTGCGCTGCTGGACCTCAGCCTGCGGGGTGAGGAGGTGTATCCCGTGGCGGACCGGCTGCTGCAGCAGGGTGTGCCGTATATGTTCATCACCGGCTATGGCCAGGGGCAGCTGGTGTTGCGGCATGGGCACGCGCCGGTGCTGACCAAGCCCTTCGGCGCGGTGCAGCTGGCCTCGGCCCTGTCGCGCGCGGGGTGGGTTGCCTGCGGCGTCTGATACCGGCGGTCGGCAACGGCCCGCCGCAGTTGCGTTCACTCCAGGCGGTAGCGGATCGGCAGGCTGATGCTGCGCCGTGCCGGGTCCAGGCCCGGGGGGGGCGCCGGCATGGTGGCGCCGGACAGCAGGGCGAGGGCGGCGGCGTCCAGCGTGGGGGAGCCCGAGGGAGCCTCGACGGCGACGTGGCGCACGGTGCCGGCCGGGTCCAGCTCGAAGCGCACGCGCACCACGCCTTCCTCCTGCCGGAAGCGGGCGGCGGGGGGGTAGCGGCGGTGGCGTTCCACCCAGGCGGACAGGGCAGCCTGCCAGGCGGCGATCTCACCGGCGCTTGCGGCGGCCGCCTGTGCGGGTGCCACGGGGGTGGCGGCCACGCCCGCCGGGCGGAGCGCAGGCGCGCGCCGTGGTGGTGCCGTGGCAGGAGTGGGGGCAACCGGGGTTGAGGCAACTGGTGGCAGGGTCCAGATGACCGGCCCCGGCGCGGCTTCCTGCAGGTCGGCGGCACCGGTCAGCGGCAGGTCCGCGGGCGGCTCCGGCGCCGGCAGGGCACTGGACACGAGGTCCACCGCCGCCGGCTCCGGCGCGGGTGCGAGGCGCCGGTGGGCCGCCAGGGCCAGCAGTGCCGCAATGGCGAGATGCAGGGCCACGGCCGCGCCGAGCGGCCAGGCCGGGCGGCCCCGCGCGCCCATCCCTACCCGGTGCGGCCCCTGCGTCAGGACCGCTTGGAGAAATCGACCACGGCGGCGAAGCCGGTCTCGGTGCCGAAGGCCAGGTGCGTGCCGTCCGGGCTCCAGGCCAGGGCGGAAATCGGGCCGCGGCCGGGGGCGGCCACCGGCAGGATGCGGGCCGAGTTGATGTCTGCCATCACCACCAGACCATCGGCAAAGCCCGCCGCGATGGCGTCGTGCGTGGGGTGGGCGGCCACCCGGGTGCAGTTCACGCCATCGCCGCCGGCCAGCTCCGTGGGCGGCTTGCCCATCGGGCCGCCACCGTGGAACGGCCACATCACGATGGAATCGGCACCCGAACTGGCCAGCCACTTGCCATTCTTGGTGAAGGACAGCGCCATGGTCTTGGCCGGATACCCCGTCATGCGCATGTGCTGGCCATCGGACAGGCGCCAGCCGTGCAGCGCGTTCTCCTGCATCGCCGTCACCACGCAATCGCCATCCGGCGACATGGCGATGCCGATGTGGCTGCCCTTCCATTCCAGCTTGCGCGGATTGTCGGTTTTCGATGCCACGAACCACACGCTGGCGCCGTTGTAGTGGCTGGCGGCGAAGCGCTTGCCCTTGGCATCGAACACCAGGCCGGTGACGGACGACGGATGCGACACGGCCTTGAGCTTCGTGCCCGCGCCATCGAACACATGCACCGTCTTGCCCACCGAGCAGGCCAGCACGCCCTTCCCGTCCGTGGTGCTGGCCACATGCTCCACCCACTTCATCATGCCGAATTCGGCAATGGCGGAGACGGTGCCATCGGTGGACACGCGCACGAACCGCCCGTCATCCCCGCCGGTGATCCAGCCCGCCGCGCGGCTGTCCGCCGCCAGGGCCATCGCCGCGCCGTCATGCGCCTCCACCTTCTGCCACTCGCCGCCCTTGCGGACGATGTGAACCGAGCCATCCCCCAGGGCAAACGCCAGGTTGGCGCTGCGGTCGTAGGCGGCACCGACGACAAAGCCATCCAAGGTGCGAGTCTCCCCCCGCTCCTCCAACAACCGGTCCGGCGTGATCGTCTGGCTCATGGTGTGGTTCCCGGAGAAAGAAAGGCCAGGGCTCTGCCCTGGACCCGCCAGGGACCTGAGGTCCCTGGACCCGCATCAGTTATTCCGCCTTCGGCGGGCAGGGGCCGTCGAGGCGGTGGAGAAACCCGGATGGCCCCTGCCCGCCGAAGGCGGAAAAGGTCCCGGGGTCTGGGGCCTAAGGCCCCAGTGGGGTCCAGGGGCAAAGCCCCTGGCCTTCCTGTCCCCAGGGACTACTCCACCTGGCACGACTCGAAGCCGCGGCGGAGTTGGGGGCGGTTGAGGTTTCGGCCGATGAAGACGAGGCGGGAGGTACGGGGGTCGCCTTCCTTCCAGGGGCCGATGAAGTCGCCATCGGCGATCATGTGCACGGCCTGGAAGGCGAAGCGGCGGTCTTCGCCGGCGTAGCTGAGGATGCCTTTGGTGCGCAGCAGGTTCTGGCCTTGTTCGGCCAGCAGGGCGCCGATCCAGGCGTTGAAGCGCTCCGGGTCGATCGGGTTTTCCACTTCGAAGGACATGCTGGCGATGTCGTCGTTGTGCTCGTGCTCGCTGTCGGTGAGGAAATCGGGCGTATGGGCGAGCACGCGGTTGAGGTCGAAGGCGCCTTGGTTGAGCAGTTCGGCGATCGGCACGTTGGATTTGGTGGCGTGGTGGATCTTGGCGAACTTGTTGATGCGGCGGATGGAGGCTTCCACCGCGGCGGCTTCGTCCGCGGAGACGAGGTCCATCTTGTTCAGCACGATCACGTCGGCGAAGGCGATCTGGTCTTCGGCCTCGTGGCTGTCGGCCAGGCGGGCCGGGAGGTTCTTGGCATCGACCACGGTGATGATGGCGTCCAGCCGGGCCTTGGCGCGGACGTCTTCGTCCACGAAGAAGGTTTGCGCGACGGGGGCGGGCTGGGCGAGGCCGGTGGTTTCGATGATGATGCCGTCGAACTTCTCGCGGCGCTTCATGAGGCCGCCGACGATGCGGATGAGGTCTCCGCGCACGGTGCAGCAGATGCAGCCGTTGTTCATTTCGAACACTTCCTCATCGGTATCCACGACGAGGTCGTTGTCCACGCCCAGTTCGCCGAACTCGTTGATCACCACGGCGTATTTCTGGCCGTGGTTCTCCGTGAGGATGCGGTTGAGCAGGGTGGTCTTGCCGGCGCCGAGATAGCCGGTGAGGACGGTAACGGGCACCTGGGTGCTTTCCGGCGCTTTGGTTTCGGACATTGGGGTGGCTCCGAAGGGTGCGTTGCTGGCCCCCTATATAGGTCCGTGCAGCGTTCGGGACCATGCCTTCAGCGCATCGAGGCGCAGCGTATCCAGCGCATCGGCGGTGCCTTGGGGGCCCAGGGGCCCGTCTGGCGGGGGCAGCAGGGTGCAGTGGCGCATGGCGGGGTGCACGCCTTCCAGCATGCGGGTGCGGATTTCGGGCGAGAGGGCCGCGACGCGGGTGGCCTGGGCGAGGAGGAAGGTGCGGGCGGCGGGGTCGTGGGCGCCGCGCTGGGCTTGGGGGTCGGTGTGCAGGATGAGCAGCACGGGGGTGGGGCGGAAGCGGCCGCCGAGGATGCTGGCGACCTCGGGCGCGTCGTGGACTTCGATCACCGTGGGGCGCAGGCGGGTGAGCTGTTCGGCCACACGGGTGGCATAGCGGTGCTGGGCGCCGGTGGGCAGCCAGGCGAGGCCGACGCGGCGGTGGACCACTTCGGCGAGGGCGCCCTGGCCCGCCGGGCCGAACACCACGGCGCGGAAGTGGCTGGGCAGCAGGTGGAGGCGGCGCACCAGGGCGGCGGCGGCCTCGCAGGATGGGCCGGCGGGGGGCAGGACGACGGCGACGGTGCCGGCCATCCCTATCCCGGCAGGAGGTTGCGGCGCAGGGCATCCAGCCGGGCGGCGGCCACCGGCAGGTCGAACAGGCGGGCGCGGGCGCGGCCGGCTTCGCCCAGGGCGGCGAGGCGGGCCGGGTTGGCGGCCAGCTCGCGGATGGTGGCGGCCAGGGTGGCGGGGTTGTCGGGGTCGATGGCCAGGCCGGCATCGCCGAACACCTCCGGCAGGCCGCCGCGCGGGGCGCAGAGCAGGGCGCCGCCGGCGGCCATGGCTTCCAGCGCGGTGAGGCCGAAGGGCTCCGGCCAGCGGCTGGGCACCACGATGATGGCGGCGCGCGCCATGGCGGCCATCACCTCGGCATGCGGGCGGTAGCCCCACATTTCCACGTTCGCAGCGGCGGCGCGGGGGCGCAGGGCGGCGATCCAGGGGGTTTCCGGGCTGTCCGGCCCGAAGCGGTCCGCACCGATCATCACCGCGCGCCAGCCGGGCAGGTGGGGCAGGGCGGCGGCGCAGGCGTCCACGAAGGTGTCCGCGCCCTTGTCCCGCACCACGCGGCCGGCGAACAGGATGGTGGGCTCGCGTTCCGGCGGGCTGGGTGGCACTTCGTTGAGGTCGAGCCAGTTGTGCAGCACCACGGGGTCTCGCGCCGGGGTGGGCACGCCTTCCAGCAGGCGGGCGCGCAGCCAGGCGGAGGAGTTGGCGACGGCGGCGAGGGTTTGCAGCAGGCGGGTGCGCTCGGCGGGGGTTTTCGCGTCCCGCATGCCCTGGGGGTCGTTGTTGAGGAACAGCGAGACGGGGATGCGGGGGAAGCGGCGGGCGAGGAACAGGGCGAGTTCCGGGCGGTTGTGGACCTCGATCAGCGCCGGGGGGGATTCGGCCAGGATTCGGGCGACGGCGTGCCCGTAGCGGCGGGCGGCGTTGGCGGGTGGCCACCAGGTGGCGCGGGCGGGGCGGAACGGCACGTCCGTGAAGGGCGGCGTGGGCGGGGGCGGGCCGATCACGAAGGGGGCAAAGCCCTCCCGCCAGGTGGCCAGGCGGCGCACCAGCAAGGCCAGTGCGCCTGCGGCGCCCGGGGAGAAATACTCGCGGTACGGCAGGACGATCGCGACCGACGGGTGGCTCATGGGTCTGGTCTATCAACCCGGCGCGTTCTGCGGCAATGCTCCTGCATGCGATTCGGGCGGTTGCTGTTTTTCGCGATCCTGGTGGGCGGCAGCGCGGTGCTGGCGTGGCTGATGCTGCGCGTGCTGGCGCCGGGGGGGTGGCGGGCGGCGGAAGTGGCGCTGATGGCCTGCTTCATGGGCGTGGTGCCGTGGCTGGGCGTGTGCCTGGGCAACGCGCTGCCGGGCTTCGCGGTGCTGGTGGGGGCGCGCAACCCGGCCCGAGCGGTGCTTCCCGTGGAGGGGGAGATCGAGGCGGGGGCGATCGTGCTCACCACCGCCATCGCCATCACCGTGCGCAACGAGGACATGGCCCAGGTGCTGCCGCCGCAGCGCGCGCTGCTCGATGCGCTGGATGCGGCGGGGGCCGGAGACCGGTTCGTGCTGTGGGTGTTGTCGGACACGCAGGACCCCATGGCGGCGGCGGAGGAGGAAGCGGCGGTGGCGGCGTTCCGCGCGGCGGATCGCGACCCCGGGCGGGTGTGCTACCGGCGGCGGGCGGCGAATACCGGGTTCAAGGCCGGAAACGTGATGGAGTTCCTGGATCATCACGCCCAGGGGATCGACCTGGTGCTGATGATGGATGCGGATTCGGCGATGTCGGCGGAGTCTGCCCTGCGGCTGGTGCGGATCATGCAGGCGGAGCCGCGCATGGGGATCGTGCAGCACCTTACCGTGGGCAAGCCGGCGGCGGCGGCCTTCCCGCGGCTGTTCCAGTTCGGCATGCGGGCCGGGATGCGCGCCTGGGCGACGGGGCAGGCGGTGTGGCAGGGGGATGAGGGGCCGTACTGGGGCCACAACGCCATCCTGCGCGCGGCCGCGTTCCGCGACCACTGCAGGCTGGAGGCGCTGCCGGATGGCAGCACCATCCTGTCGCACGACCAGGTGGAGGCGGCGCGCATCCGGGCCGCGGGCTGGCGGGTGTGCGTGTGGGCGGGGGAGGACGGCTCGCTGGAAGCCAATCCGCCGGCGCTGCCGGAATTCCTGCATCGCGATGCCCGCTGGCTGGCGGGGAACCTGCAGTACCGGCACCTGCTGCGCCTGCCGGGCTTCCGCTGGATGGGGCGGTGGCAGCTGGTGCAGGCGATCCTGATGTTCCTGGGCGCGCCGCTGTACGTGGGCGTGCTGGTGTTGGCGGCCGTACTGGCCGCCACCGGCGGGGCGCGGGAGGTGCCGCGCGGGGCGCTGGCGGCGATGGCGGCTGCCTGGGTCTTCGCGCTCTATGCGCCGAAGCTGCTGGGATATGCGGAAGTGCTGCTCTCGGCTGCCCGGCGGGCGCGCTATGGCGGGGGATGGCGGTTCCTGGCCGGGGCCGTGCTGGAATTCGCCTTCTCGCTGCTGATGGACCCGGTGGCCCAGGTGCACAAGACGCTGGCGATGCTGCGTCTGGCGCTGGGGCGGAAGGCCGGCTGGCTGCCGCAGAACCGCAGCGACCGCGGCGTGGGCTGGGGCGAGGCGGCGCGCATGTTCTGGCCGCATACGTTGGTGGGGGTGGCGGTGTTCGCCGGCTTTGCCCTGGGCGGTTGGCCGGCGGTGCTGTGGGCGCTGCCCTTCGCCGGCGGGCTGCTGGTGGCGATCCCGTTCTGCGTGATCACCGCCGATCCCGGCTTCTCCGCCTGGCTGCGCCGGCACGGGATTGCGGCGGTGCCGGAGGAAATCTAGGGTCAGGACCCATAATGGGTTGACCCGGCTCGACTGGGTCTGATTCTGGTTTTGGCGGGAGGAACCCGTCATGAGCGAGCAGTTTTGGCTGTCTGATGAGCAGGTTGAGAGCCTCGCGCCGTATTTGCCACGTTCGCGCGGCAAG
>CAMDAM010000012.1 GCA_945888575.1 Asaia bogorensis | reverse complement strand
GCCACGGCATCGCCGGGGATCAGCCGGATCATCGCGAACACGATCACCGAGACGGCGGCCAGCACCACGGCCAGGTCCACCAGCCGCGCCAGCAGCAGCCGCCTCAGCATCCCAGTTGGCCCGCCAGCGTCACTTCGCCACAGCGGTATCGGCCAGCGTGCTCAAGGAGCGGTTGGCGATGATCTCGAACCCGCCCACATTCGCCCGCATCGCGGTGAACAGCTGGCCATAGGCGATGTGCATGATCGGTCCGTCGCACGCCAGGATCGCCTGCGCCTTGTCATAGGCCACCTTGCGCGCCGCCTGGTCCTGCAGCGTCCGCGCCCCATCCAGCAGCCCGTCCAGCGTGCTGTCGGAATACTTGAACACGTTGGTGGAGCCGCCGGTGCGGAAGGTGCGGAAGAAATAGTCGTCCGGATCGGGGCTGCCGGCGTTGGTGCTGGCGAACATGTCGAAATTGCTGTTGCGCCAATCCTGGATGAACTGGCCCAGCTCCTGGTTCTTCAGCTCCACCTTGAAGCCGGCCTTGTTCAGCTGCGCCTGCACCACCTGCGCCATGTCGCGGATATCCTGCCGCGGCAGCACGTTGATGGTGATCGCCACCGGCGCCGTGTGCCCGGCCTCCTTCAGCAGGGCCTGCGCCTTGGCGGGATCCGTCTTGTAGCAGGCGAACTGACCCACCGGCGTCGCCCAGTCCTTCAGCGCCGGGGACAGCGGCCCACCCGGCACCCCGGCCCCGAACAGCGCCGCGGCAATCACCTCCTGCCGGTTCAGCGCAAAGTTCACCGCCTGGCGCACGCGTGCGTCGTTGAAGGGCGGCTTGGAGGCATTCACGCCCACGAACATGTAGGCCAGCTCCAAGGTCTCCGCGAGCTTCACCCCCGGCTTGCCCTTCAGTTGCATGGCGGTGGCCGCATCGATATTCGGCAGCATGGAATACTGCCCGCTGGAAAGCCCCACCTGCCGCGTCGCACTTTCCGGCACGATGTTGAACTTGATCCCGTCCAGCTTCGGGGCACCCGCCCGCCAGTAGCCGGCATGCTTCTCCAGCGCCACGAACCCGTTCGCCTGCCATTCCTTGAACTTGAACGGCCCGGTGCCGATCGGCGCGCGCTGCAGCGCGTCCTTCTCCGCCTCCATGCTGCGCGGCACGATGGCGATGGTGGCGATGGAGACCAACAGCGGAGCCGTCGGCTCCTTCAGGTTCAGCACCACCGTCGCGGCATCCGGCGCCTCGGCCTTGTCCAGCGCGGCCAGCCGCGAGGCCAGCGGCGAGGCGATCTCCTTGCTCAGCACCCGGTTGATCGTCGCCACCACATCGGCCGCCTCCACCTTGCTGCCGTCATGGAAGGTCATGCCGCTGCGCAGCTTGAAGGTATAGGTCTTGCCGTCCGCCGAGACGGTCCAGCTCTCCGCCAGCCCCGGCTTCACCCTCAGATCCCGGTCGATCGCGGTCAGGCCCTCGTAGATCGTGCCGTTGATCATCTGGAAGGTGGAGAACGCCGTCGCCCGATGCGGGTCGAGCCCCACCGGCGAGGCATCCACTGCCACCTCCAGCACCTGGGCCGAGGCAGACCCAGCCGCCAGAACGCCAGCCAGCAACAACGCGCGGAACGAAAGACGAGCCATGTGAGCCTCCTGCACGCCCCTGCGCCGGGGCTTCCTGTTCCCCGGGAAGCTATGGCCCTATAGGAATCGTGACAAGGAGAACGCGCACCCCATGGGCCCAACCACCGCGATCGGCGTGATGAGCGGCACCTCCATGGACGCGATCGACGTCGCCCTGATCCGCACCGACGGGCGCAGCATCGTGGAAGCCGGCCCCACCGGCGCCTACCCCTACGCCCCGGCCCTGCGCGCGAAACTCATCGCCTTCCTCGCCGACCCCAGCCGCGCCGAGCACGACCCACTCACCGAACTGGAAGCCGAGGTCAGCGACGCCCATGCCGGCGCCGTGCTGCTGTTCCTGGAGGAGCACAACCTCCCGGCCGACGCCATCGACCTCGTTGGCATCCACGGCCAGACCGTGTTCCACAAGCCCGAGGCCCGCTTCACCCGCCAGCTCGGCAGCGGCGCCCGCATGGCCGCCACGCTGGGCATCGACGTGGTCAACCGCTTCCGCCACGCCGACGTGGCCGCGGGCGGGGAGGGCGCGCCGCTCGCGCCCCTCTATCACCAGGCGCTGGCCTCCGGCCTTGCCCAGCCGCTGATGGTCCTCAACCTCGGCGGCGTCGCCAACGTGACGTACCTGGATGGCGAGACCGTCATCGCCTTCGACACCGGCCCCGCCTCCGCCTTGCTGGATGATTTCCTGCTCAAGCGCCGCGGCGAGCCCTACGACCTCGATGGCGCGCTCGCCGCCTCCGGCACGCCCGACGCCGACCTTCTGGCCCAGCTGATGTCCCACCCCTACTTCACCCGCCCGGCGCCGAAATCCCTGGATCGCAACGCCTTCCACGCGTGGGCTGCCGCGATCGACCGCATCAACGACGATGCCCGTGGCGCCGCCACCCTGGCCGCCTTCACCATCGCCTCGGCTGCCGGCGCCACCGCGCAGGTGCCCACGCCGCCGCGGCGCTGGCTCGTCACCGGCGGCGGCCGCCACAACCGCACGCTGATGCAAGGCCTTGCCGACACCCTCGGCGTGCCCGTCGATCCCGTGGAATCCGTGGGGTGGGATGGTGATTTCCTGGAAGCCCAGTGCTTCGCCTACCTCGCCGTGCGTTCCCTCCACGGCCTGCCGCTGAGCCTGCCCAGCACCACCGGCGCCCCGCACTCGATGCAAGGCGGCGAGTTGTGGCGGGCATGAACATCCTGGAAGTCCAGGGGCTTACGCTTGCCACCTCCCAGGCCGCCTTGGTGGAGGATGTCTCCTTCACCCTCGCGCCCGGCGAGATGCTCGCCCTGGTCGGTGAGTCCGGCTGCGGCAAGTCCGTCACCGCGCTGGCCATCATGCGCCTGCTGGCGCCCGCCATCCGCCGCACCGCCGGCGCCATCCGCTTCGACGGCACCGACCTCGCCGGGCTCGACGACGAAGCCATGCGCCGCCTGCGCGGCCACCGTATCGGCATGATCTTCCAGGAGCCGATGACCAGCCTGAACCCGGTCTTCACCATCGGCGAGCAGATCGCCGAGCCCCTGCGCCTGCACCTGAACCTCTCCCCGAAGCAGGCCCTCGCCCGCGCCGCGGAGCTGCTTGATCTCGTGGGATTGCCCACGCCCACCCGCCAGCTCGCCCGCTACCCGCACCAGCTCTCCGGCGGCCAGCGCCAGCGCGTGATGATCGCCGCCGCCCTGGCCTGCGAGCCCCGCCTGCTGATCGCCGACGAACCCACCACCGCGCTCGATGTGACGGTCCAGGCCCAGATCCTCGCCCTGATCGACCGCCTGCGCCGCCAGCTCGACATGGCCTGCCTGCTGATCACCCACGACCTCGGCGTGGTCGCCGAATACTGCGACCGGGCGGCCGTGATGTATGCCGGCCGCATCGTCGAAACCGGCCCCGCCGCCGAGGTCTTCGCCACCCCCCGCCACCGCTACACCGCCGCCCTGGTGCGCACCATGCCGGCCCGCAACCCACCCGGCGAAGTGCTGCCCGCCATCCCCGGCCAGGTCCCGCCGCCAGGCAGCCGGGGCCAGGGTTGCCCCTTCCAGCCGCGCTGCGACGCGCCCATGCCAAGCTGCGCCGAACGCCCGCCTCTCGCCGACGCGCCGCATCCGGCCGCCTGCTGGAACCCGGCCGCATGACTCCCTTGCTGGAAGCCCGCCACCTCACCGTCCACTACCGCACCCCCACCGCCACGCTGCGCGCGCTGGAGGATGTCAGCTTCACCCTGGCCGAGTCCGAAGTGCTGGGCATCGTCGGCGAATCCGGTTGCGGCAAATCCACCCTCGGCCGCGCCGTGCTGCGGCTCACCGAGCCGACCGCGGGCGAGATCCTGTTCCAGGGCCAGGATCTGCGCGCCCTGTCCGGCGGCGCCCTGCGCCGGGCACGGCGGGAGATGCAGATCGTCTTCCAGGATCCGTTCGGCGCGCTCAATCCGCGGCATCGTGTCTCCACCCTGATCGGCGAACCGCTCACCATCCACGGCCTGCCCAACGTCGATAAGCGCGTGGCGGAACTGCTTGATCTCGTGGGATTACCGCCTGATTCAAGCCGCCGCTACATCCACGAATTCAGCGGCGGCCAGCGCCAGCGCATTGCCATCGCCCGCGCGCTCGCCCTCTCGCCGAAGCTGCTGGTGGCGGATGAGCCGGTCTCGGCGCTGGACGTTTCCATCCAGTCCCAGATCATCAACCTGATCGCCGATCTCAAGCGCCGCCTGGGTCTCGCGATGCTGTTCATCAGCCACGACCTCTCGGTGGTGCGCCACGTCAGCCAGCGCATCGCGGTGATGTATCTTGGCCGCATCGTGGAGATCGGCCCGGCCGCCGAGCTGTTCGACCACCCCGCCCACCCCTACACCCAGGCCCTGCTCTCCGCCGTGCCGCAACCGCCGGGCGCGCCGAAGCGCGAGCGCATCCTGCTGGAAGGCGACCTGCCAGACCCCACCAACCCCCCGCCGGGTTGCGCGTTCGCCGCGCGCTGCCGGCACGCAATGCCGGGCTGCACCACCACCCGGCCCGACCTGATCCGCCGCGCCACCCCGCACGGCCCGCGCGAAACCGCCTGCCATCTGTACGCCGAAGCATGATTCCACCCGGCCCTGACACGCTCGCCCCTTACCTTGCGGAGGCCGCCGCCCACAGATACGGCCCGCAACCGGGCGGCACCGCGCGCCTGCATGCAGCCTACCGCTACCGCACGCCAGATTTGTTCCACGAAGCCCTCTGCCTCGCTCTCGTCACCCCGGAGACCGACTGGTTGGACATCGGCGGCGGTCGCTCCCCGTTCCCGTTCAACCCCGCGCTCGCCACCCGCCTCGCCGGCACCTGCCGCCGGCTCACGGTGCTCGACCCAGGGCCGAACCTTCCCGGGAACCCCCATGCGCACACGCGCATTGCCGTGCCCTTGGAGGCCTACCGGCCGGACCACCCGCACGATCTCGCGACCATGCGCATGGTCGCCGAGCACATCGCCGATCCCGATGCCGCCTTGTCCGCCCTCGCCGCCGCGCTGCGTCCGGGCGGGTTGGCCATCGTCTATACCGTGGACGCGCTGGCCCCCACCGTCCTGCTCAACCGCCTTCTCCCGCCCGCCCTGCGCCGTGCCGTCATGCGCCGGTTCGGCGGGGCCGACAGCGACATCTTCCCCACCCCCTACCGCCTCAACCGCCGTGCCACCCTCTGCCGCGCCATGCAGGCCCATGGCCTGGACGAAGTGTTCTTCCTTCGTCTCGACGACTGTCGCGCCAGCCAGCCATGGCCCCGGTTCCACGCCATCGAACTGCGCCTGCGCACGGCGTTGCGCCGCCTCGGCCTGCCCTGGCCGGAATCCTGCCTGCTGGCCGCCTATCGCCGCCGCCCGGACGACGCCGTGCTTCCCTCGAAGGGGCCGGGTTGATACCATCTGGCGGATTTTCAAACCCCTGCATCGGTGCCCAGCATGTCATCCCGCAAGATCGTCGTGCTCGAGTTCAACGAGCTTTGCCCCTCCTTGCTTGCCCGCTGGATGGGGGAGGGCAAGCTGCCCAACTTCAAGCGCTTCCACGATGCGTCGCAGGTCGTCACCGGCCAGGCCGACGTAAAGGAGCAGCAGTTCCTGGAGCCCTGGATCCAGTGGTATTCGATGCACACCGGGCTCGACTACTATACCCACCAGGTCTTCAACCTCACCGACGGCCCGGCCGCCGGCCATACCGACACCTGGCACGCCTTGCTCGATGGCGGCCTCACCGTCGGTAACTTCGGCGGCATGAACGCCGGCCGGTTCGAGGCGCCGGGCTCCTTCTACGTGCCCGATCCCTGGTGCACCACGGAGGCGCCCTCGCCGGCAAAGCTGGCCGATTTCCATGGCTTCATCGCCTCCAAGGTGCAGGACAACACGCAGTCCGGCGCGCCCAATCCCAACGCCTCCCCGGTGCGGTTCCTGTCCTTCCTGCTCGGCCACGGCCTGTCGCTGGAAAGCGTGCTGGCCATCGGCCGCCAGCTGGCCAGCGAAACCCGCGGCCAGACCGCCTGGAAGCGCGCCTCCCTGCTCGACCAGCTGCAGACCGACGTCTTCCTGCATACCTGGCGCCGCGGCCGGCCGGATTTCGCCTCCATCTTCATGAACAGCACGGCGCATTTCCAGCACGCCTACTTCCACCTGATCGACGACCCGCAGGCCGACCCGGTGCATCATGAGGCGGTGTTCTTCGGCTACCGCAGCATGGACCGGTTCCTGGCCCGCCTGGTGCCCGCGATCGAGGCGGAGGGCGCCATGCCCGTGCTGGTCAGCGCGCTCAGCCAGCAGATGAACCCCGATGGCGGCAGCAAATACTACCGCCCGCGCGATTGCGCTGCCCTGCTGTCCAGCGTGGGCGTCAACCCGCGCGCGCTGCTGCCGGTGATGGCGCATCAGTTCTCGGCCCAGTTCGACAGCGCCGAGGAGGCCGCCGAAGCCCGCCGCCGGATCGAGGGGATCACGCTGCATGGCCGGCCGATCTTCCAGTTCGGCGACTCCCCTGCGGGTTCGCTGTATTTCGACAACGGCATCCGCAGCACCGTTCCCGAAGGCACCAGGATCACCGTCACCACCGGCAACGCAGCACAGGAATTCGACTACCATCAGGTCTTCCTGCTGATCCCCCATACCAAGTCCGGCATCCACCACCCGGATTCCGTGATGTGGTTCAAGACCGGCCAGCACCGCGTGCATGCCGAGCGGGCCTCCATCCTCGATATGTTTCCGACCCTGCTGGACTACTACGGCGTGCCGATGGCCCCCCGTGACGGGCTGGAGCGCCGGGGCCAGTCGTTGGTCGATCGCCTGTCCCTCGGGCGCTACCGCACGGCCATCGCCGCCGCCGCCGAGTGAGCAACGCCCGGTTCGACGCGGCGTTTGCCCTCGTCCGGCAGGCCATCGACAGCACGTGCATCCCCGGTGCCGTCCTGGGCCTGCTGGAGGATGGCCGCACCATGGTGCGCGGGGCCGGCCATGCTGTGATCGAGCCTGAGCGCATTGCGATGCGTGAGGAGACCATCTTCGACCTCGCCTCGCTCACCAAGGTGGTGTTCACCACCACCGCCATCCTGCGGCTGGTGGAGCAGGGGCGGATCGGGCTCGATGATCCGCTGACGGCGGCCATTCCCGATCTGCGGCAATACGACGTGGCGGGTGCCGCGGAGCGACGGCTGACCTTCCGGCAGTGCCTGGCCCACGCCACCCATTTGCCGGCGGTGGAGCCGCTTTATACCTACGGCCAGGATCCGCAGACGCTGCGCGCCTTCATCCTGCAGCGCGAATGGCGGCACTGCGCGCCGGCCTACAGCGACAACAACTTTCTTCTCCTCGGCATCGCCATCGAGCGGCTGACCGGCCTGCCGCTGGCGGACCAACCGCTGCCGCTGGGGTTCAGTTTTCGGCCCGATCCGGCGGATTGCGCGGCCACCGAGCGCTGCAGCTGGCGGGGGCGGGTGATGCGGGGCGAGGTGCATGACGAGAACGCCTTCGCCATGGGCGGGGCAGCTGGGCATGCGGGGTTGTTCGGCAATGCGGCAGCGCTGCTGGCGTTCGCGCGAGCGATGATGGATGGCGTGCTTCTGGCGCCTGAGAGCGTGGCGGCGCTGCGGACGGAGCAGAATGTGATCCAGGGCGTGCGGCGTGGGCTGGGGTGGCAGCTGGCCACGCCGGGCTGGCCGGCGGGCGATCGGTGCCCGGCGGGGGTGATCGGGCATACCGGGTTCACCGGCACGGGGCTGTGGATCGACCTGGACAACAAGCGCGCCTGGGTGTTGCTGACCAACCGGGTGCATCCTTCCCGCCATACGGAGAGCGGGATCGTCGCGCTGCGGCGTGCGGTGGGGGATGCGCTGCACGGCTGACTTCCGGCCGGGCGCCCGGGGCGCTACCTTCGGCGCCTATCCAGGAGGTTTCCATGGCGCTGAAGATCTACGGCATTCCCCGTTCGCGCGCGATCCGTACCCTGTGGATGTGCCACGAGCTCGGCATTCCCTATGAGATGATCGAGGTGGCACCGGGGCCGGACGGGTCTCGCAGCCCCGAGTTCCTGGCGATCAACCCGAATGGGCATGTGCCGTTCATCGATGACGATGGGCTGGTGCTGTGGGAATCCATGGCGATCAACCTGCACCTGGCACGCAAGCATGGCGGGTCGATCGCGCCGGCGGGGCTGGCCGAGGAGAGTCTCGCCACGATGTGGACGGTGTGGGCGGCCACCGAGCTGGAGCCGCCGGCGGCGCAGGCGATGTATCATACCTTCATGCTGCCGGAGCCGGACCGGGTGCCGGGGCTGAAGGCGGCGGCGCTGCAGCAGGTGCAGGCGCCGCTGCTGGTGCTGGAGGCGGTGCTGGCCAAGGGCGGCGGGTTCGTGATGGGCGGGCGGTTCACGGTGGCCGATCTCAACCTGGCCTGCTGCGTGTTCTACCTGCGCATGAACCCCGAGGCGCTGCTGGACAAGCCGGCGGTGCGGGAGTGGTACGCGGCCGCCCTGGCGCGACCGGCGGCCAAGGCCGCCTTCGCGCTGCGAGGTGACTAGACCCTACTTGCCTTCGTCCTCGTCGTCGTCCTGGGCGTAGTACCATTCCAGGACGTCGTCGTGGAATTCGGGGTCCTTGAGCAGGCGCATGGCCAGCGCCAGCACGATTTCCGGGGCGGCGCCGATTTCCTCGGCGTCGTCGGCGACTTCGGTGGCGGAGACGACGCGGACGGACATGGCGCCGTCTTCCTCGCCGATGATCAGGGCGACCTCGTTCTCTTCGAGCGTGATCGTGGTGGTGGTGGCTGCCATGGGGCGGGTCCTTCGGAGATTGGCGGGAGGCTTAGCGCGGTTCCGGCGCCGCTGCCAGGGTGGGTGCGTTTGCAGGCGCGGCCGTGAGGTGTAGCGTGGCGGGACGTCCCAACGAGCCGGAAAGATACTCCATGGCCGCCAATACCAAGCGCGTCTTCTATGTGAAGTATGTCGCGCATACCGTGTTCAACGAGATGATGGAGGCCCGGCCAGACGTTCGGCTGGACAAGCTGGAGAACGACTCGCCGGGTTCGGTGGTGGCGCCGGTGCTGGAGGCGGCGCACGCGTTCCAGATCGGGGCGAGCCGGGACGAGCTGGCCGCCGAGTTCTTCGCGCATCCGGAGTTCCTGGCGCGCTGCCCGAACCTGCTGGTGGTGAGCAGCAACGGGGCCGGATACGACACCATCGATGTCGATGCCTGCACCGCGGCTGGCGTGCTGGCGGTGAACCAGGCGGGTGGGAATGCGGAAGGGGTGGCGACGCATGCGTTGGCGCTGCTGCTGAACCTGACCAAGCGGATTGGCGAGATCGACCGGGCGATGCGGCGCGAGCTGGTGTTCGACCGGGCCGCCTATATCGGGCGCAATGCGCTGGACAAGACGATCGGGATCATCGGGATGGGGCATGTCGGCACCCGGCTGGCAGAGCTGTGCCGGGTGGCGTTCCGGATGCGGGTGCTGGCGTATGACCCGTACCTGACCGCGGAGCAGATGACGGCGCGCGGGGCGGAGAAGGTGGATCTGGATAGGCTGTGCGCGGAGGCGGATTATGTGAGCGTGAACTGCCCGCGCACCAAGGAGACACTGGGGATGGTGGGGGCGGCGCAGTTCGCGCGGATGAAGCCTTCGGCCTATTTCATCACCACGGCGCGCGGCGGCATTCATGACGAGGCGGCGCTGTACGAGGTGCTGAAGGCGGGGAAGATCGCGGGCGCCGGGCTGGATGTGTGGGCCAAGGAGCCGCCGCCGCTGGAGCATCCGCTGCTGACGCTGGACAACGTGATCGTGAGCCAGCACACGGCGGGCGTGACGCGGGAAAGCCGGGAGCAGATGGGGCGGATCGCGGCGCAGCAGATCCTGGATATCCTGGATGGCAAGCCGGCGACGCGGGTGCTGAACCCGGAGGTTTGGCCGGCGTTTGCGAAGCGGTTCGAGCGGGTGTTCGGGTTTGCACCTCAGCGATAGTGGAATGAATTGATATCGAAATAAAATAGACGTCGTAGGGCGGCCCCGGTTGGGGCCGTTTTGCTGTGCGGGGCGTGAATGGAGTCCGTTTGGGCGGGTGGGGAGAGGGCTGGCGGCGGGGCGCGGGCGGTGCGGGGGTGGGCGATGGGCGTGGTTCGGGCGTGGGGGCGCATGCCGCGGTTGCGGCGGGGGCCGAAGAGATAGAGCAGGGCGACGGGGAAGAGGGGGGCTTGGGCCTCCTGGTCGGAGTCCTCCGGCGTGGGGGCGGGGTGCCAGGCGCGGGCGAGGCGCGCGAGGCGGCCGAGGAGGGCGGAGAGGAGGGTGAGCAGCATCGCATCCAGCGCGCCGACGTGCGGGCGCACTTCTCCTGTCTGCGGCTGGAGCGCAGCGCGCAGGCCGGCGAAGTGCTCGGCGAGGGAGGGGGGATGGGATGTCATGAAGGGTAATATATATAACGTTTGTTAAGATGGGAAGAGGTTTTTTTACGTACGTAGTCGGGGGCGTGCCGGGGCAGGGAAGGAAGGAAGGGGACACAGAGGCACAGAGGCACAGAGGAGTAAGGCAAGGGAGGAGGGGGCCTTTTTGATGCGTGGCGGGGAATAGGGTGGAGATGGGTTGGCGGAACCGCTTCGCGTTCCGCCAAATTTTGAGGCGCTTTCTTCTCCCTTGTCTTGCTTCTCTGTGCCTCTGTGTCTCTGTGGCCGCTTTCTTTCTTGCTTGTTTGTCGCGCGGAGGGTGGCGGAACTGCTTCGCATTCCGCCCTACGGGGTGCAAGGGTTAGCGGGCGAAGCCTTGGCCGCCGCTGACGCCGATGACCTGGGCGGTGATCCACATGGCGAGCGGGGAGGCGAGGAAGGCGACGACGCTGGCGACTTCTTCCGGGCGGCCGAGGCGGCCGGTGGGCATGGCGCCGAGGATCTGGCCGTAGAGGGCGGGGTTCTCCGTCTTGCTGCGGTCCCACAGGCCGCCGGGGAATTCGATGCTGCCGGGGGCGACGCAGTTGGCGCGGATGCCGTGCTTTGCCAGGGCGGCGGCCTGGGTGCGGGTGTAGTGGATCACCGCCGCCTTGGCCGCACCGTAGGCCGGGGTGCGGACCGAGGGGTTGAGGCCGGAGCCCGAGGAGATGTTGATGATGCTGGCGCCGTAGCCCTGGCCGGCCAGGCCCCGCGCGCCCGCCTGCATGAGATGCGGCATGGCGGCGCGGCTGGCGCGGACGGCGGCGAGCAGGTCTACATCCAGGCTGGCTTCCCAATCCGCCTCTGCATCGCCCAGGCCGTAGCCGGTGGCGTTGTTCACCAGGATGTCGATGCCGCCCAGGGCCCCTGCGGCTTCGGCGATGTAGGCGTTGATCTGGTCCTCGCGCGCGAGGTCACAGGAGGCCACGTGGATCTTGCCGCCGCTGGCCGCGCGGACTTCCTGCAGCGCCGGCAGGCCGCGGGCGCAGGCGGAGACGGTGGCGCCGGCTTCGGCCAGGCCGAGGGCGATCCAGCGGCCGATGCCGCGGCTGCCGCCGCAGACGATGGCGCGGCGGCCGGTGAGGTCGATGTGCATGGTTGGGGCTCCCTTGAGTCGTGGGCGGGAGGATGCAAGGGGATCGGGGGCTTGGAAAGGAAGGAAGATTCAACACGGAGGCCACAGAGAGGGCCTCGTCTAGATGCCCGCCCTGGTTCGGTTCATGACCTGGGTGCTGGTGAGTGCACTGGGTGCAAAGTGTGAAAGTCTTTTTGCTTCTTTTTCTTCAGAAAAAGAAGGCGCTTGCTTACCTCACGCCGATGACCACTGCCCTGATCTGCTGCGAGACCGCGTCGATGATCGCCACGGTGACGAGCACCATGAGGATGATGGCGGCGGCTTCGTTCCATTCCAGCGTGCGGATCTGTTCGGAGAGCACCAGGCCGATGCCGCCGGCGCCGACGATGCCGATGATGGTGGCCGAGCGGGTGTTGCTTTCGAAGTAGTAGAGCACCTGGCTGGCGATCACCGGCAGCACCTGGGGGACGATGCCGAAGCGGATGGAGTGCAGGCGCGAGCCGCCGGAGGCAAGCACGCCTTCGACTGGCTTACGGTCGGCGGTTTCGATGGCTTCGCTCATGAGCTTGGCGAAGGCGAAGATGTCGGCGGACATGATGGCGAGCGCGCCGGCGAAGGGGCCGAGACCGACGACGTTGATCCAGATGAGGGCCCAGATCAGCGTATCGATGCTGCGGCCGGCATCCAGCGTGCGGCGGGTGAGGAAGCGCAGCGCGCGGCTGGCGACGATGTTGCGCGCGGCGAGGAAGCCGAGCGGGAAGGCCAGCACGGCGGCGGCCATGGTGCCGAGGAAGGCGATGGCGAGCGTTTGGCCGAGCGCGTGCAGGTAGATCTCGAAGCGCGCCCAGCTGCCCGGGATGGGCGGGAGCATGAGGGCGAGGATGTCGCCCAGGCGGTTCAGGCCGGCGAGCATGCGTGTCGGCGAGAAGCCGAGCAGGGTCAGGCCGGTGATGTAGAGGGCGAGGGCCGCTGCGATGCCGCCGCCGACCAGCAGGCGGGTGGCGATGGCCGGGCGCAGCAGGGCGGCGTGGCGGGCGGCCAGGCCGGCCTGGTCGGCGAGGAAGGTGCTGCGCATCAGCGGGATTCCAGGGCCAGGAGGCGGTGGCGGACGCGTTCGGAGACGAGGTCGATGGCGACCACGCAGACCATGATGAGCACCAGGATGGCGCTGACATCGGCGTAGAAGAACTTTCGGATGGCGGTGATGAGCTCCTCGCCGATGCCGCCGGCGCCGACGAAGCCCATGACGGCGGCACCGCGCACGTTGATCTCGAAGCGCAGCAGCGAATAGCTGACGAAGTTGGAGAGCACCTGCGGCACGACGCCGAAGCGCACCTGGGCGAACCAGGAGCCGCCGCTGCTGCGCACGCCCTCGACCGGGTTGTGGTCGATGTTGTCCACCACCTCGGCGAAGAGCTTGCCGAGCGCGCCGGTGGTGTGGATGGCGATGGCGAAGACGCCGGGGATGGGGCCGAGGCCGAAGGCGACGACGAAGATGAGGGCGAAGACGATATCCGGCACGGTGCGGCAGAATTCCAGCACGCGGCGGACGGCGGCGCGCACCGGGGCCAGGGGCATCAGGCGCGGCGAGCAGAGGAAGCAGAGGCAGAAGGCGGCGAGCGCGCCGGTGGCGGTGCCGACATAGGCGATGAGCAGGGTTTCGCCGATCAGCAGCGACCATTTGCGCAGGCCCCAGAACCATTCGGCGGGGTCTGACAGCACGGAGGCGCCGTTGTCGAGATGGGCGAGGCGGGTGAAGTAGCTGGTGAAATTGCCGATCTTGGCCCAGAGCGTGGCCGGCTCGACCTCGGCCCCCAGCAGGGCCAGGGCGAGGGCGATGGCGAACAGCACGGCGCCGAGAAGCAGCTGGCGGCGCTTGGCGGCCATGGCCTCGCCATAGGCGCGCATCAGCGGGGCCAGCTGCTGTTCGGGCAGGATGGTGACGGTGTGGTTCGCCGTGGTGGAGGCGGTCATTGCTGCTCTGGTTTGCGAGGAAGCGGTCGGAGAGGGGCTTCACCCCTCACCCAACCCTCTCCCGTCCGCGCGCTTTGCGTTGCGAAGGCGCGAGGGGAGAGGGTTTTCGCGGTGGTGTGGCGGCCGATCAGGAAGAGCGGCGGCGAAGCTGGTCCACGAACTGGATCAGCTTGATGGTGTCGTCGTAGGCGGCGTTGTCCACGGCTTCCCAGGGGCGGGCCTTGCCGTCGGACAGGCGCTTGAATGCGGCCGCGTCCTTGACGTGGGCCTGCAGGAAGGAGGTGCGGATGGTTTCCTTCAGCTCGGCCGGCAGTTCGTTGAGCATGGCGAAGGGCGAGTTGATGATCAGGGGCGACTTCAGCACGATGCGGAAATCCTGATAGGTCATCGGCTTGCCGTCGGCGTGCTTGAGCATGCCCTTGGTGAGCATGCGGGTGAGGTTGCTGTCGTCCTCGGCGTTCCACCAGTTGGCGGCGACATCGACGGTGCCCTGCGAGAGGGCGATGACGGCGTTCTCATGGCTGCCGGTGGTCTGGATGCGGCCGAAGAACTTGCCGGCATCGGTGATGCCGTTCTGATGCAGCGCGAACATCGGCATGTTGTAGCCGGAGGTGGAGTTGGGATCGACCAGGCCGAGGTTCTTGCCCTTGAGGTCCTCAAGCTTCTGGTACGGCGCCTTCGCCAGGGTGTAGAACACCGAGTAGTAGCCCTTGGAGCCGTCGCCATTGACGTCGATCGCGAAGGCGTCGGTCTTGACGCCGGTGAGGCGGGCGCGGGCGAAGGAGGCCGGGCCGTAATAGGCGATGTGGATGTTTCCGGCGCGCTGGCCCTCGATGACCGCGGCATAGTCGTTGGCGATGCGCAGGGTGACCTTGGTGCCGAGCTCGCGCGAGAGGTAGGTGGCGAAGGGTCCGAAGCGCTCGGTGACGCCGGAGGCGTTCTCGGCCGGGACGACGGCGAAGACGATTTCGGGATACTTGGCCTTCCAGGCCTGGGCGCGGGCGGCGGTGGCGAGGCCCGTGGAGGCGCCGAGGGCCACCAGGACGGTGCGGCGGTTCAGCATGGGGTGGTCCTTTGCAGGGGGAGGGGGATCAGGCGGCCGCGGCGGCCAGCGCGCCTTGCATCGCGGGCACGTCGGCGTGGTCCATCACGTCGGCGGCTTCCATGCCGTAGAGGGCGTGGGAGACGTCGGCGGTGAGGGCGGCGGGGACGTCGTCGAACACGATGCGGCCGGCGGCCATGCCGACGAGGCGGTCGCAATAGGTGCGGGCGAGGTCGAGCGAGTGCAGGTTGACCAGGACGGTGAGGCCGTGGTGGCGGTTGATGCGCTGCAGCGCGTCCATCACCACCTTGGCGTTGCGCGGGTCGAGCGAGGCGACGGGTTCGTCGGCCAGGATGATCTCCGGCTCCTGCACCAGGGCGCGGCAGATGGCGACGCGCTGCTGCTGGCCGCCGGAGAGCGTATCGGCGCGCTGGGCGGCGAGGTTGGCGATATCCATCTGTTCCAGCGCGGACATGGCGATCAGCCGGTCGTCCTGCGGCCAGAGGCGGGTCATGGCGCGCCAGCCGGGCGTGTGGGCGAGGCGGCCGAGGAGGACGTTGTTCAGTACATCCAGCCGGCCGACGAGGTTGAACTGCTGGAAGATCATGGCGCAGCGGCGGCGCCAGTCGCGCAGGGCGGGGCCGCGCAGGGTGGTGATTTCGGCGCCGTTCCAGGTGATGCGGCCGGAACTGGGCTCCGACAGGCGGTTGATGCTGCGCAGCAGGGTGGACTTGCCGGCGCCGGAGCGGCCGATGATGCCGACGAACTGGCCGCGCGGGATGGACAGCGAGGCGGCATCCACGGCGGTGACGGTGCCGAAGCGTTTCGTCAGGCCTTCCAGAACCAGCATCGCGAATCCCCGTTGTGTGCGGGGCGGTTATGGCAGGCGGTCGGCGACACTATCTTGAAGGAACAATGACAGGGAGATGACGATTTGGCGGCGGGTGGCTAGGCGGGTTCGGTGTCCAGCGCATAGCCCGCGGCGCGGACGGTGCGGATGATGTCTGCCTCGCCTTCGGCATTGATCGCCTTGCGCAGGCGGCGGATGTGGACATCGACCGTGCGGGGTTCGACGTGGATGTCGGGGCCCCAGACGGAGTTCAGCAGTTCCTCGCGCGTGAAGACGCGGGTGGGGTGCTGCAGGAAGAATTCCAGCAGGCGGTATTCGGTGGGGCCGAGATGCACGGCGCGGCCGTTGCGCTGCACGCGGTGTGCGGCGAGGTCGAGCGAGATGTCGGCGTATTCCAGGCGGCCCTTGGTGGGCATGGCGACCGCGCGGCGCAGCAGGGCGCGGATGCGGGCCATCAGCGCCTCGATCCCGAAGGGCTTGGTGATGTAGTCGTCCGCCCCCGTGTTCAGGGCGCGCACCGCGTCCTGGTCCTCGGTGCGGGCGGTGAGCATGATGACGGGCAGCTCGCGGGTTTCGGGGTGGCGGCGGATCTGGCGGCAGACCTCGATGCCGGAGAGGACCGGCAGCATCCAATCGAGCAGGACCAGATCGGGGCGTTCCTCGGCGATGCGCGACAGGGCTTCCTCGCCGTTCCCAGCCTCCTCCACGCGGTAGCCGTGCTTTTCCAGGTTGTAGCGCAGCATGGTGAGCAGGGCGGCTTCGTCTTCCACCACCAGGACCAGCGGGCGGTTGGGGGTGGCCTGGGGTTCGGGGGCCGGGGTGGGGCGGCGATGGAGCATCGGCTCGGTCCTCATTCGCCGGGGACCCGGACGTTGGCGAAGGATGAGAGGTCGCCTTTCGGACGGGCCGCGGTGAGCGGGATGCCGGTGACGGCGTAGTGCACGGTTTCGGCGATGTTGGTGGCGTGGTCGCCGATGCGCTCCAGGTTCTTGGCGATGAACAGGAGGTGGGTGCAGGGGGTGATGTTGCGCGGGTCTTCCATCATGTAGGTGATGAGTTCGCGGAACAGGGCGTTGTAGATCTCGTCGATCGCCTCGTCGCTGCGCCAGACCTGCAGGGCCTTTTCCGGGTCGTCGGCGCCGACCGCGTCGATGACGCGCTTGAGGTTCTCCTGCACCAGGGTGGCCATGTGGCCCAGGCCGCTGGCGGCGGAGCGGAGGCTGAATTCCTGCAGCACCAGGCTGCGCTTGGCGACGTTGGCGGCGTAGTCGCCGATGCGCTCCAGGTCGCCGGTGGATTTCAAGGCGGCGACGATGTTGCGCAGGTCGCCGGCCATGGGTTGGCGCAGGGCAAGCAGGCGGATGACGAACTGCTCGATCTCATGCTCGCGGGCATCGACCCTGGGATCGGCTTCCATCGCCTGGGCGGCGGCCGCGCGGTCGCGGTGCAGGATGGCGGTGCAGGCGGCGGCGACCTGGCTTTCGACCATGCCGCCCATCTCGACGATCATGTCGCGCAGGTGCTTCAGCTCCTGCTCGTAGCTTTTGACGATGTGTTCCTGGGGCATCTGGTAGCCTCTCAGCTGAAGCGGCCGGTGATGTATTGCTGGGTGCGGAGTTCGCGCGGGGCGGTGAACATGTGGGCCGCGGTGCCGACTTCCACCATCTCGCCGAGGTAGAAGAAGGCGACGCGGTCCGCGCAGCGGGCGGCCTGCTGCATGTTGTGGGTGACGATGGCGATGGTGAAGTCTCGCTTCAGCTCGTCGATCAGTTCCTCCACCTTCAGCGTGCTGATCGGGTCGAGGGCGCTTGTGGGCTCGTCGAACAGGATCACTTCCGGGCGGACGGCGATGGAGCGGGCGATGCAGAGGCGCTGCTGCTGGCCGCCGGAGAGGCCGCCGGCGGGGGCGGCGAGGCGGTCCTTCACCTCATCCCACAGGGCCGCGCGGGTGAGGGACCATTCGACGCGCTCATCCATCTGCGCCTTGCTGAGCTTTTCGTGCAGCTTCACGCCGAAGGCGATATTGTCGTAGATCGACATCGGGAAGGGCGTGGGCTTCTGGAAGACCATGCCGATGCGGCTGCGCAGGGCGTTGAGGTCCACCTTGGGGTCGACGATGTTGATCCCGTCCATGGTGGCCTGGCCGGTGGCGCGCTGGCCCGGATACAGATCGTACATCCGGTTGAGGCAGCGCAGCAGGGTGGACTTGCCGCAGCCCGAGGGGCCGATCATGCCGGTGACCTGGCGTTCCGGGAAATCGAGGTTGATCCCCTTCAGCGCCTTGTTGTCGCCGTAGTAGAAATCGAGGTTGCGGATGGCGATCTTGGCCGTGGTGGCGGCGATCTCCGGGCGGGTTTCCAGCGTGGGGCCGGTGATCGGTTCGGCTTGGCTGGCGGTGGTGGCTTCGTTCATGGCAGCTCCTGGAGGGCTGGTCCGGCAGGGTGGGGGCGGGTCAGCGGCGCTGGCGCAGCACGACGCGGGCGAGGATGTTGATGGCGAGCACGCCCATGGTGATCAGCAGCGCGCCGGCCCAGGCCAGCTGCACCCAATCGTCGAAGGCGGAACCGGCATACTGGTAGATGGTGACGGGCAGGCTGGCCATCGGCTGGGCGAGGCTGATCGACCAGTTGAGGTTGCCCAGCGAGGTGAAGAGCAGCGGGGCGGTTTCGCCGGCGACGCGGGCGACGGCGAGGAGGACGCCGGTGAGGATGCCTTCGCGGGCGGCGGGATAGCAGACGAAGACGATGGAGCGCCACTTGGGGGCGCCCAGGGCAACGGCTGCCTCGCGCAGGGCGATGGGGATCAGCTGCAGCATGTCCTCTGTGGTGCGGACCACGATGGGGATCACGATCACGGCCAGGGCGGCGCAGCCGGCGATGCCGGAGAAGCCGCCGAAGGGTGCCACCAGGACCGTGTAGACGAACAGGCCGATCAGGATCGAGGGGGCGGAAAGAAGCACGTCGGAGACGAAGCGCACGGCGTTGCCGAGATGCGAGGCGCGGGCGTATTCCGACAGGTAGGTGCCGACCATGAGGCCGATCGGGGTGCCGATGGCGGTGCCGATGACGGTCTGGATCAGGCTGCCGACGATGGCGTTGAGCAGGCCGCCATCGGACCCCGGGGGCAGGGTGACCTTGGTGAAGACATCGAGCGAGACGCCGCCAAGGCCGCGCATCAGCAGGGTAGCGAGAATGGAGGCGAGCAGGGCCAGACCGATCGCGGTGGCCGCGATGCAGAGCCAGCGCGCGATGTAGTCGGAGCGCTTGCGGCTGCGGCCGAGGGCCAGTGCAACCGTGGGGTCGCGCATGGGGCCGGAGGCGCCGAAGCCATGCGAGGCGAGGGTGTTGCTCATGAGGGTTGTCCTCAGCCGCCGGTGCGCGGCTTGAGGAGCACCCGCGATATGGCCAGCACGATGAAGGAAATAATGAACAGGATGAAGCCCAGGGCCAGCAGCGAGGCAAGCTTGAGGCTGCCGGCGGGGCTTTCGGGGAATTCGAGTGCGACGATCGAGGCGATGGTGTTGCCGGGACCGAACAGCGAGGTGGCGATGCGGTTGGTGTTGCCGATGACGAAGGTTACGGCCATGGTTTCGCCGAGCGCGCGGCCGAGGCCCAGCATGATGCCGCCGACCACCGAGATGCGGGTGTAGGGGATGACGATGGAGCGCATCACCTCCCAGGTGGTGGCGCCCAGGCCGTAGGCGCTTTCCTTGAACACGGGCGGGACGGTGAGGAACACGTCGCGCATGGTGGCGGCGATGAAGGGCAGGATCATCACGGCGAGGATCAGGGAGGCGGTGAGCAGGCCGGTGCCGAACGGAGGGCCGGCGAACAGGTCTTCCAGAAACGGAATGTCGGTGAAAGTGTCGATCACGGCGGGCTGGATGGTTTGCGACATCAGGGGCACGACCACGTAGAAGCCCCACATGCCGTAGATGATCGAGGGCACGGCGGCGAGCAGCTCGATGGCGGTGCCGACAGGACGGCGGAACCACATCGGCGCCACCTCGGTGAGGTAGAAGGCAACCCCGAAGGCCAGCGGCACGGCGATGGCGAGCGCGATGATCGAGGTGACGACGGTGCCGTAGATCGATACCGCGGCGCCGAACACGTTCTGGACGGGATCCCAGTCGACATTCGTGACGAACGCGATGCCGAAGGCGTGGAAGGCCGGCCATCCGCCGATGAAGAGCGAGACGATGATGGCGCCCAGCAGCAGCAGCACAAAGATACCGGACAGCAGCGCGGCGACTGCGAAGATCGTGTCACCGGACAGTGAGCCGGATTCACTGGTGAGCGATTTGGTGCTCAGGGCCGTCTGTGACAAGGAAACGATCCGATCCGTCTGGCGGGAAAGGGTGGCAACGCGAGGTGCAAAGCTCGCCCCCGGCGCGTGGCCGGGGGCGCTTTCAGGCTCAGAACTTCAGTTCGGTGCGCCAGGTGGCGCGGATGGCGTCCTTCACCTTCGCGGGCAGCGGCACGTATTCGAGGTCGCGGGCGATCTTGTCGCCGTTGTTGTAGGCCCAGTCGAAGAACTTCATCGCGGTCGCGGTGCGGGCCGGATCCTTGGCGTCCTTCGGGATCAGGATGAAGGTGGCGGAGACGATCGGCCACGAGGCGGCGCCCTGGGTGTCGATCAGGCTGACGGCGTAGTTGGGGTTGGCCGTCCAGTCGCCATTCTCGGCGGCGGCGAGGAAGCTGTCGATCGAGGGCTTCACGAACTGGCCGGCGCGGTTGCGCAGCTGGGTGGCCGACAGCTTGTTCTGGGTGGCGTAGGCGCTCTCGACATAACCGATGCCGCCGCGAACCTGGCGCACGGTGGCGGCGACGCCGTCATTGCCGCGGGCGCCGTTGCCGACGACCCACTTCACGCTGGTGGCGGCGCCCACCTTCTGCTTCCACTCCGGGCTCACGGCGGACAGGTAGGAGGCGAACACGAAGGTGGTGCCGGAACCGTCGGCGCGATAGGCCGGCGCGATGGCGAGGTTCGGCAGGGTGACGCCGCGGTTCAGCTCCACGATGCGCGGGTCGTTCCACTTGGTGATCTTGCCCAGGTAGATGTCGGCCAGCAGTTCGCCGGTCAGCTTCAGGGCATCGTCGGCCACGCCGGGGATGTTCACGATCGGCACCACGCCGCCCATCACGGTGGGCACCTGGACAAGGTTGCCGGAGGCCAGCTTGTCGGCGGCCAGCGGGGCGTCGGTGGCACCGAAGTCGACGGTGCGGTTGGTGATCTGGTTGATGCCGCCGCCCGAGCCGATCGCCTGGTAGTTGAGCTGGATGCCGGTGGCGGCCTTCACGGCCTCGGCCCACTTCGTATAGACGGGCGCGGGGAAGGTGGCGCCAGCGCCTGTGAGCTGCTGGGCGGAAGCCGCGCCCGCAAACAGCGCAATGCTGGCGACGGCGGCTCCCAGGAGGGAGGTGAGGCGGGTCATGTGAACTCCTGACGATGCGTGCTTCGGCGTCCGGGACTCGTTGGCCCCGGGTCTGGGCACCCTAGGCAGGGTCGGCGACGAGGCTATTTCAGTTTGATGACACTCTTGTGACAACGCGCAGTGCCCTCATTGATGCGGATCATTCGCGAGCTTGTTGGTCCCCGCCGGCATGAGGTTTTGCGGCGCGCGCGGCTGCCGGCCGGCCCCGCGCGCGATATCCCTGTGCGCAATGGCCGGCAGGGCCAGCCATTGCGAAACAAGCATCAGTTGCCGGCGGCGGTGCCCATCTTCTCGGCCAGGGGGGGCAGCGGGTGGGCGCGCTTGGGCAGCAGCAGGCGCTGCAGGCGCTCCAGGTAGAGGTAGACGATCGGCGTGGTGTAGAGCGTGAGGATCTGGCTGACCGCCAGTCCGCCGACCATGGCGAAGCCGAGCGGGCGGCGCAGTTCGCTGCCCGGGCCTTCGCCGAACATCAGCGGCAGGCCGGTGAGCAGGGCGGCCATGGTGGTCATGACGATCGGGCGGAAGCGCAGCAGGCAGGCTTCCCGGATGGCATCGAACGGCGCCGCACCGTCTCTTCGTTCGGCGGTGATGGCGAAATCCACCATCATGATGCCGTTCTTCTTCACGATGCCGATCAGCAGCAGCACGCCGATGATGGCGATGACCGAGAGGTCGTAGCCGAAGGCCATCAGGGTGAGGAAGGCGCCGAGGCCGGCCGAGGGCAGGGTGGAGAGGATGGTCAGCGGCAGGACGTAGCTTTCGTAGAGGATGCCCAGGATGATGTACACCGTGACCAGCGCGGCAGCGATCAGGTAGGGCTGGCTGGCGAGCGAAGCCTGGAAGGCCTGGGCGGTGCCCTGGAAGGTGCCCAGCACCGAGATCGGCACGCCCATCTCGCGCACCGCGCGGTTCACCGCATCCACCGCCTGGCCCAGCGCCACGCCCTCGGCGAGGTTGAAGCTGAGGGTGACGGCGGGGAACTGCATCTGGTGGCCGATGGAGAGCGGGGCGGTTTTCGTGGTGTCCACCTTCACGAAGGTGGAGAGCGGCACCGGTACGCCGGTGTTGGAGCGCACGAACAGCTTGTTCAGCACATCGAGGCTGCCCTGCATCTCCGGCAGGACCTCGATGATCAGGCGATAGGTGTTCACCTGGGTGAAATACTGCGTGACCTGGCGCTGGCCGAGGGCGCTGTAGAGCGTGTCGTCGATTGCGGTGGGGCTGATGCCGAAGCGGGCGGCCTGGTCGCGGTCGATGGTGAGCATGGCGGTGGTGCCGCCGTTCTGCTGGTCGGTGGCGAGGTCGCGCAGTTCGGGCACGCTGCGCAGGCGGTTGAGGATGCGCGGCGCCCAGGAGTACAGCTCGTCCGTGTCCGCACTTTGCAGGGTGTACTGGTACTGGGTTTTGGAGATGCGGCCGCCGATGCGCACATCCTGCCCGGCGGAGAGGAACATCTGCACGCCTTCGAGGCGGGCGAGCTTGGGGCGCAGGCGGGCGATCACCTGCTGGGCGGTGACCTTGCGTTCCTCCCACGGCTTGAGGGCGATGAAGAAGCGGGCGTTGTTGCTGGTCTGGCCGAAGATGCCGGCGCCGACCGCGGTGGAATAGGCCTTGATCGCCGGGTCCTGGATGAGAATCTCGCCCACCGACAGGGTGCGCTTCTGCATGTCGGCAAACGAGATGTCCTGGTTGGCCTCGGCAATGCCCAACAGCATGCCGTTGTCCTGCTCCGGGAAGAAGCCCTTGGGGATGGTGATGAAGAGATAAACGGTGGCCGCCAGTGTGGCGAAGAACACCATCAGGGTGATGAACTGGAAGCGCAGCGCGATATCCAGCGTGCGGCGGTAGCCGGCCAGCAGCAGGTCGAAGAACTTCTCCACCGCACGGTAGGCCCAGTTGTGGGTGCCGGAATGGGGCGACAGGAAGCGCGAGCACATCATCGGCGTGAGGGTGAGGGAGACCACCATCGAGACGATCACGGAGATGGTGACCACCATCGCGAATTCGCGGAAAAGGCGCCCGACGATGCCGCCCATCAGCAGCAGCGGGATGAACACCGCGATCAGCGAGATGGAGATGGAAACGATGGTGAAGCCGATCTCGGAGGCGCCCTTGATGGCCGCGTCCATCGGGCGCATCCCGTCCTCGATGTGGCGGTAGATGTTCTCCAGCATCACGATCGCATCGTCGACGACGAAGCCGATGGCAATGATGAGCGCCATGAGCGAGAGGTTGTTCAGGCTGTAGTCCAGCAGGTACATGGCCGCGAAGGTGCCGATGAGCGCGATCGGCACGGTGAGGCTGGGGATGATCGTCGCCCACACATTGCGCAGGAACAGGAAGATCACCATCACCACCAGGCCGACGGTGAGCACGAGGTGGAACTCCACCTCCTCCACCGTGTGCTTGATGGTGCCGGTGCGGTTGACGATCTCCGCCACCTCGATGGAAGGGGGGATGGAGGCCTGCAGGCGGGGCAGCTCGCGCTTGATGCGCGCCACCGTGTCCAGGATGTTGGCTTCGGCCTGCTTGAAGATGATCAGCTGCACGCCGCGCTTGCCGTTCTGGTAAGCGGCGACGCGCAAATTGTCCGCTGCCTCCACCGCCTGGCCGACATCGCGCACGCGGATGGGGGCGCCGTTGCGGTAGGCAATGATGTGGTTGTCGTATTCCTCCGGCCGGGTCATCTGGTCGTTGGCGTAGATGGTGAAGCTGCGCTGGGCGCCGTCGATCGTGCCCTTCGGTGCGTTGGCGGTGGCAGTGAAGAGCGATCCGCGGACGTCCTCGATGGTGAGGCCCATGGCGGCGAGGCGGGAGGGATCGACCTGCACGCGCACGCTGCGCTTCTGCTGGCCGCCGATGAACACCTGGGAGACGCCGTTGATGGTGGAGATCTGCTGGGCGAGGATGTTGTCGGCGTAGTCGTTCACCTCATGCAGCGGCAGCTCTTCGGACTGCACAGAGAGGATGAGGATCGGGCTGTCGGACGGGTTCACCTTCCAGAAGGTGGGCGGGCTGGGCAGGTTGCGCGGCAGCTGGCCGGTGGCCGCGGTGATCTTGGCCTGCACGTCCAGCGCCGCCTGGTCGATCTGGCGGGCGAGGTCGAACTGGATGGTGATCGAGGTTTGGCCCTGCACCGAGTTGGAGGTCATCTGCGCCACGCCCGGTATCTGGGCGAACTGGCGTTCCAGCGGCTGGGCGACGGCGGTGGCCATGGTTTCCGGGCTGGCGCCGGGGAAGCTGGCGTTCACATTGATGGTGGGGAATTCCACCTTGGGCAGCGGCGAGACGGGCAGGAGCGGGAAGGCCGCGATCCCCACCAGCACGATCGCCGCCATGAGGAGCGAGGTGCCCACCGGGCGGCGGATGAAGGGGGTGGAAATGCTCATGCCGGGATGCCTGACGTGCGTAAGGGATGATCCGAAGCGCGAAGCGTAAGTGAGAGGCTAGCCGGAAGGGCGGGGTGCCTGGGGTTGGCCACCGGGCGGCGGGCCGCCGGTCGTATTGATGGTCACACGGGCGCCGGCGCGCAGGCGGGACTGTCCTGCGACGACCACGCGCACGCCTTCATCGACCCCGCGGCGGATGATGGTCTGGGTGCCGTCGTCCTGGCCGACCTCCACGCGGGCGATATCGACCGTGTTGTCGTCTTTCACGGTGTAGACGAACAGGCCCTGCGGGCCGCGCTGCACGGCGATGGACGGCACGGCGATGACGCCCTTCTCCACTTCGAGCTGCAGGCGGACGTTGACGAACTGGCCGGGCCAGAGGCGGGTGGTCTCGTTGGGGAAGCGGGCCTTCATGCGGATCGTGCCGGTGGTCTGGTCGATCGTGCTGTCGGTGGTGATCAGCTCGCCCTGGCCGAGCACGGTGCGGTCATCCGGCGTATGGGCCGTTACGGGCAGGGTGCCGCGGGCCATGGCATCCTGGATGGCGGGCAGGCTGTCCTGCGGCAGGGTGAAGACCACCACCACGGGCTTGATCTGGCTGATGATGACGATGATGGCGTTGTCGTTGGCGAAGCGCACCACGTTGCCGGGATCGACGCTGCGCAGGCCCATGCGGCCATCGAAGGGGGCGGTGATGCTGGTGTAGTCCAGGTTCACCTGGGCGGCGGAGATGGCGGCCTCGTCGGCCTTGATCTGGGCTTCCAGCTGGGCCACCTGGGCGGCGCGGGTATCCACGGCCTGGCGCGAGGCGAACTGGCCGCGGGCGAGATCCGTGCTGCGGGCGAGATCGAGCCGGGCGTTGGCCAGGTTGGCTTCCGTGGCGGCCTTGCGGGCCAGGACCTGGTCCAGGATGGCCTGGTAGGGGCGGGGGTCGATGCGGGCGATCAGCTCGCCCTTCTTCACTTCCTGGCCTTCGGTGAAGAGCACCTGTTCCAGCGTGCCATCGACGCGCGGGCGGATGGCAGCGGTTTGCCCAGCCTGCACGGCGCCGATGTTGCGCAGCAGGATGGGCACATCCTTCTTGCCCGCGGACACGATGGTGACGGGTACCGGGGGCAACCGGGCTGCGGGATTGGGAGCGCCGGGCGCGGGGGCGGAGGCTTGGGCATGCGCTGGGGTGCCCGGCAGCATGGGCGCCGTGGCGAGCAGGGCGGCGAGGAGCAGGCCGCGCGAGGGGTGGAGCCGGATCAAGGCGATGTGCAATCCCTGTTGCCGGTGCGATCGGGTGCCCCGGGTGGTGCGGAGGATATCGGGTCTCTCCGGCAGACCGCCAGCCCGGCTTGCGGCGCAATCGGGGCGTACCCCGCTGCAACACGCTGTCCGGGCCGGGCGGACGCAAGGCAAGCCGCTGCGTCCGCCGGCAGTCACCGGCGCATCGCGCTCCCGCCCCGCACCACCAATCGCACATGACACCTGTGTAATGCAACGCGTCGCAAGGCAGCGCGGCGTCAGTCCGCCGGGATGCCAAGCGCCTGCCGGAAGCGCACCGACAGGGCGGCGGCGTCGCGCGGGGGCAGGAAGCGGGGCACATCGGCCGCGGAGATGCGGATCACGGCGAAAAGCACCTCGTGGCGCAGGCGCATCCGCAGGGCGGCGACTTCCTCCATGGTGGTGCAGGTGAGCACGGTCTTCCAGCCGCAGGCGGCGGCCACCGCAGCAAGATCGGTGCCCAGCGCGGTGTGGCTGGCCTGGTGGCCGGTTTCGCCGAACTGGCCGTTATCCATCACCACCATGGCGAGATTGCCGGGCGCGCGGGCGGAAAGGGTGGAGAGGGCGCCCATGCCCATCAGCGCCTCGCCATCGCCGGTGAGCACCAGAACGCGGCGCTCCGGCTGGGCGAGGGCCACGCCGAGGCCGATCATGGCGGCACCGCCCATGGCGCCCCAGAGATAGAAATTCTCCGGCCGGTCACCGGCGGCGCCGGCATCGTAGGTGGTGGAGCCGAGGCCGGTGACGACCAGGAGTTGGCCGCCCGGGCAATCACCGGGTTCGCGCAGCAGTTCCGCGACGACGGCGCGGCGATCCAGACCCTGCGTCATGGGGGCGCTCACTGCTCCTGCTCCTTCACGAACACTTTCGCGCCGATCAGCTTCTGGCTGAACAGGACGGCGACGGGGATGATGCTGCCGAAGGCGAGGGCTGCGGCGGCGGAGACCATGTCCACCACCTCCTCCTTCGATTCGGCGCGCTTCACGTGCACGCCCATGGCCTTCAGCACCGGCTCCGTGCCCTGGCCCATCGGCACCTGCCAGCCGTTGAACTCGCCCCATTCGCCGCGCATGGTGATCAGCGTCAGGAACGGCGCGTGCATGGTGGTGGGCAGGCCGATCATGTTGATGGTGTTGCCCACGCCGGAAGACTGCATCAGCAGGCAGGCGCGCTGGCCGCCGAGATGCGCGCCCATGGCGAGCGCCACGCCCTCTTCCTCCGTGGTGCAGACAACCGCCTGCATGTCGTTGTCCGCATGGGCCAGCTCGATCAGGCGCGAGTGGCCGGCATCCGGCACATAGGCGATCTGGCGGACGCCCGCCTTCTTCAGGGCGGCATACACACCGTCCTGCCAGCTTTGTGTCGTCATGGATGGTCCTCCTACGCGCAATCTGCCCGCGCGCACGAAGGTGCGCAAATCGAGCGCGTTGCATGGCAGGCAAACGCGCCTTAATCCGGTGGGCACGATCGGAGAGCCGCGATGGACCACGCCAGCCAAGACCCGCATGCCGAAATCCGCGAGGAGGTGCGAAAGCTCTGCGCCCGCTTCCCCGGGGAATACTGGCGCAAGCTGGATGCGGAACGGGCCTATCCCACCGCGTTCGTCACCGCGCTGACCGAATCGGGCTATCTCGGCGCGCTGATCCCCGAGGAATTCGGCGGCGCCGGGCTGCCGCTGGCCGGGGCCGCGGCGATTCTCGAAACCGTGCAGGCCGAGGGCTGCAACGGGGCGGCCTGCCACGCGCAGATGTACATCATGGGCACGATCCTGCGGCACGGCTCGCCGGCGCAGAAGAAGGAGTATCTGCCCAAGATCGCCACCGGCGAGCTTCGCCTGCAAGCCTTCGGCGTGACGGAGCCGACCAGCGGGACGGACACCACCTCGCTCCGCACCTTCGCCCGCAAGGAGGGCGACAAGTACATCGTCAACGGCCAGAAGGTGTGGACCTCGCGCGCCGAGCACTCCGACCTGATGCTGCTGTTGGCGCGCACCACGCCGCGGGATCAGACGGCCAAGAAGACCGAGGGGCTTTCCACCTTCATCGTGGACATGCGCAAGGTGCTCGGGAAGGGCCTGACCATCCGCCCGATCCGCACCATGATGAACCATAATTCCTGCGAAGTTTTCTTCGATAACATGGAGATCCCGGCCGATAGCCTGGTGGGCATCGAAGGCCGCGGCTTCCGCTACATCCTGGATGGCATGAACGCCGAGCGGCTGCTGATCGCCGCCGAGTGCATCGGCGACGCCAAGTGGTTCATCGCCAAGGCGAAGGACTACGCCATCAACCGCCAGGTGTTCGGCCGGCCGATCGGGCAGAACCAGGGCGTGCAGTTCCCGATCGCCCGCGCCTATGCCCAGATGCGCGCGGCCGAGCTGCTGGTGCGCGAGGGCATCCGCAAGTTCGATGCCGGAGAGCCCTGCGGCGAGGAAGCCAACATGGCCAAGATGCTGGCCGCCGAGGCGAGCTGGGCCGCGGGCGAGGCCTGCATCCAGACCCATGGCGGGTTCGGCTTTGCCGAGGAATACGACATCGAGCGCAAGTTCCGGGAAACGCGGCTCTATCAGGTGGCGCCGATCTCCACGAACCTCATTCTCTCGTATGTGGCCGAGCATGTGCTCGGCATGCCGCGGAGCTACTGACATGTCAGCCGCCAAGCCCCTGGAAGGATTGCTGGTTGTCGCCATGGAGCAGGCGGTGGCAGCCCCCTACTGCTCCTCCCGCCTCGCCGACGCGGGCGCGCGGGTGATCAAGGTGGAGCGCGCCGAAGGGGATTTCGCGCGCGGCTACGACAAGGCGGCGAAGGGCCTCTCCAGCTACTTCGTGTGGCTCAACCGGGGCAAGGAAAGCCTGGTGGCCGACATCAAGAACCCGGCCGACCTCGCTCTGCTACAAAATATCCTGCTGAAAGCCGATGTTTTCATTCAAAACCTGGCGCCGGGAGCAGCGGCGCGCGCCGGGTTGGGCTCGGCCGACCTGCGGGCGAAGAACCCGCGGCTGATCACGGTGGACATCTCCGGCTACGGCGAGCGCGGCGAATACGCGCAGATGAAGGCCTACGACCTGCTGGTGCAGGCGGAATCCGGCCTCGCCAGCGTCACCGGCCGGGCGGAAGGGCCGGGGCGCGTCGGCGTTTCAGCCTGCGATATCGCCTGCGGCATGGCGGCGCATTCCGCCGTGCTCGAAGCCCTGATCGCCCGCGGCATCTCCGGCCAGGGCAAGGGCATCGAGGTGAGCCTGTTCGACGGCATGGCCGACTGGATGAACGTGCCGCTGGTCTTCTACGAAGGCACCGGCAAGGCGCCCGAGCGCATGGGCCTCGCCCACCCCTCCATCTCGCCCTATGGCGCCTTCCCGACCAAGGACAACTCGCTGGTGCTCATCAGCATCCAGAACGAGCGCGAATGGGCCGATTTCTGCACCCATTTCATGCTGGAACCCGACCTGCCCAAGCGCCC
>CAMDAM010000011.1 GCA_945888575.1 Asaia bogorensis | reverse complement strand
CCCATCGTCTGCTCCGGCCCCACCAGGACACGATCCGGCGCATGGGCCGCCAACGCAACACCGCCGGCCCGCAACGCCGCCTCGGCCATATCCAGACCCTGGGTGCGCAAGACCAGCGCGGCCATCCACTCCCGCCGCCCCAGCGCCGGGGCCGCCGCGGCGCCAAACCGTGCGGCGAGTTCGCGCGGATCCACCACATCGAAGCTCGACAGGCCGACCGACAGCCGCACGCCGCCGGCAATGCTGCGGACAGACTGCGCCCCGAACATTCGGCCGAACAGCGCCCCGAGCCGCGCCGGGTCCTCAGCGGCGATCACCGCCTCCTGCACCCCCAACGCCCCGTTCGCATGCCGGCGCCACTCATCCCGCCACACCAGATCGCGCGTGAGGTGGTGGCAGAAGTACAGCCTGCCCGCCTCGGTGGTCTCATTAGGCAACCGCACCGTGCGGAATACGGCATCCCGCGCCCCGCCGTGGAACTCCACCGGCCGGGTAAATTCGTTGGGCGGTGATGCGTCCACGCCTACCCCTGCCAGCGCCGCCGAAACGGCAGCCGAGTCCTCCGTGCCCCAAACCAGCCCGTTCAGGCCCATCGGCCAACCCAGGATATCTCGCCGCCCGCCACCGCCGGGCGGTGTGCCGATCAGCTCCAGGTAATCGGTTCCAAAGATCGCCAGGTGATTCACCGAGCCGAGCGAGTGATAGCCACGTGGAGTCAGCGTAAAACCCAGCCGCTCATACACGGCACGCGCCTGGTCCATCTGATCGTGAACATTGACCACGACATGATCCAATGTGGGCATCGGCAGCGTCATCATCGGCCTTCCTCGTGCGTGGTCGGGTTCAGCGGTCGCCACATTTGTCGTCGAAAGGCAAAGCGGCGAAGCCCTACCGAAGTGCTTCACCACCAGCATTGCATGCCCAGCGGTAACCGTGGAAATTGCTTACCCATTCGACCACTACCGGGAGGGTACGAAACTGCAGACGCAGGCGGATTCTGCGCCACGGAGCCCGGCGACGATGAAGGCTGCCGGCGCGCTTCCCCTGGCCCTCCTGCTCGCGTTCGCCCCTCAAGCTGGCGCAAAGGCACAGTCCCTGCCGCAGGTGCCTGCCGGTTCGCCGATCCCGCGGATCGCCCCCGTGCCGCGGCCATCGGTTGGTGGCCCTGTCGTCACCCCGGGGGCAGCCTCGATCATCCGCGGCAACCCGGACGACGTGTTCCAGATCCACGGCGCCACCATCGAGGGCTCCACAGTCTATGAGCCAGACACATGGGCGCCCATCACGGACACGATGCATGGCGAGCTCACCCGGTCACAGGTTGAGGCTGCACGGCAAGACATCCTGGCGCGCTACCGGAGCGATGGCTATCTCCTGACAGGCGTCACTCTTGCCGATGGCGGCGGCGGCCGCGTCCGCTTTGTTGTTACCGAAGGCCATATCGCCGAGGTGAAGCTCGATGGCGACATTGGTCCGGCCGGCACCCAGATCCTGCGCTTCCTCAATCGCCTGACCGAGAAGCGCCCGATCGATTCCGCAACCCTGGAGCGCGCCCTTCTGCTTGCACAGGACGTGCCAGGGGTCTCCGTGCGCGCCGTGCTGCGGCCATCGACCGAAGCGCCTGGCGCGCTGACCCTGATCGCCCAGATTCAGCGGACACCATGGGGGGCCACGATCGTCGCCGACAACCGCGGCGCGCCCTTCACGGGTCCGGAAGGTGCCCTGCTTGCGCTCGACGCCAACAGTTTCAGCGAATTCGGCGAACGCACCACCGCCTCGCTCTTCCGTTCGTTCAACAACACGCAAATCTTCGGCCAAGTTGGTACGGAGGTGTTTGTTGGCGGATCGGGTCTCAAGATCCGTCTCTTCGGAGGCTCCGGAACAGCAGACCCTTCCGGCGCCCTCCGTGCCAACCGCTACCATGGCGTCACCAGCACTGCCGGCATCACCACGAGCTATCCCGTCATCCGCAGCCGCCAGCAAAGTCTGTCCGTGTTCGGTACCGCGGAACTCCTGGATACCGAGATTTTCACCGGCGACCCACCCCGCCAAACCAGCCGCGACAATCTTCGCGTGCTGCGTGCCGGTACCGAATATGCACGCCAGGACACATGGCTCGGAGCCGAACGCGGTGCGGTCTCCACCGCAGCCATCAGGATATCACGAGGCCTCGACACGCTCGGTGCCTCACCGAGCAATCCCGTGAACGTGGGGCGACAGAACCAGCTTGTTGAGTTCACCAAGGTCAACATAGAACTCAGCCGGACCCAGGCACTGTTCGACGCCTGGGAGGGTGCCTCGGTTGCATTGCAAGCGACAGCCGCTGGCCAGTACAGCTCGGACATCCTACCTTCTTCGGAAAAATTCTATCTCGGCGGTGCGCGCATCAACCGTGGCTACTTCGCGGGCCAGGTCAGCGGCGACAAGGCCTGGGCAACCGCCATGGAACTGCAGCTCAATACCGGCTTCAGTATCGATGCGTTGGGCTATCCGATGGAGATCGGCGCCACGGTCTACACATTCTATGACTGGGGTGAAATCGTGGAGAACCAGAAGACTGACCCCAACCGGCGCCTGCAATCCTTCGGTGTGGGCACACGGATGCGCTTTTCCGCCAGTATTTCGGCCGACATCGAATGGGTACGCCGGATTGTCCGGCGCCCTCTTGGCGCACAGTCCAACACGCCCGCGCTGAATGCTGATGCGATCTACTGGCGATTGACCACACGGTTCTAGCCATGCGCACACGCAACACAGATCCTGGTGTTACGCGTACTGCCAGCCACTTGGCGCGGCGCCCAGGCGTTGTGACCTCATGCGATCTCGTCTCCAGGGCGCTGCGGCCACGCCACGATCTTCTGCGAAGCACGGCCCTGCAGGCCGTTTTCCTCGCCGTGCTCGTCATTCCTTCGCAACACGCCTCAGCCCAGACTGCCCCCGCTGCGACGGCATTGCCCACCGGGGGCAAAGTGATTGCGGGCCAGGGCCGGATCACCACAACCACAGGCGCCGGCACCGCAGCCATGACGGTGAAGCAGTCCACCGCGTATGGCGCCTACGACTGGAAATCCTTCGACATCGGCAAGAGTGCCTCGGTGACCTACCAGGTGCCCACCAGCCAGTCCGTCTCCGTCAACCGCGTCATCTCTCCCACCAGCCCCTCGGTCATCGCCGGTAAGCTTACGTCCAACGGCGTGGTGGTGGTCCAGAACCAGTCGGGCGTCGTGTTCACGCAGGGCGCAGAGGTCAACGTCAACACACTGATCGCCTCCGCGCCCGGCATCTCCGACGCCAATGCGCGCGCAGGCCGCCTCATCTTCGACCAAGCCCCCCGCCCCGGCGCAAAGGTCGAGAACCGTGGCAGCATCACCGTGGCACAGACCGGCCTTGCCGCTCTCGTGGCCCCACAGGTTGCGAATGCGGGCGTCATTCGTGCCCAGATGGGCCGCGTCGTCTTGGCCGGGGCGGAAGCTCACACGGTGGATCTCTATGGCGATGGGCTGCTTTCCATCGACGTCACACGCCAAGTCACCCGACTGCCAGCAGGGGCCGACGGCAAGGCAGCAACCGCACTCGTCACCAATTCCGGCACGATCGTCGCGGATGGCGGCACGATCCTGCTCACCGCCAGTGCTGTCGATGGGCTCGTCCAGAACCTGGTGACTGCGGGCGGCACCATTCGCGCCAACACGGTGGGCACGCGTTCCGGCCAGGCCACCATCAGGGCCAATGGCGGCGATGTGGCCGTCACTGGAACAATCCTTGCAAAAGGCATCAGCCCCGGCAGCAAGGGCGGCCAGGTCGAGATCAATGCTCCTTCCAGAACCGTCGCTCTCAAGCCAGGTGCGCGCGTCGATGTCTCTGGTAAGTCCGGCGGTGGCACGGCTGCCATCGGCACCACGCTCGCCCGTGCAAAGGGCGGTCCGACCGTAAAGGCGCCGACCGCCCGCGACGTCATCATCGAATCCGGTGCTCGCATCGCCGCAGACGCCACCCTCAATGGCCGGGGCGGCAGGATCACCATCCTCAGCCAGGGCGGGACGACACAGCACAAGGGCGAGGTGTTCGCGCGCGGAGGTACAAGGGGCGGCGACGGCGGCTACATCGAGGTATCAGGTGATACCGTCGCGTTGGGCGGCCGGGCGGACGTGACCGCCCCTGCCGGAGCCATCGGCGCCATCGTGCTCGATCCCATCGATCTGATCATCTCCGACAGCAGCAGTACGACTGGCCCCGATGCGCCAAACAAGACCACTGGGAGTATCACCACGAAGGCCGGTCCAGGCACGACTCAACTCAACGTGGCCGATATCCTGCTTTTGTCTGGCAACATCACACTTGAGGCCACCGGCACCCTTACCATCAATGCCGCGGTCGACACGAGCAATACAGCCACCATCGGCGACGTTAGCTTCAAGGCCGGCAGCACTATTGCGGTCAATGCCCCGATCTCCATCGACCCGACCAGGACTCTGTCGCTGACGGCGGGCGATACCATCACCCTCGCCGCCGACATCCGGGCCGGAACAGTCGATCTTTCGACAACCTCTGGCGGCGTTATCCAGACCACAGGTGGTTTGGCCGCTACCTCCCTGCTGAGCAGCAGGAGCATTTCCGGCGCGCTTTTGCTGGCTTCCCCGACCAACACCATTGCCACCCTCAGCAATCTCGCCATCACCGGCGGTGGTCTTGTCCTGACCAATGCAAGCGAGCTCAACGTCATCGGCGCCGTTACCTTAGGCGGCGACAGCAGCCTGAAGAGCCTGGCGGCGTCTGAGAAGGCCATTGAAGTCACGGGTCGTCTTGCCCTGACATCACCGGGATCATCCCTCACTCTCTCCGCGCCAGGGAAAGGCGGCATCACGCTGGCCGGAACGATCGACACGACAGGCAGCGGGGTGCTGAACCTCGTCAGCGGCACTCTCGGCGTTACGCAAACCGGCGGCATCATCGTTGCCGGCACACTGTCGAGTTCCGGAGGGGGCACTGGCAGCATCACGTTGCCCAGGGCAGCGAACGCAATCAGCACCATCGGAGACATCGCCCTTGTCGGCGGGAATTTCGTTGTCTCCAGCGCTACGCCCGTCACGGTCGCCGGAACCGTCGCGGCAAACACGATCTTCATCGCAAGCAGCGCTGCGAGCGCCTCAGCCATCGCCGTTCCTGGAACCATTGCCGCGCAGAGTCCAAGCGGCACCGTGATCCTGGCCGCCACAGACGCCGCAACGGGCGGCATCACGCTATCAGGAAACGTGACGAGCAAGAGTTCTGTTGGACTTTCCGCTGGCGCTGGCGGGGTTCGCCAATCCACCGGAAGCATCACCACACCAACCCTCGCCGGTGCCGGCACCATCGGTGCAAGCCTTGTGCTTGCGAGCGCCGACAACGTTATCGGCTCGCTTGGCAGCATCAAGATCGCAGCCGGCGACCTGCTGCTGGCGACCAGATCCACGCTTGATGTGGCGGGAACGCTGACGATCGACCCGGGCCGCACGATTGCGCTTCGCCCGTTGGGCCTCACGATCTCCACGGGAACGATCGCCGCCGCCGGCGGCACGGTCGAGATCGCGCCGCTTCATGCCGGCAGCATGACCTTGGGCAATGCCTCAGCCGCCGAACTGGCCATCACCAATGCCGCTGTTGCCCGGATCAGCAGCGCAATGCTGCGTCTTGGCCGAACGTCGGCGGATCCGACTGACGCGGAGAGTATCGTTGTGCGCGGCCCCTTCGACGCCACGACGGCCGCCTCGTCCACGCTCCGCCTCGATGCGGGCATCGGTGGCATCACGCTCGAAGGCGGGGCCGCGTTGAGCGCCAACACCCTCGATCTCAACACAATGGACAGCGGCGTGAATGGCCTCGCCGGCTCCTCCATCGTCGCTCACCGCCTGCAGAGCACAACCGGCATCATCGGCAATGTCGCACTGGCGAACAGCGCTCACGGCATCAGTGCGTTGGGCGACACGAAAATTGCCGGAACACTCGGTTTGGCAACAAGCGCGGCCCTCGACGTCAGCGGCAGGGTTGTCGCGAAAGGCGCGAGCATCGAATCCACGGCAGCAGACGCGAAGGCCATCGCCATCACTGGCGAACTCACGGGCGATGCAGGTGCCACGATCTCATTGTCAGCCAGTCACGCAGTCGGTGGCGTAGCCTTATCCGGAGGGCTCGACGCATCGTCGCTGGGCACCCTCCATGTCACATCGGGTACCGGCGGCATCATCCAGACGAGCGGGACAGTCGTAGCCGGCGTGCTGACGGGGAAGACGTCTGGGTCACTCCGCCTCGACAGCACAGACAATCAATTCCCCACGCTCGGACTGATGACCGCAGGCGGCAACCTTGAAGTTCGAAGCGCCGCTGCGACAACGGTTGTTGGCCCCGTGTCTGCCACCAACGTCGTCCTCGGTAGCGGCGCAGCAGATCCTGGCGCCTTGAACGTGACGGGCACCATCAATGCGACCGGCTCCGTAACGCTGTCGGCGCTGGACAATGCGGGTGGCCTCACGTTGTCGGGCACGATCGCGGCGGCAGTGGTCGATATCAACGCCGGCACGGGGGGCATCACGCAGTCCGGTGGTGCCCTGAATGCGTCCATACTTCAGAGCAGCGGCGATAGCGGGGGCTCGGTACGGCTGGACGCGCCCGGCAATGCAATCGCGTCCCTGGGATCTTTTCTCGTGGGAGATGCCAGCGCATTCACCCTTTCCAGCAACACGTCATTCAAGGTCAACGGGCCCGTCATATCCGGTACCGGCAATATCACCCTTCTGTCGACCGCAGCAGGCACGCTCGACATCGCCGGGCCGATCTCAGCCAACAAGGCAGTCATCGCACTGCATGCGACAAACCCTGCCGGCGCGATCCATCTCGGCGCGGACGCCAGTGCGCCCGGCGGGACAATCGACCTCGTGGCCGGCAGCGGCGTTTTGCAATCCGCCGGCAGGCTGAGAGCATCGCGCCTCGCCAGTTCGGCAGGGATTGGGGGGAATGTAGACCTCCGATCCCCTCACAACGAGCTCGCCAGTATCGGCAATCTCGCGGTCATCGCCGGGAGCATGGCTTTGGCCAACACAGGCCCGATGGTCGTCGCGGGCACCGTCGCCGCGACGTCCGGGAACCTGCTGCTGGACGTAAGCGACCCACTGGCGGGTGGCCTTTCGGTGCCAGGCACGCTCATTGGGAACAACATCACGCTGATCGGTCGCGGGGCGGCGGGCGCGATTGGTATAGGCGGCAAGATCACCGCCGCTGGCGCGCTGGACCTCTCCGTGACAGATGCCGGCGGGGTTTCCATACCTGGCACGATCAGCGCGGGCATATTGCTCAGCAGCCTCGGCACGGTGGGGGCATTTTCTGCCACCAACACGGCAAACACGTTCACCAGTGTAGGTGGCGTGGTGGCCAAAGGCGGCGACATCGCCCTGGCGACGAAGCCCGGCACAGGGTTCATCCTCTCCGGCTCTCTTACTGTCGACACGGCCAGGTCGATCAGCATTGTGGCGGACACATTCACGGTTTCGACCGGCGCGATCTCAGCGCCATCCGGAACCGTCGATATCCGCGCCAACACCGGGATCAGCCTTGGCCTGAACACCCCAGGCGAGCTCTCCCTGCTCCAGCCAGACCTCACCGCGATCAAAACCGGCAGCTTGCGCCTGGCCAGCGGCAAAGGCGCCATCACGCTGCGGGCCGACCTCGACACCAGGACAGCAGCCTCCACCTTGCTCCACCTCGACGCTGCGTCCGGCATATCGCTGGCGACCGGGACGCTAAGTGCGTCCAATCTTGAGGTTGTGACAGCATCGGCGAACGTGATGCAGACGGCCGGGGTCCTCTCCACCAAGTCACTGAGCACACGCGGGAGCCCGGTTCCTGGGTTCATCAGGCTCGACCAGCCCGGCAATGTGATCGGCCAGCTCGGGCCACTGCGCGCCGCGGGCGCAATCTCGGTTGGCAGCAGCACGCAACTCAGCATCGTTGATACCATCCGAGCCCCGACGATCGAACTGCGCAGCAATGCCGCTGGACCAGCTCTCACCCTGTCCACCAAGGGCATCCTGGAGCTGACATCGCCAGGCACGATCACACTCGCCACGGGACATGCCTCCGGCATCTCGTCTTTGGCTGGCAGCATTGTCGCACCAGGTGCCAGCGCCTTGGTGATTCAAGGCAGCGGCTCCATCAACCAGACCAGCGGCCAGATCACCGCTGCGACAGTCGAGACAATCGGCACAATCCGCAGCGCCTCTCTCGCTCAAACGACCAATGCCATCTCCACAATCGGCACCCTCGCAGCCACAGGCGATGTACGGCTCGCCTCGACGAGACCCCTTACATCGGCAAGCCCAGTTGCAGCAGCGAACATAACCCTTATCAGCAGCGCAGCCTCGCCGGTTGCCATTGCGGTGTCATCGCCCGCCTTCGGTACCTCAGCCGGTGGCAAGATAGCCCTGTCGGCCAGTGACGCTGCTGGCGGGATTGAACTTTCGGGCGTCATTTCTGCCACTCCCACAGGTGTCGTTGATCTCTCCGGCGGCTTCGCCGGCGTCACGCAGACCACCGGTCTCCTCACTGCAGGCACGCTCCGAAGCTCCGGAGGCATCGCCGGCGCCTTAGCTCTTCCGCTGTCGAACAACATCTCCGGCCTTGGCCCACTCGCTGCAAAGGGCAGCATCACACTCAGATCAGACAAGAACCTCTCTGTTGCCGGCCGAGTCAGCGCAGGCTCTGGAACGGTTCTCTCCCTCGCAGCCCCTGGCATGACGTTCACCGGGTCAGGCGCCCTCGCCGCTCTGGACGGCCTCGTTGAGATCGGCCCAACCACCAGCACCGCCACGATTGGCCTGGGTACTGCCCTGGGTGATTTCACCCTCGGCAATCTAGGCGGCATTGCCGCCGACCATCTTCGGATCGGACAGGCCATCTCCAAGGGCGCCACGAACAAGGCGGAGGGCTTTACTCTCACCGGTGCGATCGCACCTGCCGTGACGACCCTGGAGCTCATCTCCAGCGGCTCCATCATTCAGACACAAGGGGGATTGTCCGTCCCTCTCCTCACCGCCAAGGCCGGCACGCTCGATATCGCCCAGCCCGGCAACAGAATCAGCACCCTGGGTGCACTGACCGTCACGGACAACCTTGCCATCGCGAACGACGGTACTATCGCAGTACCGGGCACAATGTCCGCAGCCGCCATCAACCTCCGAAGCAACGCTGCCTCTGCAAAAGCGCTCGATATCGGCGGCGCTCTCAGCACGGGTGCCGGTGGCACGATCGCACTTGCCGCCAGCAACACAATTGGCGGCATCACGCTGTCCGGCCAGATCAACGCCACCACCACCGGAACCATTGACCTTGGCGCCGGGCGTGGCGGCATCGCCCAGCCCGCAGGAGCAATGACCGCGGGCCTGCTCAGAAGTACCAGCGGTTCGAAGGGGAGCGTCTCGCTCAACCGGGCAGGGAATGCCATCGCGACCTTGGGCGCGTTTTCTGCTGACGGCGCGACCTTCACCCTCGTGGATAGCATCGCACTCAGCGTCACCGGCGCAGTGACCGCCAAGGACGTTACCCTGCGTGGCGGCGGTACAACCCTTGCCGTGGCGGATACGGGTAGGCTCGACGTCGCCGGGACTGCGCTGCTCGCCACCACACGTACAGATAGCGGACTCATCCTCGCTGGTGTCATTCAGGCGTCAACGCTCGATCTGTCCGCTGGGACGCTCGGCATCAACCAGACCGGCGGCACGCTGACATCCGGAACACTTCGCAGCACCAATGGCAGCGCTGGCACCGTATCGCTGAACCAGGCAGGAAACAGCATTACGTCGCTCGGCCCGTTCTCCATTCCCGGTGCGGACCTGATCCTGGTCGATTCAGCCCCGCTCACCGTGGCCGGAAATGTCTTGGCGGGGAACGTCACCCTACGGGGCACTGCCGCCAGCACTGCGGCGATCGCGGTTACGGGATCAATCACAGCCAGCGCGGGCGGTGTGATCACCATCGCTGCACCCAACACTGCCGGAGGCATCGCCCTGTCCGGCCCCTTGGTCGCACCAAGTGGAACACTCGACCTTTCCGCGGGAAGTGGGGGCATCACACAATCCGGGAGCTTCCTGTCGGCAGACACGCTTCGAAGCAGTACCGGTGCCGTAGGTTCGGTCTCCCTGGCGCAACCAACGAACAAGATTGCCACCCTGGCCGACTTCCCAGTTAGCGGCTCAAGCTTCTCGTTTGCCACAAGCTCGGCGCTTGCGATCACTGGGACTGTCGCGGCGAGTAGCATTTCCATAATCGGCTCCGCACCCGGATCGGCCATCGACCTTCAGGGGGGCGTATCGGCGTCGGGCGGGACGCTGAACCTGATCGCATCCAGCCCTTCAGGCGGCCTGGCGCTCGGAGGAACACTGGCCGCAAGCGAGGTGGTTCTTGCCGCAGGCACTGGTGGGATCGTTCAGCCTTCCGGCAGCATCACTGCAACGACACTCCGCACCACTGTCACCGGCGCTAGCGCTGTACTCGATCGCCCTTCGAACAGCATCGGGATCCTCGGCGACACGGCCATATCTGGCGGCAGCCTGGTGTTGGTCGATAGCATTCCTCTGACGGTTGCAGGGACGGTCAATGCCAGGAGTATCTCGCTCACTGATACGGCCTCGGGACGAGCAATCGTACTCCTCGGCGATCTGATCTCGGCCGCCGCCGGCGACATCACGCTCAACGCAAGCAACCCGACTGGAGCCATCGACCTCGCAGGCATTCTCAACGCGTCCCTTACCGGCGTGGTCGATCTCACTGCAGGCACCAGCATCACACAGACCGACGGAAGCATTTTCGCAGGAACGCTTCGCAGTGCCGGCTCCATTGGCCGCGATATCTCGCTCGATAGCACAAGCAATGCCATCAAGAGCATCGATGCGCTCGCAGTGGGTGGAACGGCAAGCATCACGAGCAGCATCCCGTTGGATATCAGTGGCCTCCTTTCGGCTGCTACGGTTTCCGTCACGGCAACGGCCGCAGGGAGCGCACTTTCGGTTACAGGGAGCGCGTCTTCGGTGGGCGCCATGTCACTGGCAGCCTCCAACCCAAGCGGAGGTATCGCCCTTTCCGGAACGATCTCGGCATCGTTGCTTGATATCAGCGCGGGCAAGGGAGGCATTTCTCAATCCGCAGGCACTATTTCTGCCGCCACCCTGCGCAGCACGGCCGGGATCGGCGGTGCGACCCAACTTGATCAACCGGGCAATGCGATCGCCACGCTGGCGGACCTTAACGTATCCGCAGCCGCCCTCACGCTTCACAGCGGCATCCCACTCGACGTGGTCGGCATCGTCTCCGCCGACTCCATCGCCATTCGCAGTTCCGCAGCGGAACCGAGAGCGCTTTCAGTCAGCGGCAGTCTCACCGCCATCGGAACGGCCTCCCTGGCAGCCTCCGCCCAGACTGGCGGCATGGTCCTTGTTGGCAACATCCAGGCCGACACTCTGAACCTCTCCGCGGGCTCGGCGGGTGTCACACAAACAGCCGGGCAGATCAGGGCCCAGATGCTGTCCAGCACGAGCGGAGCTGCCGGCTCCGTCACACTCGGTCAGGTCACGAACAACATCACCGAGATATCGGATTTCGCACTCTCCGCCGGCGCCTTCACCCTTACCAATGCGGCAGCGCTCACCATCTCCGGCACCTTGGCAGCGGACCATGTCGCCATCGCAGCGCTCCCGGGTGGCAACGCTATCGCCGTTCCAGGCGCCATCGTTTCCTCGGCGGGTGGCACAATCACCCTCACGGCCAAGGACACTGCCAGCGGGATAACCCTCTCAGGCGTGCTGGACGCGAGCCCCACGGGCACCATCGACCTGTCGGCAGGAACCCTAGGCATTGCCCAGTCCAGCGGCAGCATAGTTGCAAAGATGCTCCAAAGCACGGGCGGGACCAGTGGTCCCGTCACCCTCCTTGAGTCAGGCAACGCAATCGCTGCGCTCGGAGACTTCAATATAGCCGGGAATGCCTTCTCGCTTGCCACCAGTATTGCACTGACTGTTTCCGGCACGGTGTCGGCGCGCGGCATCACGATCGACAGCACCTCCGCGGGAACCGCACTATCGGTCGTGGGCGACCTCACCGCACCGGGTGCGTCGATCGCTCTTGGCGCCCGGGCCGCGCAGGGCGGCATGGCCATCGCAGGCACCATCACGGCAGACCAATTGGATCTCGTGGCAGGTCGCAATGGCATCGCTCAGCCCGGCGGCAGCATCGCCGTCACGACGCTGCGCGCCTCCACCAACGGCGGCGATATCACTTTGGACCGAGCCACCAACAGCATCGCCATCTTGGGTGCCACCAGCGTTACAGGCGGCACCCTCACCCTGCGCGGCAATGTTCCCCTTACGATCACGGAGACCATCAGGGCCGACTCTTTGGATATCGCCAACTCGGCTGTTGGAACGGCGATATCCGTTCCGGGCGATCTGGTCGTTGCGCCAGGTGGTAGCGTTGCATTGGCGGCCACCAACCCGTCCGGGGCTCTGGAACTGGGTGGTCTCTTGGATACCTCGGCCACCGGCATTCTCGACCTCAGCGCCGGTAGCAACGTCACACAGAGCGCAGGCACCGTTATCGCGGGGACGCTTCGCAGTGGCAGTGGAATTGGCGGCGATCTTGCCTTGGCACAGCCATCAAATGCCATCGGTACAATCGCTGGCCTCAATGTCATTGGTCAGGCCAATCTGAGGGATAGCGCCCCCCTCACAATCACCGGCCCCCTCTTCGCGAAAAACCTTTCCGTTCTCGGCACCGCCGCAGGAACCGCGATTTCCCTCACCGGCACCGCTTCGGCCAGCGCCAGCCTCACGCTTCAGGCAACCAACGCAACCGGCGGCATAGCGCTATCCGGCTCCGCTTCAGCGGAGGTTCTGGACCTTGGCGCCGGCACCAATGGAATCAGCCAAACGGCTGGGAGCATTATGGCCACAACGCTCCGCAGCACCACTGGATCAGCCGGCGCGGTGGCCCTGAGCCAACCAACAAACAAGATCGCGTTCATCGATGGATTTACTGTTGCCAGCAAGGATTTTGCACTTTCCGACGCTTCCCCGCTGACCGTCACGGGCCCACTGACCGCCATCAGCGTTGCGCTCAGCAGTTCCGCCCCTGGCGCCGCCATCACCCTGGCTCCGGGCGGTACCCTCGCTGCCAACGGCAACCTCAACAACGGGGCAGGCTTCCTCACCATTCGCGCAACCAGCCCGAACGGCGGCATCACGCTGAACGGAGACGTCGAAGCAACCATTCTGGACCTCTCAGCCGGGGCAGGCGGCGTGGCACAGCTGGGCGGCAGCATCAGGGCACCCACTCTGCGCAGCACTGAAGGTGCCGCAGGCTCCGTAACGCTGCTCCAACCCGGAAATGCGATTGGGTCCATCCTCAGGTTCGCGGTGTCTGATGGCGACTTCAGGCTACGCAGCAACACCGCGCTGAGCGCGCAGGACCTGAGTGCCCGTAACGTGGACCTCCAGAGTTCAAGCGCAGGAATCGACATCGCGTCCCTGGGGATTGCGACTGCGACAGGCGGCGCCATCCGCCTGGACGCAGCAGGCGCACTGACCCTGGGCAATCTGAATGCCTCGCCCACGGGTACCATCGATCTCAATGCCGGCGGCGGCATCCAGCAGTTTGGAAGCTCCACGCTCACAGCCGGCACACTGCGAAGCAGCGCCGGCGTCACCGGCAGGGTGAACCTGAGCGCCGGGAACTCGATCGGAAAGCTGGAGGATTTCGCAGTATCCGACGGCAGCTTCACCTACTGGGGCTTCGTACCGCTGACAGTGGCGGGCGTTCTGTCAGCGACTGAAATCACACTGATCGCCGACAGCGCCAGCGCCGCCGCCATCAACATTTCCGGCACCACGCGGACCGCAGCAGGCGGCACGATCGCGTTGGCGAGCCTTTCGGCCAGCGGTGGCGTGACGATGTCAGGCACAGTCGATGCCACGCCCACCGGCCTGCTTGACCTCATGGCAGGCACTGGTGGGGTGACACAAGTGGCAGGAACGATCATCGCCGGAAGGCTCCAGAGCAGCAACGGCGTCACCGGCTCCGTCCAGCTCGATCAACCCTCCAACAGGATCAATACGCTCGGCCCATTCACAGTCGGCGCCGGCAACCTGAGCCTCTTCGACAGCCAACCACTGTCCGTCCAGGGCCCAGTCATCATCTCAAACGGTAATCTTGCCCTGACGGGCAGTGCTGCTGGCTCGGCGCTCACGGTGGCAGGCGCAGTCTCCGTCTCCGGTACCGCCAAGCTGGCCGTGACGGAACCCACGGCTGGAATCACCCTGGGCAGCAACCTCGATGCGGCAATCCTGGACCTGGCTGCGGGCACGGGTGGCGTTACCCAAACGAACGGCGTTCTTTCACTGGCCACACTTCAGGCCTCCAGCGTGGCAGGTGCCGTCACCTTGGCCTCGCCGGCCAACAGCATCGCCCGGATTGGAACGCTGGTGGTCCACGCCGGAGACGCCACTCTCACCAGTTCCGTCCCAGTCACGGTGGCGGGTAACCTCAGCGCCGTGAAGGGCAATGTCTCCATTGCCGGATCGGGTGCAGGTCCTGCGGCCATCAATGTCACGGGCAGGATCGCCAGCGGCCCGCAGATGGCAACCACCCTGGCCACTCCCAGCGGCGGCATTACACTCTCCGGCTCGGCGGAGGCTCCCGCCGGACGTTTGTTGCTGCAGACGGCCACGGGAGTGTCGGCCCCAGGCCGCATTGTGGCCGGCACCCTATCGGCTGTTACAACCACGGCAGGCGATGTCGCATTGGCCGGCCCCAACGAGGTGGTAAACTTCGCCGGCGCCATCCTCGCCAATGGCAATTTCCTGCTGAACAATGCGCTCCCGCTCACTGTCAGCGGCACGACCACCGCCCGCGTACTCGGCATTTCGGCCACTGGCTACCTGCGGCTCTCCGATGGCACCAACATCATCACGGACGGCATATCGCGCAGTATGCAGGGTATCAGCCGCAACCTTACGGCCGCACAGATCGCAGGGCTCACAGTCACCGGATTGGGGAGCTACCTCGCAGCCACATCGAGCTTCGGGGCGCCAGCGAGGATTGAGGTCGGCAAAATCAACGTCGCACCGTTCTCAACTCAGCTCAGCACGCTGGACTTCGTCCTGCCCCACCCACAGGCCGGCACCATCTCGATCGGCCAACTGACAGGCAAGACCACCGACCTAATTCTAGTCACGCGCGCAGGCGGCGTGGCCGCTGGCACGATCGATGTCGCGGGCCTGTTGGTTGTCGGTGCGGGCGGCAGGGCTGAACTCTTCGGCAGTATCGCGGGGGTAGGCGGCCAGGCTGCGGCCAACCGTGCCAGCATCTCACCCCAGCCCGGCAGTGAATACCGCTTCAATACCTGCCCCATTAGTTCAGTAAACTGCGTCCTCATCCCTGTTCAAACTGTGCCACCCATCAGCCCGCTGCGGGATATCCCGATTATCCGCGATCGGCCTACCCAGGACGATACAGACGTTCAACTGCCCAACGTCTCCGAAGAGGACTACTGAGATGCGGCGACTTGTCGCAAATCTGATCTCTGCACTCGTCCTCGGGCTCGCCGCCTGCTCCAAGCCGCCTGAAACGGCCTACGTCACCGGGAGTCAATCCAGCCGATCCGAAGGTGGCGTTGCACTCGGCAAGAACGCATCCGGCGAAGACTGCTCCCAGAACGCCGTTGGCGAAGGTGCCGCGGTCTACTGCGGTTCGTGGCTGCAACCCAGTGCCCGCATACGGCGACCACCGGCGGGCTCGCCCTCAACGCCTACAGAGATCGCGACGACCGGGCCATGGCGGGCGGGGCTCGAACAACGCTTTTCTTGTCAATCGCCCGCCGCCACGACGATCCTTGGCGATGTTCCTGCCCTGCTGCTGCAATGCACACGCAGGGTCGGCGGCTGGGCTCATGTCGCGCTCGTTGCGACGGTTGGCGGTCGCACTTGGCTCGCCGACGGCGTGCAACCCGCATTGCCAGTCTTGGAACGCGGCATTGGCGTACTCTCTGGTCGCCTGCCCGCAGCATCCGCAGCGCTGGATGTTCAAGGCGGCGCCGCACAGCGGCTTCTCGCCGAGCGCGCTGCTGCGCGCGCATTCTCCTCCGGCGATGTTGGTGAATACGACAGGCTGATGCGCGTCGCTGACGATGCCAACCGCACCGAGGACTTCGCCGGCGCAGAGAAAAACCTGCGGGCCGCATTAGCCCTCCAACAGAAGGCACTCGGCCCAGACAACCCGAACATCGTCGTGAGCCTGATCTCACTCGCGCTGCAGATTTCCAACCAACGCCGTTTCGCAGAGGCAGACTCGCTTTTCACCCGAGCGGGCAGGCTTGCTGCGGCCGCGGATGATCCTCTTCAGACGGTCCGCCTTCTGCACTACCAAGCCCTGCATGCCGGCAATCAGGGCAGAATCGATGACGCTCTCGCCCTTCTGGCGCGTGCCGGGCGCGGCTATGCCGAACACCTGCCGGACGAAGTACGCAATGCACGCCCCCGCGTGGCTGCGCGGGTAGGCGCAAGCGGGGCAGGCTCCGGTATGGCGGAGTTCCTCCCAAGCCGCGAGATGCTGTCAGCGCCCTCCACTCGCACAGCCCTTCTGGGCCTGATTGAAGTGAGGCGCCGCGAAGCCGCCATGCTTCGTCGGGCCGGGCGGCTCGAGGATAGTACGGTCGCGTTGCGGCTGGCCGGCGATCTGGTGGTTGGCAACGGACTACGCCAGCCCGTCATCACTGCGCGATTGGCAAGAACAGGTGGCGGCATCGTTGCCCAAACGGAGGGCGCCGACGCCGCAGCAGAGGAGTACGCTCGTGCCGCCGCCATCTTCTCTCTAGCCTTGCCCGATAGCCGCCCGCTTGCCGAGACTTTGCTGCTGCGCGCCGGGCAGATAGTCCGCGCAGGAAAGACCAGCGCCGCCGACGATACCTGCCTGCGTGCCGTGAAACTGCTCCGCCAGTTGCGCGTCGGCACGGATGCCATTCTGCTTGCCCCTTGCCTTGATGCGTTTGCGGCTGCGGCCAGCAGCCGCCCCAGCGAAAGCCAGAAATGGCTGAGCGAGATGTTCGAAGCAGCACAACTCGCCCAAGGTGGCGTGACAAGCCAACAGATCGCCCAGGCGACGGCGCGGCTTTCAGAGAATGCTCGCGACCCCAAGGTAGCTGCTGCCATCCGCGCCCGAGAGGACAGCCGTGCCCGCCTAGCGGAGTTGTATCGCGAGCGCGACCAGCTCGATCCGGCGGCTGGCGCGAACACCCAATCCGCGTCGTCAGACCTCGATGCCAGGATTGGGAAGGCCCAAGAGGAAGCCGCAGAGGCGGACTCCACACTTCAGGTTGCATCTCCCAACTATGGCCAGCTCGTACAGCAGGTTGCCCCCGCTGCAGATGTTCTCCGTTCCCTCAGCCCAGGCGAAGCTTTCGTCTCGCTCGCCTTGAACGACAACGGCGGGTGGGCGTTCGCGCTACGCAACGGCCGTATCGCGGTTTCTCCCATTCCCGGCGGGCTTCCGGAGATCACCCGCCTGGTGCGCCGCGTCCGCAACAGCATCGAGAACACCACTGGCACGCCCCCGCCATTCGATACCGAAGCGGCACATGCGATCTACCGTGCCACCCTCTCCGGGCTGGAGGATAACCTCAAGGGGGCGGAGGCGCTGGTCATCGTTCCGTCAGGGCCCCTTCTGTCACTCCCATTCGAGCTTCTCCTTACGGGTCCCGTCTCGTCAGAGGCACTCGCAACAGCGCCGTGGCTGGTACGCCGTGCAGCCATTTCCCACGTTCCCGCCGCTGCGAATTTCGTGTCCCTCCGCAAAATCGCCGGTAGCTCCCGCGCCACCCGCCCGTGGTTTGGCTTCGGAGATTTCCGTCCCGTCACATCAGCGCAAGCCACCCGAACGTTTGGAAACGACTGCGCAGATAGCGCACGGTTGTTCGCGGCGATGCCTCCGCTCCCCTTTGCCCGCACCGAACTGGAAGCCTCTCGTCGCCTGCTCGGCGCGTCCCCCACCGATGCGCTGCTCGGCCCCGCGTTCACGGTGCCCGGCGTCATGGGCGCGACTCTCAAGGACGTCAGAATCCTCCACTTCGCCACCCACGCGTTGTTGCCGGCAGAACTGCGCTGCCAAGCCGAACCCGCGATCGTTACCTCAGCCCCAGCCGGCTCCCCTGACGCCAGCGGCTCATTGCTCACGGCATCAGCTATCCTCAATCTCGATCTGGATGCTGATACTGTCATACTCTCCGCCTGCAACTCGGGGGGGCCAGGCGGCACGACAGCAGGTGAAAGCCTTTCCGGCCTGGCGAGGTCGTTCTTCTATGCCGGAGCCCGCTCCTTGCTTGTCACTCACTGGTCCGTCAGCGATCAGATCGCCGCATACCTCGTCGCCGACTCGCTGAGGCGATTGAAGGACACGCCTTCGCTTGGGATTACCGGGGCCATCCGTGCGGCCCAACTGGCGATGTTGGACGACGCCGGCAAGGCTTTCGTAGCCGAGATTGCCCATCCCTTCTACTGGGCGCCCTTCGCCGTCATCGGCGAAGGGGGAGCCCGACGCGCATCCGCGCAGGCAACTGTTTCGACCTCCGCCGTGGGCGGTCTATAAACGCTGGCAGCCCAGGTGGCGCATCAGCGTCGGCGCGGAGAAGATTGGAATGGAGGACGGCAAACTCGGCAAGTACGAGATCTCAGGCATCCTGGGGAAGGGCGCCATGGGAACCGTCTACGATGCGCACGACCCGGTCATCGACCGCCGCGTCGCCATCAAGACACTCGCGCTTCCGGATGCAACCGATACCGAGGCCCAACAAGAGCTCGCCCGCTTCAAGCGCGAGGCCCAGGCCGCGGGCCGCCTGACCCACCCCAATATCATTGGCGTCTTCGACTACGGTGAAACAGCGACGCTTGCCTACATCGTCATGGAGTTCGTCGACGGGCCGTCACTCAAGTCACTCCTCGACAAGAACGAACGCTTTCCGCCAGCCGAGACGGTCAGAATCATTGAGGAGTTGCTAACCGGCCTCCAATTCAGTCACGACCGCGGGGTCGTGCATCGCGACATCAAGCCCGGAAATGTCATGCTCACCCGCGATGGGCAGGTGAAGATCGCTGATTTTGGCATTGCCCGCATGGAAAGCAGCAGCATGACCCAGGCCGGCACCATAATGGGCACGCCGGCCTACATGTCACCCGAGCAATTCATGGGCCAAACCGTCGATGCTCGCACAGACATCTATTCAGTCGGTGTCCTACTGTACCAAATGCTGACTGGCGAGCGCCCGTTTGAAGGCAGCATGACTGCCATCATGCACAAGGTCCTGAACGTCTCTCCACCCCATCCGTCAGAACTCTCGGTAACCGCGCCCGAAGCACTGGATCCCGTCGTCGCCCGGGCAATGGCGAAACGTCCGTCGCAGCGCTACGCATCGGCCAACGAATTCGCCCGATCCCTGCGGGCAGCATTCCAGGGCCAAATGCTTGCCCCCGAGGTCATCGATATAGAAGCGACGATCGTTGCGGCGCCAGTCAAGGTTACCGCTCCACCTGCGGCACCCTTGGTCCAGGCAGCCGCTGCTCCGCCGTCGCGGTCGCCTCCTGCCCTGTCCACAGAGAGACGGAGCATCGTACCGCTGGTCGCGGGGCTCACGATTTTGGCTACTGGCCTCGGCGGAGGCGTTTGGTATTGGCTGGGCCAGCGGCCTTCCCAACCGGCCGCAATGATTGCGACCACGCCGTCGTCCGTCCCTGGCACGTCTATGCCACCCTTCACTTCCCAACTGCAAAGCCCTCCGGCTTCTGAACCTTCTTCGGATCCGGGCATGAGGCCGATGCTTGGCGCAGCTCCTCCCCCGACCGATACTCCCGTTCCAGCGGCACCCGCCAGTTCCATCGCACAACCAGCGCCGTCTCCTGTTGAGGTGTCTCCGTCACCGACGCCGGATGCTCCGATCAGCGTAGCACCCGCAGACATTCAGCCAAGCCAACCGCCAGCCCAGCCGACATCGGAGATCGCGGCGGTTGTTGCACCTCCCTCGCAGGCTGCCTTGCGCTCAGCGCTCCAGACTGCGGTTGCCACAACGCATTGCGCGCTGTTGCACGGCAGCATCTCCGATGATGGGAGTGTCACTGTCACCGGATTGGTAAGCCAATCGAAAAGCACCGAGTTACAGCAGCGCATGAATGTTGCGGCCGGCGCCGCCCCCACAGCATGGCAAGTCAGCACCTTTGAGGGCCCTTACTGCGAAGCAATCGACACCATCCGCCTTGCAGAACGCCCATTCGGAACCGGCATTCCAGACATTGAGTTGGGCCTGAAAACAAGCAAGACCAAGCTGCTCGAAAACGAAAATATCGTCCCGCACTTCACGATGCCAGGATACCCCGGCTATGTACAGATTTCCTATATCAGCAATGATGGCGCACTCGTTCACCTCTATCCCAGCAATGAAGCACGCCAGATTGACATCTTCGTGACCGGAGAACCGTCACAATCGTACAAAGTAATCGGCACGGAGTTACGACAATTTCCCGCCGGCGCCACCGTTTACATTGGAGATCCCGCAACATGCCAATGTAAACCGGAGGAAATCGGATGGCAGGTCGCCCCGCCCTACGGGGCTGACATGATGATCATCACGATCTCATCCCAGCCTCTGTTTCCCAAACCACGCCCCAGCGACGACACGGCGGGCACTTATTTGCGCGACCTTCAAGCAGCCCTCAGCGACGCAATTCTGCGCGGCCTGCGCGTGGACACTCGGGCAATACTGGTCGAAACCGAACCGCGTTGATGCCCCCGTCGCGGCCTCCGCAGCACCGTACCCGCTGATGGAAGCGTCGCAACACACGCATCACGCAGCCAACCATTTGGCATGCCAAGCAAAAATTCGGCTTGCCATCGGCCCATGACCTCCACGCCAACATTAAGCGACACAGCACTGAACAGGCGTGTATCCGTTGTGTGCATCAGATACGCCTGCGTCTCGTTCGCCATCAGGTCTTCATTCGCAGGGTCGTAGCCTTGGGTCGCAAGGTAGCCCCTGAAGGCAGACCGGCCCTCTTCGCCCAGGCTGTCCCGCCAAAACCTGAGCACATACCCCGCATAGTCACGGCTGGTGAAAAACTCCGCATGAGACAACTCATGCCGAAGAATCCCCGCTCGCATCGCGGCATCCACTCCATGCCCTGCGTCCGCCTGAGGAACAGAGATCAATGCACCACGCGCATCCGGCCCGAGTAGCCCCTCTTGCCGCAAGACTTGCCGTAGCCAATCCTCCTGTGGCCTGAGCCGAACCCCGTCGCGGTCAGCCATCATAAAGAAGCGGTTCAGGTCTGCTGCCCGATAGTCATGCCCGAGGTAGTAGGTCTCCATCGTGTCGCCAGCGGCTAGGATTGCAGCCTCAAGCTCAGCGTCGTTCAGCACGCGGTCCCTGGGAAGCCCGGCCTTTTCCACGAACGCCGCAATGCGGTTCAGCATCAATCCCTGTTCCAGCAGCGACGAGAAGTCCAGCACCAACACCCGCCGATTGGGTGCGAACCTGAAGACCGTCACTCCATCACCGATGTAGGAAAGGATCTCAGCTTCATCGGCCAGCCGCACCGCGATGCCAGGCCCTTCTATCCCAGCCCCCGGCCCCAAATACACATCCACCGGCGGGCTCTTCTCGCGCATCAAGAACCAGCCGACCACCCCGACGATCATTACGCAAAGGAGCGCAATCATCCGAAAAATGGGCGGAATTCCGCCACCGGCGGGTATCAGCGGGCGGTCTGCGGGTCGGCCATACTGGCGGCTTCGTGCTGGGCGTGTCGACGCTTGGCTCTCTGGCGGCAGAATAGGTGAGGCCCCTTCTGTCATCCGCGACACCAAACACGCACGACCGGCAATCCAATCCTAGTCCGGTCAGGCACCGATATTGATCACCTGCACCCGGCGGTTGCGAGGCTCAGGCGTCTGATCAGGCGTCTGGACCCTGAGCGCCTCCTGGCCGCGGCCCACAGGATCCAGTCGCGAGTTCGACACACCAAATCGACTCTGCAGATATTCCGCCACACGGGCCGCGCGAGCTTGCGACAAACCCATGTTTGTCGAACGAGACCCCGTCGTGTCGGTGTGTCCCTCAATCCGGAAGCGGAAGGCAGCAAGTGCCTCGCTGCTGAGCGCACGCCCTAGTTCGTCTAAAGTCCGCATGGCATCCACCGTAAGCTCAGCAGAACCACTTTCAAACTGGACCGTCAGGTCGATCGACGGTGCAGCAGCTTGCTGCGCCGGTGCAACTGGCGGTATCGAAGGCGGCAGCACAGGTGCACCAGCCGCGGGCATCGCAGGCGCGGCGGCAGCCACTCCAACTGCCGGCCGAGGATCGTTGGAAACGGGTGCGGTAGCAACAGGTGCAGCAGCAGGCGAAGAAGGGCGAATGCCTCTGACACCTGTCTGCAGCGGACCACTCGGCCGCAATGCACGGATAATCTGATCGGCGGAAGGTGTACCCTGTGCCTGCGCACCGTAACCCGCGAATAGCAGCGAAGGCACAATCACAACTGAGGCGAAAAGCAAGCGATGCATGGTCACACCCCTCGGCAAAGATTATCCCTTCATATCACACGATAGTCTGCAGCGGCAGTAGGCATCGGCCCAGCGAAACAGATGACCGGATCAACTTAAGGCGATCTAGGGCCAGCACCACCGGACTTACCTAGTCCGGGAGTGTATCGGTTCCCAGATGGAACAGGCAATCGCCGCGGCTTGTCCGGCCAGGCACTCGTTTGCAAAGCACGAAGCCCTCGTGTCCAAAGCGGAACTCCACCGCTGCGGCCCAGGGCGTCTCAGGAAAATGTATGCGCCCGGCAAGTTGCCCTTTCCGTACCTCCTCGCCGAGTTCAACGACCGGCTCAAACACGCCGCTGTCTGGTGCGTACACGAAGTAATCCGGACCGCCCACGTTGAGAAACCGAGTGTCCTCGCCCTTTAGCCGCATTTTCCGGGGGAGGATGCCCATCTGCACCAGTACATTACGCAAGCCTCGTTCAACGATCCGCAGTGCCGCCGGTGTCACCTGGCCTGAGCCGCCCAACTCGGTGCCGACGGCCAGTTTTCCCGCCCGCTCTGCGCCGCCCATGAGCGTACTGTCAGTACCCGTCCCATTTCCGCCTCCGGAAACATACGCGAGCGGAGATCCAAATGCCCGCAGCAAGGCAACCTGTTGCGCATGGCGCGCCGCATCCGACACTCGCTTGATAAGCGCACACGGCACATACATCAACGACGACCCACCGGAATGCAGATCGCAGACCACATCGGCCATCGGGATCAGCACATGCTCGATGAAGAACGCAATCTGCTGCGTCACTGTGCCGTCGGGATTGCCCGGGAACGTACGGTTCAGGTTTCCTTCGTCGAGAGGAGAGGTGCGTCGCCCTGCCATCGCGGCCGGGAAGTTTGCCATGGGTAGAATGATCACGCGCCCCTTCACCTGGGTCGGATCAAGCGACTTGGCCAGGTTGGAAAGCGCAACCTGCCCCTCATATTCGTCCCCGTGATTGCCGGAAACGAAGAGGGCAGTAGGGCCTGCCCCATTCTTGATCACGACAATCGGGATGGGGATGAAGCCATACGCAGAGCTATGGACAGAATGAAACAGTCGCACAAAGCCGGTCTGCTTTCCCTCCGCGTCGAAATCCACCTCGGGTATCAGGCGCGAACGGGCGGCGTCCGACATTGCATCGTCCCTTTGTTCAGGCTCTTGTCTGCGTCATCAGATGGCACGCCACTCCGTGCCCCGGTGCCGTTTCCAGCAAGAGGGGCAGCATCTCCCTGCAAATTGGCATCACATGCGGGCACCGAGTATGGAAGCGGCAACCAGATGGTGGGTTGAGTGCACTCGGAATGTCACCGGTAATCCGCTGCCGCTTTCCTCGCCCCCGCACCCGCGGATTCAGCACGGGCACTGCACCGATAAGCGCCTGGGTATAGGGATGCTGTGGGCTGGCGTAGATGGCCCGCTTGTCCGCAACCTCCACGACCTTGCCCAGGTACATCACCGCGACCCGATCGGAGATATGCTTCACGACCGACAAATCGTGGGCGATGAACAGGTAGGTTAGTCCAAGCTCCCTCTGCAAATCCTGGAGCAGGTTCACGATCTGCGCTTGCACGGAGACATCGAGCGCCGACACAGGCTCATCGCACACCACAAAGCGTGGCCGCAGTACCAACGCCCGCGCAATACCAACGCGCTGCCGCTGCCCACCCGAAAACTCGTGCGGAAAGCGATCGCGCGCCCTTGTCGGCAGGCCGACAAGCTTCAGCATCTCTCCTACCAACCGCCTGCTGTCTGCATCCGGCTTCGCGCCATGGATCAACAACGGCTCCATGACGATGTCTTCCACCATCATGCGCGGGTTCAGTGCTCCATACGGGTCCTGAAAGACAATCTGCATCGCCTTCCGGTGAGGCCGCATCGCCTTAGCGTTCAATCCAGTGATTTCCTGGCCGTCGAACCGAATGCTTCCCTCCGTCGGTTCCATCAGCCGGATCAACAGACGACCTAGAGTCGACTTCCCACAGCCACTCTCACCCACCAGCCCAAGTGTTTCTCCGCTGTTGATCGACAACGACACATCGTCGACTGCCCTCAGGGGCGTCACGGTTCGACGAAACAAGCCCCCTGACCGCACCGGGAAGTGCTTCGACAAACCAGAAAACTCAATCAGCGGGTCCATGCCATCACCTTGGGCAGCAATTCCCCTGTTCGGATACATGCAACGAAATGGCCGTGCTGTTCTTCCACCAATGGCGGGATTGCACTACGGCACGCCTCCACCCGGAACCGGCATCGTGGCGCGAACCGGCATCCCGGGGGACGGCGCGCGGGCTCCGGCAACGACCCGGGAATTGCAACCAGGCGCTCTGCTTCCTGCTCCAACGTCGGCACGCATGAAAGCAACCCGCGCGTATAGGGGTGACGCGGCTGCTCGAACAGTTCCACAACCGACGCCTGTTCCACAATCCTGCCGGCGTACATCACAAGCACCCGATCTGCGGTCTCGGCAATCACGCCCATGTTGTGCGTAATCACAATGATCGCCATACCAAGTTCGTCGCGCAAATCCATCAGCAGATCGAGCACCTGCGCCTGGATCGTCACATCCAACGCAGTCGTTGGCTCATCAGCTATCAGCAACTTTGGGTTGCAGGCCAGGGCCATGGCAATCATGACTCGCTGCCGCTGCCCGCCGGACAGTTGGTGTGGATAGTCAGACATCCGCTTGGCCGCAGAAGGGATACCAACCTTATCCAGCATCGATACGGCACGCGCGTATTGCTCGCGCTGGCTGAGCCGCTCATGCGCGCGCAGGGTCTCCATGATCTGCTCGCCGATTGTGAACACCGGATTCAAAGATGTCATCGGCTCTTGGAACACCATTGAGATCCCGGAGCCACGGATCGCCTCCATGCGCCGTTCCGGCATGGTCGTGAGCTCGTCGCCTGCGAACCGTATCGTCCCAGCCGCGATCCGGGCCGGCGGCTGCGGCAGCAAGCCCATGATCGTGAGCGCCGTCACGCTCTTCCCGCTGCCGGACTCGCCAACGATGCCAAGGATTTCTCCCTCGGCAACGTCGAAGCTCACGTCCTCCACGGCGGTCACCTCTCCCCGCTCAGTCTGGAAAGCGGTGGTGAGGTTCCTGACTTCCAATAAACTCATTGTTGAATCCTGAGCCTCGGGTCGAGCACGTCACGCAGCCCGTCTCCGAGCAGATTCAGCCCCATGACCGTGATCATCAGCGCGATGCCAGGGATCGTGATGATCCACGGGGCCTCGACAAGATACTGCCGGCCCTCCGCCATGATGTTCCCCCACGTCGGTGTAGGCGGCACCGCGCCCAGCCCCAGGAACGACAGCGTTGCCTCCGACAGAACGGCATATGCGAACAGGAACGAAAGCTGCACAATAAGCGGCGCCATGGCGTTCGGCAGGATATGCCGCCGCAGAATGCGCCAATGCCCGGCCCCTGCCGCCACCGCTGCCTGCACATATTCCATTTCACGCAGCACAATTACGCTCGCTCGCACAATCCGCGCGGTCCGCGGGATGTAAACGATCGAGAGTGCCAGGATCGCATTGAAGGTCGAGGCACCCAATACCGCAGTAATGGCAATCGCCAACAGAATTGCCGGAAACGCCATCATGGCGTCGTTCACCCGCATCAGCGCATTGTCGAGCTTCCGAAAATACCCTGCCGCGGCGCCAATTAGGGTCCCGAACACGGCGTTCAGCAGCACAACGGAAAACCCAATGTAAAGCGACAGCTGCGCCCCGAAGACGACACGCGCCCACAGCGACCGGCCAAAATTATCCGTCCCGAACACGAACCCATCGACGCCTGGCGCCCGAAAGCGCCAGCGCATCGCAAGCCGCACCGGGTCCGCCGTGGTGATCAGCTGCGCGAACACTCCAGCCAATAGAATGATCGAACACAGGCAGAGCCCCATCAGGAACAGCCGGTGCCGGAACAGGCGCCGTACTGTCATGCGCCAGGGCGCTTGCCGCTTGGCAGCAACCTCGAACTCCTCCTCAAGCGGCGCATCATCCGCCGCCGTCCGCGCCGGCACCAGTTCAGGACCGTTCATAGCGCACCCTGGGGTCAAGAATGGCGTAGGCAATATCAACGAGGATGTTCACCAGAACCAGGAACGTCGTCGTCAGCAGAAGTCCACCCTGCACCATCGGATAGTCCCGGTTCAGCACCGCCTGAGTGAGCAACTGGCCCATGCCGGGAATCGAAAACAGGCTCTCCGTCACAACTGCGCCCGAAATTGAAAGACTGATGATGATGCCCACCACGGTCGTAATCGGTATCAGTGCGTTTGTCAGCGCGTGCTTCACCACCACAACACGGCGCGGCAGCCCCTTTGCCCGCGCGGTGCGGATGTAATCCTGGCGCAGCACTTCCAGCATTGTGGATCGCGTGATCCGCGCCAGCAGCCCCATCTGCAGCAGCGCCAGCGAAAGCGCCGGCATGGTCGAAGTCCGGAGCCAGCCAATCGGGTCCTGCCACAATGGGATATACCCACCAGTTGGCAGCCACCCCAGATGCACGGCGAACAACAGAATCATCAGCAACCCGAGAAAGAAGTTCGGAACGGAAATGCCGATCATCGAGAACACCATGGCCAGCTGGTCCACCAGCGTGTTCTGCCGCAGCGCCGCCACGATCCCGCTGACCATCCCCAACAGCAAGGTCAGCACCAGGGCGTACATTGCCAAGGCGATCGTCACCGGCAGACGGATGAGCGTGACCTGAAGCACGTCCTGGCCCATCAGGATGGACCGCCCCAGGTTCCCCTGCAGCAGCCCACCATACCATTTGACGAGCTGCACCACGAACGGCTCATCCAGCCCGAGGTCCTTGCGGATCAGCGCCAGCTGATCCGCAGTCGCCGACATTCCCGCAATCGCTGCGGCGGGGTCGCCCGGAATGAGCCGCATCAGCCCGAAGGTGATGAGGCTCACGATCAACAGCACCGGGAGCGACCCCAGGATGCTGCGCAGGGCAACCCCCCACATCCGCGTTCAGACCCGCATCACTGGAAGGACACGTTGGAGAAGCGCGGAATGCGGAACGGCTTGTAGCCGGCCACGTTCGCCCGGACCCCCTGCACCTTCGTGAGCGACCCGAACGGGAACACGTAGGCCTGCTCGAAGATGCGCTTCTGCATCGCAACGAACGCGGCCTGGCGCTCCTTGGGGTCCACCTTCTGGTTCATGTTCTCCCACTCAGCCTTCAGCACGGGATCTTCCTGCCCGGGCTTCGGCTTGTAGTTCGGGTTGGTTCCCATGAAGAAGTTCATGGTCGCCAGCGCGCCCAGCGCCGGCTGCGTGCCGTATCCGGTGAAGAAGAAGTTCCAGCCCGGCGAGGGCGAGGCCGCGGAGGCCATCTGCACCGCCGTCGGCCAGTCCACCACCTTCAGCTCCGCCTTGATGCCGATCGACTGCATCTGCTGACTCATCACCAGCGAGGCATTGTACATCGACGGGTAGTCCTTGTTGGTCAGCAGCACCACCGGCTCGCCCTTGTAGCCGGACTCGGCCAGAAGCTGCTTCGCCTTGGTCGCGTTCTTCTGGTTGTAGAATTCCTTACCCGCATCGGTGTAGCTGGCTTGGTGCGGATACTGGAAACCGACGTTCAGCTTGTAGTTGCCGTCCGTCGAGGCCTCCATGATCTCCTCGTTGTCCAACAGCGCCATCACCGCCTGACGAAACTTCACATTGTCCGTCGGCGCCTGCGACGCATTGCTGGATGCGATGTGCACCCACCAGTTCTCCAGCGGCAGGATGGTGATCCGGTTGTCCTTTTTGAGGTCGGCCACCGAAGTGAACGGAATGTCCTCCACCCCATGCAGCTCGCCCGTGCGCAGCCCCGCCACGCGCGCGCCGGGCTCAGTCACGATGCGGAAGGTCACCGTGTCAAAGCACGCCTGCTTGTAGCCTCCGAAGCCCGTCCGCTCCGTGTACTTCGTGTTGGGCGTGTAGGCCTCGTTGCGCTTCAGCTTCACGTGGCTGCCCGGCAGGAATTCCACCAGCTGCCACGGCCCCGTCCCGATCGTCTTGAGCTGCTGCGGCGCGTCGTCCTTCAGCTCCGACGGCACGATCACGATCGGCTGCGAGAACGAACTGATGAACTCGATGAAGGTAGGCTGCCGCCGCTTCATCGTCACCACGAAGGTGGACGCGTCCGGCGCCTCCCACTTCTCGACATTGTCCAGGATCTGCCGCTCGGCTGCCACCCGCTTGTAGCGGTCCCATGAGGCCACGACATCGGCCGACGTCATCGCCTTGCCGTTGTGGAACTTCACCCCCTGCCGCAGCTTGAAGGTGTAGATCAGCCCGTCCGGCGACTCGGTGAAGCTTTCCGCCAGGTCCGTGATCGGATTGTTGCCCTCATCGCGGGCCATCAACGCCTCGAAGATGTTCATCGCCACGTTGCGCGTGGAGATCGTCGTCGAGGTCATCTGGTCCAGCGAATTGACGTTCGCTTCCTGCCCGAAGACGAAATCACCCCCTACCTTCGGGCACTTATACGCCTGCGCCAGCGCCGAGGTGCTGCCCAGCGCACCGATAAATGTCATCGCGGCCGCAAAGCCAAGCGGCCTCCACCCGGTCCGTGCCATCGGAAACTCTCCCTGTGTTGCGGCGCAGCGGCGCCGAAGGGCAAATCTTCGTGGACGCCTACCCAACCCGTCAAGATAATCAGTGGAAGTTTCCTGCCGGGAGAACACGAACGATGCACGCAGCCCTGCCGATCACCGGCTATCTCGACCGCTTCTCCCACCGTCCAGGCGAGACCTTCACCGCCCATATCGGCGTCCGCACGCCGGGTCCCGCCCGCGCCCGCCTGGTCCGCGTCATCAGCGGAGACCCCAACCCCGCCGGCCCAGGCCTCCGGTTCGAGGACCTCTCCAGCGTCTTCGCGACCGACTTCCAAGGCACCCACCAGCCGATCTCGCTCGGGTCCTACGCCCGCATCGAACCCGCCCCCACCAGCACCCCCACCACACCTCGCACCTGGACCGCACTGATCCAGCCAGGCCTCCCGCATGAGACCCGCGCCATCCTCTCGGAATCTGATGCCACAGCCACGGTTACGCTACGCGCGGGGCTCATTGGCGCTCAGGCGGAACTCTCCTGGCCCGGAGGCAAGGTTACTCTTCAGACTGACACACCGCTGCGCCCACGCCTCTGGGTCCGCCTATGGCTCTGTGCCGATCCGACCACTGGCGCCCTCTCGCTCGGCCAGACCGACGAGCGCGGCGCCACGGTGACCGTTACTGCCCTGGCACCTACCCTGCGCCTTCCCTCCGCTGGCACGCTCCTGATCGCAGCAGAAACCCCGCATGCCCCGGCCAACCACTTCACCGGCAAGATCGAGGAGCCCGCGCTCCTCGCTGGCACCGTCGCCACCTGGCCAAAGGCACTGGATCGCGCGCCTCTTCCCATCATCGCCCAATGGGACTTCGGCTTGGCCATCGACAGCCCGACCATTGTCGACATTAGCCAGCAGCACCGCCACGGCGCCCTGGTCAACGCTCCGACCCGCGCCGTCGTCGGCGCGCGCTGGTCCGGCACCGAACATTGCTGGCGACATGCCCCCTCCGACTACGCGGCCATCCACTTCCACGATGGCGATCTCGACGATTGCGGCTGGCAATCCAGCTTCACCTTCCCCGTGCCGGATTCCCTGCGATCCGGCGCCTACGCGCTGCACCTTACCTGCGCCGGCGGCGAAGACTGGCTGCCGCTCTACATCCTCCCGAAACGGCAGGGCCCGCACGCCCCAATCGCCTTCCTGGCCTCAACCTTCACCTACCAAGCCTACGCCAACCACGCCCGCGGCAATGCCGACGTCGACTACATGGCCCGCGTGCAGGAGTGGGGCGCCTATCCCCACAACGCCGACCACTGGCCCCTCTACGGCCGCTCCACCTACAACAAGCACGCGGATGGCAGCGGCATCTCACTGTCCTCCCGCCTGCGCCCCATCCTCACCATCCGGCCGGGCTACCTCACCTTCAACGATGCCCTGGGCTCCGGCCTGCGCCACTACCCCGCCGACACCCACCTCCTCGCCTGGCTCACCGACAAGGGCCTCGATTTCGACGTCGTGACCGA
>CAMDAM010000010.1 GCA_945888575.1 Asaia bogorensis | reverse complement strand
GAAGACCTGCGCGCGATGCTCCAGGCCCATGGCGACTGGATGCCTCTCGGCTCGGCTGACGAGCAGAAGCCAGCCGCCTCCGGCACCGTGGAAGCCTGGGGCCGCGACCCCGCCAACCCCATCGGCGGCTGGTACGGCCTCAAGAAAGGCCTGCGCGGCCGCTTCGCCAACTACATTCCCCCGGTGATGGAGGTTCTCGGCTGGGCCGAGGTCGAGCATAATCCGCGCAACAACCGGATGCGGGCGATCTGACGCTCCCCGGCGGAGGAAACGCGCCATGAAAGACCTCACCCGCAGCATCGTCCGCCGCACCCGCGCGCTCACTTATGCCGCGATGCCCGCGGAAGTGCGCGACCTCGCCCGGCAATGCATGCAGGACGCGATCGCCGTCGCCATGGCCGGCGCCGAGGACGACCTCGTCCGCATCCTGCGCGCAGAGCTGGAGGAAGCCGGCGGCACCCCCCAGGCCAGCGTCTGGGGCAGCACAATGCGCCTGCCCGCCGGCGCCGCCGCCCTGCTCAACGGCACCATGGCCCACGCGCTGGACTACGACGACGTCAACCTCTCCATGCCCGGCCACCCCACGGTCGCCATCCTTCCCGCCGTCATGGCCCTCGGCGAAGCCCGCGGCGCCTCGGGGGCGGAAGTTCTGGCCGCCTTCGTCGTCGGCTACGAAACCGCCTGCCGCGTCGGCCCCGTCATGGCCCCCTCGCACTACGAACAGGTCGGCTTCCACGCCACCGGCACCGTGGGCACCTTCGGCGCCGCCGCCGGCTGCGCCCACCTGCTAGGGCTGGACGAGGACCAAACCCTCCACGCGCTCGGCATCGCCGCCACCCAGGCCGCCGGCCTCAAATCCATGTTCGGCACCATGTGCAAGCCGCTGCACGCCGGCAAGGCCGCCCAGAACGGCCTCCTCGCCGCCAAGCTCGCCGCCCGCGGCTTCACCGCCCGGCCAGACAGCCTGGAATGCGCGCAAGGCTTCGCGAAAACCCACTCGCCGGATTTCAACCCCGAAGCAGCCCTCGCCGAACCCGAAGGCGGCTGGCACATCCGCGCCAACCTCTTCAAATACCACGCCGCCTGCTACCTCACCCACGCCGGCATCGAAGCCGCCCGCACCCTGCGCGCCAATCCCGCCATCACCGCCGACCGCATCGCCGCCATCACCCTGCGCGTGGACGAAACCACCGACCGCGTCTGCAACATCGCCGCCCCGCGCACCGGCCTCGAAGCCAAGTTCTCCCACCGCCTCACCGCCGCCATGGCGCTCGCCGGCCTGGAAACCAGCCGGCTGGACAGCTTCACCGCCGAGGTCGCCGCCGATCCCCGCATCACCGCCCTGCGCGACAAGGTCACGATCGAGCTCCAGCCCGGCTTCGGCGTCACCCACGCCGCCATGGACATCCGCCTCACCGACCAGACCACCCTCTCCGCCGAACACGACGCCGGCATCCCCGCCGCCAGCGTCTCCCACCAGGGCACCCGCATCCGCGCCAAGTTCGACGGCCTGGTGGCCCCGCTCCTCGGCACCCCCCGCGCCCTGGCCCTCGGCGACGCCCTGGCCGCCATCGACAGCGCGCCCAACGTCGCCACCCTGGCCCCGCTCTGGTCAGCCTAGCCGGACCGGCCCCGCCACCCCCGCAATCTCCGTCATCAGCTTGCGCCGCACCGCCGCCCCGAACTTCTCGAAATCCTCCGCAACCACCAGGAACGCGCCCTCCCCCCCGATCACCCGCTCCCGATAATGCTCCTCCAGGTCCTGCTCCGGCGCCCGGCCAAAATTCGGCCGGTCGTTCACGATCGGCAGCCCGTTGATCACCACCCCATCCCGCACCAGCGCATCGCGGATCAGCTCCGGCGGCGGCCCGGAATTATTCACCCCATCACCCGAGACATCGATCACCCGCCGCGTCGCCAGGAACGGGCACTCCTCCAGCGCCCGCCCCGCCGCGATCAGCGCCCCGGAAATGCTCGTCCAGCTCATGCTGTCCCGCGACGCCCGCGCCAACCGCGCCGACCACCCAGCACACTCTGCCGCCGACCCCAACCGCACCCACGGGATCACCACCCGCTGATACTGGATCCCCGCCCATTCCAGATACGCCACCGCAATGGCCCCCGCCGGCCCCCCGGTAATCGCCGCCACCACCTGCGGGTCCATCATCGCCGCCTGGTAGCCCTCGCGCTGCAGCCGCGCCTCCTCCTCGTCGATGGACCGGCTCACATCCACCGCCAGAACCAGCAGCAAATCCACCGGCCCCGCCCCCTCGGCCCGCACCCCGCCGCCGAGTGCCAAAGCACCCCCCGCCGCCAGAACCGCGCGCCGCCGCATGCCCCGCACTCCCGTCCGCCCACACCAGTGCAGCGCAGCGCGGCACCGGAGCGCAACGGAAATCGGCAAGCCGAGGACAAAAGAAAGAAAGCGGTTCTTTTTTGAAAAAAAGAACCAAAAAACTTCCGAAACTTTGCACCCGATTTCCCTGGGGAACCGGGCACAAAGTCAGAAAAGTCTTTTTGCTTCTTTTTCTTCAGAAAAAGAAGACTCTTCCTTCCCTAGAAACTCCGCGCCATCCCCAGCACATGTTGCCCGACATAGCTCAGCACCAGGTTCGTCGAGATCGGCGCGATCTGGTACAGCCGTGCCTCGCGCCACTTCCGCTCGATGTCGTATTCCCGCGCATAGCTGAACCCACCATGCGTCTGCATCGCCGCCTCGGCCGCCTTCCAGGTCGCCTCGCTGGCCAGCATCTTGGCGATATTGGCATCCGCCCCGCAGTCGCGCCCGGCCTCGAACAGCGCCGCCGCCCGCCGGCAGATCATGTCCGCCGCCTCCAGCTCCGCCCAGGCCCGCGCGATCGGAAACTGCACCCCCTGGTTCTGCCCGATCGGCCGCCCGAACACCTGCCGCTCATTGGCATAGGCGACGGACTTCTTCACGAACCACTTCCCGTCGCCCACGCACTCGCTCGCCACCAGGATGCGCTCGGCGTTCATCCCATCGAGAATATACCGGAACCCCCTGCCCTCCTGCCCAATCAGGCTATCGGCCGGAATCCGCAGGTTGTCGAAGAACAGCTCCGTCGTGTTGTGGTTGATCATCGCCTTGATCGGCCGGATCTCCAGCCCGTTCCCAACGGCCTCGCGCATATCCACCAGGAACACGCTCAACCCGTCGGACTTCTTCGCCACATGGTCCAGCGGTGTCGTCCGTGCCAGCAGCAACAGCAGATCGGAATGCGCCGCGCGCGAGGTCCAAACCTTCTGCCCGTTCACCACATAGGAATCGCCATCCCGCACCGCCCGCGTCCGCAAGGAAGTCGTATCCGTCCCGCTCGTCGGCTCCGTCACCCCGAAGGCCTGCAGCCGCAGCTCCCCCGTGGCGATCTTCGGCAGATACTTCTTCTTCTGCTCCGCCGACCCATGCCGCAGCAGCGTGCCCATAATGTACATCTGCGCATGCCCCTGGCTGGCCGTGCAGCCGGAGGCATTGATCTCCTCCAGGATCACCGCCGCCGCCCGCAGCGGCAGCCCCGTCCCGCCGTACTCCTCCGGAATCAGCGCCGCCAGATACCCCGCCTCGGTCAGCTCGGTGATGAACGCCGTCGGATACGCCTCCCGCTCCTCCAGCCCGCGCCAGTATTCGCCAGGATATTTCGCGCAGATGCGCTGGATGCCCTCGCGCAACTCCGGATAATCATTGCCCGCCGGCACCATCGTCAGGTCAGCCTGTTCCGCGTCCATCATCGTCTCCTCCGTCGTCCCCCCGGCATATGGCCACTCCGGAAAAGGGGCAACCCTCGTTGACCCCCCTCCCCACCCTGCCTAGCCTCCGCCACGAGACTCGGAGGAACCGCAGATGTCGTCGACCAAGCCGCTCGCCGGCATGAAGGTGCTGGAAATCGGCCACTCCATCGCCGCCCCCTATGCCGGCATGGTCTTGGCCGAACTCGGCGCCGACGTCATCAAGCTCGAAAACCCCGGCGCCGGAGACTACGCCCGCGGCTGGGGCCCTCCCTTCGTCGAAGGCACCTCCACCGTCTTCCACAGCATGAACCGCCACAAGCGCGGCATCGCCGCCGACCTGTCAGACGATGCCACCCGCACCAAGGTCCGCGCCCTGATCCTCGATGAGATGGACGTCGTCCTCCACAACCTGAAGCCCGGCGCACTCGATAAGCTCGGCCTCGGCGCCGAAGGCCTCCTGGCCGAAAAACCCTCCCTCATCTTCTGCAACATCGGCGCCTTCGGCCGCACCGGCCCGCTCAGCGCGCTGCCGGGCTACGACCCGCTGATGCAGGCCTTCGGCGGCCTCATGTCCATGCTCGGCGAAGACGGCCGCCCCCCCGTGCGCGTCCCCGTCTCCATCATGGATCTCGCCACCGGCATGTGGACCGTCATCGGCATCCTCGCCGCCCACGCCGAACGCGCCCGCACGGGAAAAGGCGGCATCGTCGATACCTCGCTCTACGAAACCTCCTGCGCCTGGATGGCCATCCCGCTGGCGGACTACATCGCCAGCCAGGTCCTGCCCAAGCGCACCGGCTCCGGCGTCGGCATGATCGTACCCTACCAGGCCTTCCCCTGCTCCGACGGCCACCTCATGGTCGCCTCCGGCAACGACAACCTCTTCCGCAAGGTCTGCAACGTCATCGGCCAGCCCGAACTGGCCGACGACCCCCGCTTCACGAAAAACGCCGGCCGCGTCGAGCACCGCGAAACCCTCATCCCCATCCTCTCCGCCGCCCTGGCCACCCAAACCCGCAGCCACTGGCAGGAAAAACTGGAAGCCGTCGGCGTCCCCTGCGGCCCCGTCCAAACCCTGGACCAGGTCGTCACCCACCCCCAAACCGAGGCACTGGGCATCCTGCAAACCATCCCCAACGGCACCCTGCAAACCATCGGCCTGCCCGTCAGCTTCAACGGCCAACGCCCCGCCTACGAGAAGGGAGCGCCAGCGCTGGGCGAGCACACCAGCGAAGTCCTCAAGTAAGACTCTTCTTTTTGTGAACAAAAAGAAGCAAAAAAACTTCATAAACTACCAAACCAACCACGCGTAGGGCGGGTCGCGAAGCGGACCCGCCACCTGCCTTCTCCCTTGCCTTTCTTCTCCGTGCCTCTGTGTCTCTGTGGTGAATCTTCTTCTTGCTTGCTTTCTGGCTTACGTCCGCATCCCCACCAGCGCAAACCCCGCCCCCTGCGGATCCAAAGCCTGCACCACCCACGCCCCGCCCGGCACCTCCATCGGCCCGTTCATCACCCGCGCCCCCCGCTCCACCGCCCGCGCCAGCGCCGCATCGATATCCTCCACCGCGAAGTAATAACCCCAATAAGGCACCGGCATCGCCGCCGGCTTCGTCATCATCCCCCCACACACAACCCCATCAACGGCGAACAGCTGGTAGGTGCCCATCGGCCCCATATCCAGCGCATCCCCCTTCGCCCACCCGAACATCGCCTCATAGAACGGCCACGCACTCGGAAAGTCAGCCGCCATCAGCTCATTCCACCCCACCGACCCCGGCGCCATCATCGGCGCCGTCGGCATCTCCCCGTCACTGCTGAACAACGCGATCACCGCCCCCTGCGGGTCCGCCACCACCGCGAAACGCCCCACCCCGGGAATATCCATCGGCGGCATGCACACCGTCCCGCCCAGCGAAACCGCCCGGGACGCCCCCGCATCCACGTCATCCACCGCCACATACCCGGTCCAGCCCGGCACCGCCCCGCCCGCCTTGGCCTGCTCGGTCAGCGCCATCAGCCCCGCCGCCTGCCGCTCCCCAGCCAGCAGCAGCGTGTATTCCATCCCGGGCATCCCGGAATCCCGCGCCGTCCAGCCCACCACCTCGGCATAGAACCGCGCCGCCGCCGGCGCATCCGCTGTCATCAGCTCATGCCAAACAAACCGTCCCGCCATACCCGCCTCCCGCTGCTGCTCGTTAACCCTAACCCGGCCAGCCCACCCGCCTAAAAAAATCTTCATGACACGCATTTTTTCCTTGGCGCCGAAGATGTCGTCTGTTAATAAAAACATCATGTCATCACCCCTCCTCCCCCCGGCGCCCCAGGCGTCACGGGAGGACTCCGCCCGCAGCCTGGCCCTGCGCGCCCGCGACCTCCTGCTCGCCCCCCTTATCGCCGCCGGCCACGCCGCCCTGGCCCGCGCCCTCGCCGCGTTGCTCGATCTGTTCGAGAAATGGCAGTCCGGCACCCTCCCCCCGCCGCCCGCGCCCCGCGCAGCCCCCAGCATTCCGCCCGCCCCGCGTCGGGCTCCTGCCCCCCAACCCTTCGCCCCACTCGCCTGGCTGATGGGGCTCCTGCGCCCCTCCTTCCTCGATCTGTCCTTCGATCGGGAACCGGCCCCCCGCCGCTCCTCCGTGCGCCCCCACCAGGCCTGCGCCCGGCCCAGCCGCGCCACCCCGCGCCTCGCACCGCCCGCACGCCCGGCCGAATCGGCACCCCCCTGCGCCTCCCCTCGGGCAGTTCCACACGCCGATCGCCCAACCGCGCCCACCGCACGCCGCGCGCTCGTCCCGCGCAACCTCCGAACGCCACCACGCGCGCGCCCACCGCCGCCCCCAGCAGCAAAAACGCCACCGGGCCGCACCGCAGCCGCACGCCCTATTTATTGCGATATCGTATTATTTCGAGAAAACCATCTCAGCCGCCCCGCAGCGCCCGCCAAACCCGCTCCGGCGTCGCCGGCATGTCCAGCAACCCGCCGCCGGCTCGCGAAATCGCATCCATCAGCGCATTCATCACCGCCGGCGCCCCACCGGCCGCACCGGCCTCGCCACACCCCTTGATCCCCAGCGGATGCGTCGGCGCATTGGTCGGCAGCGTCTCCAGCGTCATCGGCGGCAGCTCGTCGGCCCGCGGGATCTGGTAGTCCATCATCGACCCGCTGAGCATCTGCCCGCTCTCGGGGTCATAAACCACCCGCTCCATCGCCGCCTGGCCGATGCCCTGCGCCACCCCGCCCTGCAGCTGCCCTTCCAGCATCATCGGGTTCAGCACCCGGCCGAAATCATGCAGCATGGTGTAGCGCTCCAGCGTCCACGCCCCGGTCTCCGGGTCGATCTCCACCTCCGCCACGTGGCACCCGTTCGGAAAGGTCGGCCCGCTCGGCGTCCACGCCCCGGTGCCACCCAGCATCGCATCCGCCGGCAACCGCCCCGCCACGCTCGAAAGCGTCACCCGCCGATCCGTGCCGACAATCCGGTACGCGCCATCCTCGAACGCCACATCCACCGCCGCCACCTCCAACGCATCCGCCGCCAGCGGCAACGCCTTGGCGATCAGGTCGTTGGACGCCTCGCGCAGCGCCACGCTGGAGATCGGGATGGAAGCCGACCCGCCCGTACCATGCCCCGAAGGGATCCTGTCCGTATCCCCCTGGATCACATCGATATCGTCGAAATCCACGCCGAGCTGGTCCGCGATCAACTGCGCATACGCCGTCTCATGCCCCTGCCCGTTGGACATGGAACCGAGCAATGCCGTCACCCGCCCATCCGGCCGCAGTTCCAGCCAGGCATTCTCGCCCCAGCTCCCCGCCACCCGCTCACAGTAATGCGCCCAGCCAATGCCACGCAGCATCCCCCGCGCCGCCGCCGCATCCCGTCGCGCCGGAAATCCCGCGTATTCCGCGCGTTCCAGCGCGGTATCGATCATCCGCGGAAAATCGCCACTGTCGTAGTTGAGCCCCAGCGCCGTGCGATACGGATACTCCTCCGGCCGCAGCATGTTGCGCCGCCGCAGCTCCAGCCGGTCGACCCCCAGCACCTGCGCGGCGTGATCCACCGTGCGCTCCAGCAGATACACCGACTCCGGCCGCCCGGCCCCGCGATACACTTCCGTCGGCGAGGTATGGCTGAACGCGCCCGTCACCTGCACATGGATCGCCGGCAACCGGTACACCCCGGCCAAGGCAGGCGTGTTGGCCGTCGGAGAAAGCTGCCCCTTCGGCGCCAGATACGCCCCGATCGCCGCCACGGACGTCACCCGCAACCCGAGGAACCGATACGCCGAATCCAGCGCCAGCTCCGCGGAATAGACATTGTCCCGCGCATGGTAGTCGGTCAGGAACCCGTCGCTCCGCTCGCCGATCCACGCCACCTGCCGGCCCACCCGCTTCGCCGCCCACAGCACCAGAATCTGCTCCGGATACAGCGCGTTCTTGATCCCAAAGCTGCCGCCCACATCGGCCACCGTCACGCGCACCTGGTCGCGTGGAACGCGGAACACCTCGTCCGCCAGCGCCTCTTTCAACCCGTGCGGCATCTGTGTGCCGGTGGCCAGCGTGTAACGCCCATCGTCAAACGCGCCGATCGCCGCCCGCGTCTCCATGGAGGCGACATGGATACGATTGTTGAGCGTATCGAGCTTCACCACATGCGCCGCCGCCGCGAACGCCGCGTCCACTGCCACCGCATCGCCGGCCTGCCAATGGAAGCAGGCATTCCCCGGCGCCTCCTCCCACACCACCGGCGCCCCCGGCGCCACCGCCTCGGCCGTACCCGTCACCGCCGGCAGCGGGTCGTATTCCACCACCACCGCCTCGGCCGCATCGCGCGCCTGCACCTCGCTCTCGGCCACCACCATGGCCACCGTCTCGCCGACATAACGGACCCGCCCCCGCGCCAGCGCCGGATGCTCCGGCCGGAACAGAAAGCCCTGGTCCCCCGGCGTGCCCGGCAGGCGGATCAACGGCCCACCCGGCGAAATCCCACCGAGCCCATCGGCGGCATAATCGGCCCCGGTGAGCACCGCGAGCACCCCCGGCATCGCCGCCGCCACAGAACCATCGATCCCGGTGATCGCAGCATGGGCATGCGGGCTGCGGATCATCACGGCATGCGCCATGCCGGGCTGCAGCAGGTCGGCCGTGAAGCGCCCCTGCCCCAGCAGCAACCGGACATCCTCCTTGCGGCGGATCGGCTGCCCGAAGGCATTGCGTGCAGTGATGGCTGAGGCGCTCATGGCAATGGTCTCCCTGCCACCTTTCTCCCCCGCCAGGGGCGCCTCTGTCGAGTGTGGCAGGCATGGGTCGGCGCTGGCGTTGCCGTGGCCCTGATGGCACATTCGTAACAACGAATAGAGGGGGTGAAAGTGCCACCGCTCGACGCACTGCTGCTGGCCCGGGTGCAGTTCGCCTTCACCGTCAGCTTCCACATCGTCTTCCCAGCCTTCTCCATCGGCCTGGCAAGCTACCTCGCCGTACTCAACGGCCTGTACCTGGCAGGCGGCGAGCGCCGCTACCTGCATCTCTTTGACTACTGGAAACGCATCTTCGCCGTCGCCTTCGGCATGGGCGTCGTCTCCGGCATCGTCATGAGCTACCAGTTCGGCACCAACTGGAGCGTCTTCGCCGACCGCACCGGCCCGGTGCTCGGTCCGCTGATGGGATACGAGGTCCTTACCGCCTTCTTCCTGGAAGCCGGCTTCCTCGGCGTGATGCTGTTCGGCCGCGACCGGGTCGGCCCCAGGCTGCACCTCGTCGCCACGCTGATGGTGGCTGCGGGTACCTTCATCTCCTCCTTCTGGATCCTGTCGGTGAACAGCTGGATGCAGACCCCCGCCGGCTACGGGTTGAACGAGGCCGGGCAGTTCATCCCGCTCGACTGGTGGGCCGTGATCTTCAACCCGTCCTTCCCCTATCGCCTCGTCCACATGGTGCTTGCCGCCTACATGACGACGGCGCTGGTGGTGGGGGCCGTCGGCGCCTGGCACCTGCTGCGCACCCCTGGCGAGCCGGCGGCGCGCACCATGTTCTCGATGGCGATGTGGATGGCGGCCATCGTCGCCCCCATCCAGGTGGTCGCAGGCGACCTCCACGGGCTCAACACCCTGCATCACCAACCCGCCAAAGTGGCGGCGATGGAGGGGCATTTCGACACGGTGCAGGGCGCCCCGCTCTATCTCTTCGGCTGGCCCAATGCAGCGGCGGAGCGGGTGGACTACGCCCTCGCCATCCCGCGTCTCGGCTCCCTCATCCTGGTGCATGACTGGAACGGCACCATTCGCGGCCTCAAGGAATGGCCGCCGGAACAGCGCCCGCCCGTGGCCGTGGTGTTCTGGAGCTTCCGCGTGATGGTCGGGCTCGGACTGCTGATGGTCGCGCTGGGGCTGTGGAGCCTGGTCGCCCGCGCCCGCCGCCGGCTGTACGAATGGCGCGGGCTGCACCGGGCCGCGGTGGCGATGGGGCCGGCCGGCTTCATTGCCGTGCTGGCCGGCTGGATCACCACGGAGGTGGGCCGCCAGCCCTGGACGGTGTACGGCCTGCTCACCACCGCGGACTCCGCCGCCCCGGTGGATGCCGCGGCGGTAGCGTCCTCCCTCGTTGCCTTCATCGTGGTGTATTTCGCCGTGTTCGGTGCCGGCACCTTCTATATCCTGCGCCTGATGCGCACCGCCCCCGAGCCCGCGGCGATGGCACCCCTGCCGCCCGACGAGCCGATCCGCGCCGCCGGCATCACCCCTGGGCCGGTGATGGCCACCGCCCCCGACAGCGCCCGCCTGGGAAAGGAATAGGCCATGGCCGCGCTCGACCTGCCGCTGATCTGGGGAGGGCTGATCGCCTTCGCCGTGCTCGCCTATGTGGTGCTCGACGGGTTCGACCTCGGCGTGGGCATCCTGTTCCCGTTCGTCTCGGGCGAAGCCCATCGCGACGAGATGATGAACTCCGTCGCCCCGGTTTGGGACGGCAACGAGACCTGGCTGGTGCTGGGCGGCGGCGGTCTGTTCGCGGTGTTTCCGCTGGCCTACGCCATCATCATGCCCGCGCTCTATGCCCCGATCACCGCCATGTTGCTGGCCCTGGTGCTGCGCGGCGTGGCCTTCGAGTTCCGCTGGAAGACCAGGCGCGGCAAGGTGCTGTGGGACTGGGCGTTCTTCGGCGGCTCCACCCTGGCCGCGCTGGCGCAGGGTGTTGCGCTGGGCGCGCTCGTGCAGGGCATTCCGGTTGCCGGCCGCGCCTATGCCGGCGGCTGGTGGAACTGGCTGACCCCGTTCAGCCTGCTCACCGGTGCGGCATTGGTGGCCGGGTACGGGCTGCTGGGTGCCACCTGGCTGGTGTGGAAGACGGAACACCACGTGCAGGACCGTGCCTTCGCCTTCGGCCGCGTACTGGCTCCGGCCACGCTGGCCGCGATCGTGGCCGTGAGCGCCTGGACACCCATGCTTGGCGATCGCTACCTGGAGCGCTGGTTCGGTTGGCCGCAGATTCTTTTTGTGGCGCCGGTGCCTTTGGCAGTGGCCGCTCTAGGGTTGGTGCTGCTGCGCAGCCTTGCGCGGCGGCAGGAGGTGGCCCCCTTCCTGGCCGCGCTTGGGCTGTTCGTGGTGAGCTTTATCGGGTTGGGGATCAGCTTCTACCCCTACATCGTGCCCAACAGCGTGACATTGTGGCAGGCGGCCGGGCCGGATACGAGCCTGGGCTTCCTGCTGGCCGGCGCCCTGGTGCTGGTGCCTGTGATCCTGGCCTACACCGCCTATTCCTATTGGGTGTTCCGCGGCAAGGTGAACGCAATCGGCGGCTACCACTGAGCCCCGGTCTGCGCCGCCTGCTCTGGTTCGTGGGACTCTGGGCAGCCAGCGTGCTGGCGCTGGCCGTGGTTGCCATGGCGATACGCTGGGCCCTGCGATAGTCGTACCGGCCGCCGTCGACCGATTCTTCACCGGTCGACGGCGGCTGGTATCAGAACTCCAACGACGTCGCCTGCACCACCAGCGGCAGCGTGCGCACCATCGCCAGCACATCGTCCGGCACCCGCTCGTCGACGGAGACCAGGCAGATCGCGTCCCCGCCCTGCTCGGCGCGGCCGAGATGGAAGGTGGCGATGTTGATCCCCGCCCCGGCCAGCGTGGCGCCGAAGCGGCCGATGAAGCCAGGCTTGTCGTGGTTGGTCACGTACAGCATGTGCCGCCCGAAATCGGCCTCCACCCGGATGCCCTTGATCTCCACGATGCGGGGCTTCGATCCCGCGAACAGCGTGCCGGCCACGGTGCGGGTATTGTCGTCGGTCGTGACGGTCACGCGCACCAGCGTCTGGTACTCGCTCGGCCGGTCATGCACCGTCTCGGCCACGTCGATGCCACGCTCGCGGGCCAGCACCGGCGCGTTGACCATGTTGGCCCCGTGCATCACCGGGGACAGAAGCCCGGCCAGCACCGCCGCCGAGAGCGGCCGCTGGTTCAGCTGCGCCACCTGCCCCTCGTACTCGATCGTCACCTTGCGCAGCACGCCATCGCGGGACTGCGTCAGCTGCCCGGCGAAACCGCCCAGCAGGCGGCACAGCTCCATGTAGGGCTTCAGCCGCGGCGCATCCTCGGCGGAGACGCTGGGCATGTTGATGGCGTTGGCCACCGCGCCCGTCAGCAGGAAGTCGCTCATCTGCTCGGCAATCTGAAGTGCGACGTTCTCCTGCGCCTCCGCCGTGGCCGCGCCGAGATGCGGGGTGCAAACCACGTTCTCCAGCCCAAACAGCGGGCTGTCGGTGGCCGGCTCCGTCTCGAACACATCCAGCGCCGCGCCGGCGACCTGGCCGGATTTCAGCGCCTCGGCCAGCGCCGCCTCGTCCAGCAATCCGCCGCGGGCGCAGTTGATGATGCGCACGCCCTTCTTTGCCTTGGCCAGCGCCTCCGGCGACAGGATGTTGCGGGTGGCTTCCGTCAGCGGCGTGTGCAGCGTGATGATCTCCGCCCGCGACAGCAGCTCATCCAGCTCCACCTTCTCCACGCCGAGATCGAGCGCCCGCTTTTCCGTCAGATACGGGTCGTAGGCGATCACCCGCATGCGCAGCCCGATCGCCCGGTCGGCCACGATCGAGCCGATATTGCCGCAGCCGATCAGGCCGAGCGTCTTGCCGGTGAGCTCCACGCCCATGAAGCGGTTCTTCTCCCACTTGCCTGATTTTGTGGAAGCACTCGCCTCCGGGATCTGGCGCGCGAGGGCGAACATCATCGCGATGGCATGCTCGGCGGTGGTGATGGCGTTGCCATAGGGCGTGTTCATCACCACCACGCCGGCGGCGGTGGCGGACTTCACATCCACATTGTCCACGCCGATCCCGGCGCGGCCGACCACCTTGAGGTTGGGTGCAACATCAAGCACTTCGCGTGTCACCTTGGTGCCGGAGCGGATCGCCAGCCCGTCGTACTGGCCAATGATGTCGCGCAGCTCGGCGGGCGAGAGGCCGGTCTTCACATCCGCCTCGATCCCGCGGCTGCGGAAGATCGCCACAGCGGCGGGGGAGAGCTTGTCGGAAATCAGAACCTTCGGCATCGAACTCAAGCCCCCTTCACCGTCTCATACGCCCAGTCCAGCCACGGCAGCAGCGCCTTGATGTCGCTGGTTTCCACCGTCGCCCCGCCCCAGATGCGCAGGCCCGGCGGGGCATCGCGATAGGCGCCGATATCATTGGCAACGCCCTGTTTCTCCAGCAAAGCCGCGATCTGCTTCGCCGCATCCGCCTGTGCGTCCGGCGCAAGCGCCAGGAACCACGGCGAGGTGATCTTCAGGCAGATCGAGGTGCAGGAGGTGGTGGCCGCATCCTCGGCCAGGAACGCGGCCCACTCGCTCGCCGCCACCCAGTCGCGCACCGCGGCGAGGTTGGCCTCGCTGCGCGCGACCAGCCCATCGAGCCCGCCGGCGCCTTCGGCCCAGCGCAGGCCATCGAGCGCATCCTCCACACAGAGCATGGAGGGGGTGTTGATCGTCTCGCCCTTGAAGATGCCTTCCGTCAGCTTCCCCTTGGAGGTGAGGCGGAAGATCTTCGGCATCGGCCAGGACGGCGTGTGGCTTTCCAGCCGCGCCACGGCGCGCGGCGACAGCGCCAGCATGCCATGCGCCCCCTCGCCGCCCAGCACCTTCTGCCAGGACCAGGTGACGACATCGAGTTTTTCCCAGTTCAGCCGCATGGCGAAGGCGGCGGAGGTGGCATCGCAGATCACCAAGCCCTCGCGGTCCGCCGCAATGAAGTCCGCGTTCGGCACCCGAACGCCGGAGGTGGTGCCGTTCCAGGCGAAGACGAGGTCGTGCGCCGGGTTCACCTGCCCGAGATCCGGCAGCGCGCCGTAGCCGGCCTTCAGCACGCGGGCATCGGCGAGGCGAAGCTGCTTCACCACGTCATCGGCCCAGGTCTCGGAGAAGCTCTCGAAGGCGAGGATATCGACGGGGCGTGGGCCGAGCAGGGACCACAGCGCCATTTCCACGGCGCCGGTGTCGCTGGCCGGGACGATGCCGAGGCGCCAATCCGCGGGCAGGCCGAGCATCGCCTTGGAGCGGTCGATCACCTCGGCGAGCTTGGCCTTCGGCGCCTTGGCGCGATGGCTGCGGCCCAGCAGCGCGCCTTCCAGCGCGGCCAGGGAGAAGCCTGGTCGCTTGGCGCAGGGGCCGGAGGAGAAATCGGGATTTGCCGGACGAACGGCAGGCAGGCGCGGCAGTGCCGCGGCAGCGGGAGCATCCATGATGCTGTCCCTTTCAGAACAGAAGCGCCCCGGTGGGGGGGCGTGGCCCAACACCGTGCTAGCGCATCAGGTGCTGCAGCGCAACATCAACCGAGGCGGGAGAGATCCACCGTGTTGGCATGATCGAGCGGCCCGTGGCCGCCGCCGTAGCCGGGCGCCGTGGCAATCGCGCGATGCACGTAGCGCCGCGCGCGATCGACCGCCGCCGCAAGCGCCATGCCCTGCGCCAGCCCGGCCGCGATCGCGCTGGCCAGCGTGCAGCCGGTGCCGTGGGTGTGGCGCGTGTGCAGGCGGGCGGAGCGGAATTCCTGCACGCCCGCGGCGGTGGCGAGCATGTCCACCACGTCGGGGCTGTCGAGATGGCCGCCCTTCAGCAGCACGGCGGGGGTGCCGAAGCTCAGCAGCAGGTGCGCCGCCTGGCGCATTTCTGCCTCGCTGGCGATCTTCATGTCGGCCAGGAGTTCGGCTTCCGGCAGGTTGGGCGTCAGCACCGTGGCGCGCGGCAGCATCACGCGCCGAAGATGGGCCACGGCCTCGTCCAGCAGCAGCTTGTGGCCGCCCTTGGCGACCATCACGGGATCGACCACCACAGGCACGCCGGGCAGGCCATCGAGGGCTGCGGCCACCACGTCGATCGTGGCGGCATCACCGAGCATGCCGGTCTTCACCGCATCCACGCCGAGATCATCCACCACGCTGCTGATCTGCAGGCGCAGGAAATCGAGCGGCACCGGGAACACGCCCTGCACGCCCAGCGTGTTCTGCGCCGTCAGCGCCGTGATCGCCGTCATCGCGAAGCCATCGAGCGCGGTGACGGCCTTGATATCGGCCTGGATGCCCGCGCCGCCGCCGGAATCGGAGCCGGCGATGATCAGGACGCGGCCCTTCATGTGGCGCCTTGCGCGGACAGCCGAACGGCCTGGGCGATCACGGCGCAGAGATCGTCCACCTCCCGTTCCACCAGCGCCTCGTCCTCAGCTTCCGCCATCACGCGGATCACCGGCTCCGTGCCGCTCTTGCGGATCAGCAGGCGGCCCTGGCCGGCCAGCCTTGCCTCGGCTGCGGCGATGGCGCGTTGCACATCCGGCGCGTCCAGCGGCGATTCGCCGGTGAAGCGAACGCTGCGCAGCTTCTGCGGCCAGCGCTGGAACACGCGGCACACCTCGCTGGCCGGGCGGCGCTGTTCCACCAGCACGGCCAGCACCTGGAGGGCGGCCAGCAGCCCGTCGCCGGTGGTGGCGTAGTCAGACAGGATCATGTGGCCGGATTGCTCGCCGCCGACGTTCAGACCATCGGCGCGCATCTTCTCCATCACGTAGCGGTCGCCGACCTGGGTGCGGTGCAGCGCCAGGCCCTGCCCCTCCAGGAACTTCTCCAACCCGAGATTGGACATGACGGTGGCGACGATGCCGCCCCCGCGCAGCTGGCCGGATTGCTGCCAGGAGCGGGCCATCAGCGCCAGGATCTGGTCGCCATCGATGATCTGGCCGCGCTCGTCCGACAGGATCACCCGGTCCGCATCGCCATCCAGCGCCATGCCGAGATCGGCGCCATGGCGGCGCACCTCGCCGGTGAGGAAGTTGGGCACGGTGGAGCCGCAATCGCGGTTGATGTTGAAGCCATCCGGCGCCACGCCGACGCGGATCACCTCCGCGCCCAGCTCCCACAGCACGGTGGGGGCGACCTTGTAGGCGGCGCCATGGGCGCAATCGACGACGATCTTCATGCCATCGAGCCGCAGGCCGCGCGGGAAGGTGTTCTTGGCGAATTCGATGTAGCGCCCGCCGGCATCCTCCATGCGGCTGGCACGGCCAAGCTTGCGTGAACCGGCCATGCGGGACGCGAGGTCGGAGGCCATCAGTTGCTCGATCTCCGCCTCCGTGGCGTCCGACAGCTTGAAGCCGTCGGGGCCGAACAGCTTGATGCCGTTATCCTCGAAAGTGTTGTGGCTGGCGGAGATCATCACGCCGAGATCCGCCCGCAGGCTGCGGGTGAGCATGGCGATGGCCGGCGTGGGCAGCGGGCCGACCAGCACCACATCCATGCCGGAACCGATGAAGCCGGCCACAAGGGCGGGCTCCAGCATGTAGCCGGAGAGCCGCGTATCCTTGCCGATCACCACGCGGTGGCGGTGGGCGCCACGGGTGAACAGCAGGCCGGCGGCCTGGCCGAGGCGGAGGACGGTTTCGGCTGTCATCGGCTCGGCATTGGCCGTGCCGCGAATGCCGTCGGTGCCGAACAGGCGACGTGTCATGTCCATGCGGGCGCGCGCTCCCCGAGCCAGATTTCGCCTGGATGTATCGCACCCGGGCGCGGATTGGTATCCGGCATCCCTCAGCGCCCGTTCAGGCCGCGCCAGACGCGGACGGCCTGCACGGTTTCGGCCACGTCGTGCACGCGCAGGATGGTGGCACCGCGATCCAGCGCCGCGAGTGCGGCGGCCAGGGAGCCCGGCCCGCGCTGGGCGGCTGTCGCCTCGCCGGTCAGGTGCCCGATGAAGCGCTTGCGGGAGACGCCGGCCAGAATGGTGCAACCGAGCGTGTGCAGGATCGCCATTCGGTCCAGCAGCTCGATGTTCTCGGCGTGGTCCTTGGCGAAGCCGATTCCGGGGTCGACGGCGATATCCCCAGGCGCGATGCCGGAAGCCACGGCGGCGGCCACGCGCTGGGCCAGTTCGGCGGTGACCTCCGCGGCCACGTCGGCATAGCTGGCGTGGTCCATCATGGTCTGTGGCGTGCCGCGCATGTGCATCAGCACCACGGGGGCGCGCGCCGAAGCCACCACGGCGGCCGCCTGCGGGTCGTGCGCCAGGGCCGTGACGTCGTTGACCACCCGCGCCCCAGCCTGCAAGGCGGCGCGCATTGTGGCGGCGTGGCGGGTATCCACCGACACCACCACGCCTTCGCGCGCCAGGGCCTCGATCACCGGCAGGATGCGCGCCTGCTCCTGCTCCGGCGTGACAGGGGCGGAGCCCGGGCGGGTGCTCTCGCCGCCGATATCCACGAGGTCGGCCCCCGCGGCGCGCATGGCCAGCCCGGCTTCCACCGCGGCTTCCAGGGTGAAGTGCCTTCCGCCATCGCTGAAGCTGTCGGGCGTGACGTTGACGATCCCCATCACCCAGGGGCCGCGCCCGGGCAGGCCGGCAAAGGCGGGGCGCGGGGCACGCGCCTTGGCGCAGGCCTCAGCGAACTCCGAAGGGATCTCGGTGGCGGGGACGATGCCGCGCGCATCGCCCACAAGCCGCGCCAACGAAAACGCCGCCGGGCCTCCTGCCAGGGGCAGGGCCAGGCGGCGTTCGATCGCCTCAGAGGCGCCGGGGCCGTGCAGCAACCCCAGCGGCTCGATCAGGTGCAAGCGTCTAGCCGGGCTGCGGCGCCGGACCCAGCCCGCCCGGCGTCGGCGGCATCGGGCGGCCGGCGGAGGGCACGGAGGCGCGGCGCGAGTCCGCGGGCTCGTCCACCACCACCTTGATCACCTTGTCCCCGCGCAGCACGGTGCGGATCTCGTCGCCGGACAGCGTCTCATGCTCCAGCAGGGCCCGGGCCAGCAGGTGCAGCTGGTCCAGTTGCTCTGTGAGGATGCGCTTGGCGCTGACATAGGCGTTGTCGATGACCGACTTGATTTCGCTGTCGATCTCGCGCGCCGTGGCTTCCGACACGTTCTTGTTCTGCGTCACGGAGTGGCCGAGGAACACCTCTTGGCTGTTGTCGCCATAGGCGATCATGCCGAGCTTGTCGCTCATGCCCCATTCCGTGACCATGCGCCGCGTCTGATCGGTGGCCATCTTGATGTCGCCGGAGGCCCCGTTGCTGACCTTGTCGGCGCCGAAGATGATCTCCTCCGCCGCACGGCCGCCCATGGCCATGGTGAGTTCGGCCAGGCACTTGGCCTTGCTCTTGGAGTAGCGGTCGCCTTCCGGCAGGCTCATCACCATGCCCAGCGCCCGGCCGCGCGGGATGATGGTGGCCTTGTGGACCGGGTCGCATTCCGGGAGGTTCATGGCGCACAGCGCGTGGCCAGCCTCGTGATAGGCGGTCATCTCCTTCTCGGCATCGGACATGACGAGCGAGCGGCGTTCGGCCCCCATCATCACCTTGTCCTTGGCGTTCTCGAACTCCAGCATCGCCACCACGCGCTTGCCCATACGGGCGGCGAGCAGGGCGGCCTCGTTCACCAGGTTGGCGAGATCCGCACCCGAGAAGCCCGGCGTGCCGCGCGCGATCACCTTCGGGTCGACGTCAGACGCCAACGGCACCTTGCGCATGTGCACGCGCAGGATCTTCTCGCGGCCGTTCACGTCGGGGTTCGGCACCACCACCTGCCGGTCGAAGCGGCCGGGGCGCAGCAGCGCGGGGTCCAGCACGTCCGGCCGGTTGGTGGCCGCGATCAGGATCACGCCTTCGTTGCTCTCGAAGCCGTCCATCTCCACGAGCATCTGGTTCAGGGTCTGCTCGCGCTCATCGTTGCCGCCGCCGAGGCCGGCGCCACGATGGCGGCCCACGGCGTCGATCTCGTCGATGAAGATGATGCAGGGGGCGTTCTTCTTGCCCTGCTCAAACATGTCGCGCACGCGGCTGGCGCCGACGCCCACGAACATTTCCACGAAGTCGGAGCCGGAGATGGTGAAGAACGGCACGTTGGCCTCGCCGGCGATGGCGCGCGCCAGCAGCGTCTTGCCGGTGCCGGGCGGGCCGACCAGGAGGCAGCCCTTGGGGATCTTGCCGCCAAGGCGCTGGAACTTCTGCGGGTCCTTGAGGAACTCCACGATTTCCTGCAGCTCGCCCTTGGCCTCATCGATGCCGGCCACGTCGTCGAAGGTGATGCGGCCCTGCTTTTCCGTGAGCAGCCGGGCGCGGGACTTGCCGAAGCCCATGGCCCGGCCGCCACCGCCCTGCATCTGGCGCATGAAGAAGATCCACACGCCGATCAGCAGCAGCATCGGGAACCAGCTGAGCACATAGTGCAGCAGCGGGTTCACGTCGCTTTCCTCCGGCTTGGCGATGACGCGCACGCCCTTTTCCGTGAGGCGCGAGACCAGCGTCGGGTCTTCCGGCGTGTAGGTCTGGAACTGGCGGCCATCGGCCAGGATGCCACTGACGATCCGGCCTTGGATCGTCACGTCGCGCACGCGGCCCGCGTTCACGTCGGCGATGAAATCGGAATACGCCAACTGCGCCGCCGGAGACCGGCTGGAGCCTGGTTGGAACAGGTTGAACAGCACCACCAGCAGCAGTGCGATGATCACCCAGAGCGCGAGATTGCGACCGAAATTGCTCATTCCATTCCCTGGCCGGACCCCGGCCCTATCAGTCCATGCCTCGGAGGCGGATGCCCCTCTGGCTGGAAGCCGCCACGGCGGATGCCGGGGCATACCCACGGCAACAGTCACCGCTGGTTTGCAGATAACATAGGATGCTTGCACGTTCCTTGCACCCCTGCCACCGGCTTCGTTCCTTAAATGGCGGCAACCAGGATCAAATCGGCAGGAATTCGGCACCGGCCAACGGCACGGCGGGGGCGAAACGCAGGGAGAGCCCAGCGCAAGTGGTCGCATCGGGGTAGCCCAGCGCCGGCACCGCCACCAGGCGCGGGCCTTCCCACAGCGCCGGCAGCGCCTGCAGCACCGCCGCCGGCCAGTCCGGCCGCTGCCTGCGCAGGCCCGCAGCCGCCGGACCCAGCCCGCCCAGGTGCCAGCCCGGCATGGGGCCCGCGCGGGGGGAGAGCCGGAACCGGCCGTCCCAGATGGCGCCCGGCATCGCAGGTACCGGCGGGGCCATCGCCGCTTCCTCCCGCACCAGCAGCCATGCCCCGGGTTCACCCGCGCGGCCGGCCGGCAGCAGGCGGGTGCCGGCCAGCGTGGCCGCGCGCGGGGTTGCGGCCAGGGCAGTCACCTGGTCCGAGGCGACCGGATAGGCGCGGCCGGCGATGGTGCGCAGCAGCGCCGCCAGCGCGGGGGGGGAGACGAGCCCCGGCGGCAGCACGGCCCAGCCTTCGGGATGCAGCTGGACCGCCCGCGCCAGTTCCGCCGCCATGGCGCGTTCACCTTCGGCCCGTTGCTCGCCGAACTGCTGCGTCCGCACCAGCCCGGACCTCACCGCGCCCCCCTCGCCGTCGGGATCGTTGAGCTGGGCCCGCACGCGCGCGCGCAAGGAGGCGGGATCGGTGTTGGAGGGATCCTCGACCCACTCCATGCCCTCGCTGCGCAGGAATAGTCGCAGCCAGCCGGGCGGCACCGCCAGCAGCGGGCGCAGCAGCCGCACCGCCTCGCCCTCCACCAACGCGGCCATCGCCGCCAGCCCCACGGGACCGCTATGGGCGGACGAGCGGATCCGCAGGGTCTCCGCCTGGTCGCGCATGTGGTGGCCGAGCAGCAGGTGCAGGATGCCCATATCGGCACAGGCCGCGGCCAGCGCGGTATGGCGGGCCAGCCGTGCCCGCGCCCCAAGGCCCGGGCCGCTCGCCAGCCCGTGCAGGGTGAGCCGCCGTCCCGCGATGCCGCGCTGGGCGAGGCGGGTGAGCGTGAGCGCCGCCTCGGCACCGGACTCTGCCCGCAAGCCGTGATCTACCACCAGCGCCAGCAGGCTGCCGCCGCGCGGGATCACCCAGTTTCGGGCCAGTAGCGCCAACGCGGTGCTGTCCGCACCGCCGGAGACCGCCACCGCCAGGGCGGGCGCCGGTTCGAACGGCCCCAGCCTCTCCATCGCCGACGTGAAGCGGCGCAGCAGGAGGTCCCGGCTCAGCGGCAGCCGGCGCGTTGCCGGGCGCCGTTGACGGGCTCGCGCAGGTCGGCACGCGGGGTGGGGAATTCGGCCTTCAGCTTGTCCAGCGTGGCGCAGGCGGCGCGCTTCTCGTTCAGGGCGATCAGCGCGTTGGCCAGCCCCAGCAGCGCCGGCTGGGCGTTGGTGCCGGTTTTGCTGCGGTTGTAGGTGTCGTCATACGCCACGGCGGCGGCCTGGTAGTCCCGCTTGCCGTTCAGCGCCTGGGCGAGCAGGAACTGCGCATCCCCGAGGCGCGGCGATTGCGGGAAGCGCAGTACCTCGCGCGCGGCCGATTCCGCGGCGGCATAGTCGCGCCGGGCCAGGGCGGCGTTGCCCTCCTGCATCGCCACTTCCGGGGTGCGGCGTGCTGCTGCAGCCGGGGGCGTGGCACGCGCGGCAGCAGCGCCCGCGCCTGCCGCCGCCGATGCGGCCGGCGCCGCCGCCGGGGGTCGGGCACCACCGCCCTGCCCCAGCTTGAAGTTCAGGTCCTCGATTTCCTTGCGCAGCTCATCGCCTTGGCGTTGGCGGGCGTTCTCGGACTCGTCCAGACGGCCCTGCATCCGGCGCACCTGCTCTTCCAGCGCCACCACGCGGTCCAGCAGCGCGGCCGTCATCTCACCGCCGCCGCTGCTGCCGCCGGAGGAGCGGCCGCCGAAGATCGACCCGCCGCCGCTGCTGCTACCGCTGCTGCTGCTGTTGCGCAGCTGCTCGCGCAGCCCCTGCACGTCGCGGCGCAATTCCAGCAGCTGGTTCTGCAACTGGATCGCCTCGCGGCTGTCCATCTGCGCCTGCGCCGCCCCTGGCAGCGCCGCCAGCATCCATCCCGCCAAAGCCAGCCCTGGCAATCCGCCGAACCACAGCTTCACCCGGCTTCTCCCATCCCGTTGGACCGCGCGCAGTATCGCCGATTGCCGGCGAAAACGAAACGCCGGGCCGGGGCTGCGGCACCCCGGAAACGAAACCGGCGGCCTCGAGGGGCCGCCGGCAATAGTCTATCCCATGGCAGGGGCGCCCGAGGGCACCCCGCGCCGCATGCGATCAGCGCACCCCAGTTCGCTTTAGCGAACCGACGTGATCGCGTTGCGGTTCTGCGCCCAAGCCTGCTCGTTCGAGCCGAGGGCGGTCGGGCGGTCCTTGCCGTAGGAGATGGTGGTGATGCGGGTCGCGGCCACGCCCTTGGCAACCAGGAAGTCGCGCGCGGCGTTGGCACGGCGCTGGCCGAGGGCGATGTTGTAGGCCTGGGTGCCGCGCTCGTCGCAGTTGCCGGCGATCTGCACGTTGTTGGCCGACCACTTCTGCAGCCACGCGGCCTGGCGCTCCAGGGTGATGCGGGCGTCGGAGCGCAGGGCGTTCTTGTTGAGGTCGAAGAACACGCGGTCGCCGACATTGGCCACCAGGTCTTCCTGGCTGCCGGGAACCGGGCCGGAGCTGACGGGGCCGGTGCTGGTCGCAGCCTGGTTGGAGCAGGCAGCCAGGAGCGCCACGGCGGCAACGGTGCCCAGAATCTTGATGTTCATTATAGTGTGATCCCTGGAAGGAGTGTGCAGCTTGGGGGTGCCCACTGGGCAGACGTCACGGCGGGCGCAGGCAGTAAGGCGAAGTTGCAGTAGGCGAAGTCTAGGAACGAATCGGCGTGAACAGCCCTTGCAGGCCCTTCGACGATCTGTGTGCGGTCGATTAGCCCGTTGAAACGACTGCGGTCAAGGACTCCTCGCATCGCGGCGCAACATATCATCCATTCCGCACCGGCACCCGTCAGGCCGGCAAGGGCGACCATGCGGGGTCAGAAGCGTCGGTCGGCGTGGTCATCTGGCGTTCGTTGAAGCCGGTGATGTCGATCGATACCAGCCGCGAGCTGAAGCCATTGCCGCGGGCGTCCCGCGCGGCGGTTTCACGCCAGAACATGATCACGCGGCCATTGGGCGCGAAGGTCGGGCCTTCCACGTAGAAGCTTTCCGACAGGATGCGCTCACCCGAGCCGTCCGGCCGCATCACGCCGATGCCGAAGGTGCCGCCGGTGATGCGCGTGAAGGCGATCAGGTCGCCGCGCGGCGACCACACCGGGGTGGCGTAGCGCCCCTGCCCGAAGCTGATCCGCTTGGCCCCGCCGCCGGAGGCGCTCATCACATAGAGTTGCTGCTCGCCGCCGCGGTCCGACTCGAAGACGATCTGCTGGCCGTCCGGGCTGAAGCAGGGCGAGACATCGATCGCGCCGCCGCCGGCATCGGTCAGCCGCCGCGGTGCGCCGCCGCCCACGGGGATCAGCACGATCTCGCTGCCCGCGCCCCGCGTCTGCGCCATGATGATGTTGTTGCCATCCGGCGCGTAGCGCGGCGAGAGGGTGATGCCCTCGAAATTGCCCAGCATCTGCTGGCGGCCGCTGCCGAGGTCGAAGGTGTACACCCGCGGCCGGTTGTTCACGTAGCTCATGTAGGCGATCTGGTCGCGCGTGGGGTGGAAGCGCGGGGAGAGCGCCAGCGCGCTGCCATCGGTGAGGAAGCGGTTGTTCTCGCCGTCCTGGTCCATGATCGCCAGGCGCTTCACCCGGCGGTCGCGCGGGCCGGAGCCGGCGATATAGACCACGCGGGTGTCGAAATAGCCCTTCTCGCCCAGCAGCCGCTCATAGATCACATCGGAGATGATGTGCGCGATGCGGCGCCAGTTGCTGGTGGTGGCGGTATAGGCGGTGCCCTGGATCTGCGTCTGCGGCAGGATGTCCCACAGGCGGAATTCCACGCGCACGCGGTCGCCGCCCTGGCTTTCCACCTTGCCGGTCACCAGCGCCTGCGCGCCGATCACCTTCCAGTTGGCGAAGTTCGGCACATCCCCTGCCCCCTGCGCCACGAAGGCCGCGCGGTCGATGGCGCGGAACAGGCCGGAACGGGCGAGGTTGTTGCTGATCACGCCGGCCATGTCGCGGCCGAGCTGCGCGGTATCGCCGCCGCCCACGCCCACCAGGTTGGGGATGGCGATGGGAATCGGCTCGGCGCGGGCGCGGTCCACCGTGATCTCGGCGGATTGCTGGCCCAGCGCGCGGCCGGGCAGGATCAATCCACCGCCGGCGAGCAGGCCCGCTCCGGCCGAAACAAGCGACCGACGGCCAAAGTGCAGTGGCGGCAGGGCGGTGCGGGTGATGGCGGCGTCACCTTGGGCGGCACGCCCGGGGATGCTGTTCATCTGGGGTCTCTCTCAGGGGCTGATTCGGAGGTTGATCCGTCCCGGTCTTCCTAGCACACCGGGCGGCAAAGGAAGCGGGTTGCATTCGGGCGAAGCAACGGCGCGCACCGCCCGGGCGATCCAGGCTGCGCGCTCGGGTGGCGGATTCATGCCGTCCGGCCCGTCGGGATCGGCCAGCAATGCCCGCTGCACCGCGCCCTGCGCATCGAAGACAGCGATGAGTCGCACCGGCTCCTGCGGGGGCCGCGAATCGTCGCGCGTGGGGCAGGCGCGCAACCGAGCGCCGATTGCCTGCTGTTCGGCCATGGACAGGCGCGCGGTGACATCGTCGATGCCGGCGAGCTCCGCTCGCAGCCGGGCGCGTCCCGGATACTGCAGCGCGCGTAGCCGCTCCATCGTCCCCATTGGGCGTTGCTCGGCCGGTGCCGGCAGCGGCGCCGGGCTGATTGGCGTCTCCGCCGCGCAACCGCCCAGGACAAGGCCGAGGCCCAGCGGGAGGATCATGCGCCTCACGGCTTGAACCGGAATGTCAGGGTGCCGACCTTGCCCAGTTCGTTGCGGGGGATCGGCAGGCTGGCGCAGCGCGGACTTTTCACAGCGCGGATTGCGCGTTCGACGAAGGCGCGAAAGCGGGGGTCGCTCATCCTGCCGCGATCGGCGTCGCCCACCACCGCGTCGCGGGCAGTGCCGGTCTCATCGAAAGTCACGATCAGCTGAGCCGACATGGTCTCGATGCCCAGCTGGCCCTCATCCTTGGTCCAGCATTCGCGCACCTTGTCGCCGATCGCGCCCTGCTGCCGGGTGGAGAGGCTGGCGGTGATGTCGCCCTGGCGGCTGCCGCCCAGCACCGGGCCGGCAGCGGCGGGCGGGTTTGGCCGGCCGGTGGGCGGCTGGGTCTGCCGTTGCAGCGCGCGCAGTCGTTCCAGCGTGTTGTTCAGCTCGCGGCTGTCCGGCGCCGGATTGTTCGTGGGGTTCGGCTGCGCCGTGCGGCTGGGCGGGCCAGGCGGCGGCGGCACCGGGGGCGGAGGCCCAGGCGGAGGCGGCACCGGCGGCGGCGGCGACGGCGGCGCGGGGGGCGCCGGCGGCGGCGGAGGAGGCGGTGGCGTGGGCGGCGCGGGCGAGGGCTCCGGCGGCGGTGGCTGCGGCTTCGGCGGCTCCGGCGCCGGCGGCTCCGGCGTGGGGGGCGGCGGAGGCGGCGGGGGTGGTGGCGGAGGGGGAGGCGGGGGTGGTTGCGGCGGCTCGGGCTTCGGCGGCTCCGGCGCGGGCGGCGCGGGCGTCACCTCCGGGGCCAGCACGGTGGCCGGCGCGGGCGCTTCCACAGTGTTTAGGATCGGCGCAGGGCTGGGCTCGCCGGGATCCGGCGCCAGCTCCACCTGCAGTTCCTCCTCCGGCTCCGTCGGCAACCGCAGCGTCACGCCCGCGATCAGCGCAGCCAGCACCAGGGCATGCAGTACGCCGGAGAGGATGGCTCCGCGCTGGAGCAGCCGCGACACCACCGGGGCGTCCTTGAGGGTCCGCTAGCCCCGCCCGGGCGGGCGAGGCGCGGCAGGGGCCGTGGCGGGCGCCGGCGCAGGCGTGGCGGGCACGGCGCGCGTGCCGGAGGGATCGGTCAGCAGGGAAACCTTGGTGAAACCGCCCTGGATGATCACCCCCATCACTTCCATCATCGTGCCATAGCTGTTGGCCCGGTCTCCGCGCACGAAGATGCGGCGGTCCTTCTGCTCCTGGGCGATGGCCGTGAGCTTCTCGCCCAGTTCCGAGAGCTGGATCGGCTGGTCCTGCAGGAATACCTGCCCTTTCGCATCCACGGAAACGTTCAGCGGCTCGCTGTCCTGGTTCACCGGGCTGGCGGAGGTTTTCGGCAGGTCCACGTTCACCGCCGTGTTCATCAGCGGGGCCGCGACCATGAAGATGATCAGCAGCACCAGCATCACGTCCACGAAGGGGGTGACGTTGATCTCCGACAGCGGCTGGTAGCGCCCTCTGCGGCCACCGCCCTTGGGCATCATGCCGGCCATGTCAGCCCCGCGCCTGCGGCGCGCCGCCAGACAGGCTCGCCTCCGACTGGCGCGACAGGATGGCGCCGAACTCGGTGGAGAACCCCTCCAGCCGCACGGCGAAGCGGGCCAGGTCCGTGCTGATCTTGTTGTAGGCGAGCACCGCGGGAATGGCCGCGATCAGGCCGATGGCGGTGGCGAACAGCGCCTCCGCAATGCCCGGCGCCACCACGGCGAGGTTGGTGTTCTGCATCTGCGCGATGGCCGAGAAGCTGTTCATGATGCCCCAGACCGTGCCGAACAGGCCGACAAACGGCGCCGTGGAGCCCACCGAGGCGAGGAAAATCATCCATTTCTCCAGCGCCTCCATCTCGCGCTGGATGGTAACGCCCATGGCCCGCTCCACCCGCTCGCGGGCAAAGCCGTGAGCGAGGTCGGCGCCTGCGGCACGGGTGCTGCGGCGCCATTCCGTCATCGCCGCGCCGAACACCGCGGCCATGGGGTGCGCGGGCTTGGCGCCCTCAGTGTCGTACAGGTCATCCAGGCTCCCGCCGGACCAGAACCGGTCCTCGAAGGCATCGGCGGCGCGCGAGGCGCGGCGCAGGCTGGTCACCTTCTCGAACACGATCGCCCAGACCCAGACGCTGGCTGCGATCAGCATCAGCATCACGATCTTCACGACGATGTCGGCCTGCAGGAACAGCCCTATCAGCGACAGGTCGTGCGTCGCCCCAAGCTTCACCGCGTCCACGGCACGATCCACGGCCCAGTCCCTTTCATTCCGAACACGACCCTCGTTGCGGATCGTGGTCGCATCATGACCCGGCCATGGCCGAGTCGTGGCCGTGACCTATTCCTGCTCCGGCCGCAGCCGCAGCATCGCCTCCCGCCAGCGGGGCGGAATGCGCGCCGGGCGCTGGTCGGAGATCCGGCCGCACACCAACTGCAATTCAATCCGCGCCAGCAGCACCTCATCCCCGGCCCGCACGACATCCTGCCGCAGCTCGACCGTCGCGCCGCCGACCGCCAGGGTTGTCGTCTCGACCACCAGCGAATCATCCAGCCGCGCCGGTGCCAGATAATCCACTTTGATGCGCCGCACCATGAAGAATAGGCCATGCAGGGCCGACATTTCCGCGTGCGGAACACCCAAGTCGCGCAATGCCTCGGTGCGCCCACGCTCGGCAAAGCGCAGAAAATTGGCGTGGTACACGATGCCACCGGCATCGGTATCCTCGTAATAGACGCGAACCGGATAGCGGTGCGCCTTCATTTTCTGGCTCATTCTTCTTCAGACAGCAGATCAAGTGCCCCTTGCGGCCCGCCCGAGGGCGGCGCGAGACCAAGGTGGCGCCAGCCGCGCTCGCCCAGCATGCGGCCCCGGCTGGTGCGCAGGACCAGCCCTTCCTGGATCAGATAGGGCTCGATCACATCTTCCAACGTGTCCCGCGCCTCGGCGAGTGCGGCGGCCAGCGTCTCCACGCCCACGGGACCGCCGGCATGGTGCTCGGCGATGCGGCGCAGGTAGCGGCGATCCATCGCATCCAGCCCCAGCCGGTCAACTTCGAGGCGCAGCAGCGCCGCATCCGCAATTTCAGCAGTCACCGGGGAGGCCTTCTGCACCAGCGCGAAGTCCCGCACCCGGCGTAGCAGCCGGCCGGCGATGCGCGGCGTGCCGCGCGAGCGCCGCGCGATCTCGCGCGCCCCTTCGGCGGTCAGTGCAAAACCAAGCTTCTGCGCGCCGCGGCTGACGATCAGCTCAAGCTCCTCGGCGGTGTAGAAGATCAGCCGCAGCGGAATGCCGAACCGGTCGCGCAGCGGGGTCGCCAGCAATCCGGCCCGCGTGGTGGCACCCACCAGCGTGAACGGCGCGAGGTCGATGCGCACGCTGCGCGCCGCCGGCCCCTCGCCGATGATGAGATCGAGCTGGAAATCTTCCATCGCGGGATAGAGAATTTCCTCGATCGCCGGCTGCAGCCGATGGATCTCGTCGATGAACAGCACGTCGCGTGGCTGCAAATTGGTCAGGATCGCCGCAAGGTCCCCCGCCCGCTGGATCACCGGGCCGGAGGTGGCACGGAACCCCACGCCCAATTCGCGCGACACGATCTGCGACAGCGTGGTCTTGCCCAGCCCCGGCGGGCCGTGAAGAAGAACATGATCAAGCGCTTCACCGCGATGGCGCGCCGCCTCGATGAAGATCGCCAGGTTCTCCCGGCTCGCCTTCTGGCCGATGAAGTCCGCCAGCGATTGCGGGCGGAGCGATGCCTCGGCGGCGTCCTCCTCGCTGCGACGGGGTGAGACCTCCCGGTCGCTCATCGCGCCAGCGTCCTGGAGAATAAAGATTCACCACAGAGGCACAGAGGACACGGAGAAGGCACGGAGAAGTGTGGCGGTTCCCCTCTGTGCCTTCTCTGCGCCCTCCGTGCCTCCGTGGTGAACCTTCCTTGCCTCCTCACCGCGCCAGTTCCTTCAGCCCGTCACGAATGACGGCATCCAGCGACGTATCCTCGCCCAGCCGCTCCAGCACCTTCGCCACCGCCGCCTGCGCCTCTGCGCGCCGGTAGCCGAGATTCACCAGGGCGGACAGCGCATCGCTCTCCACACCGCCCACCGGCGGCGGCAGCACCGGCGAGAACCCGATGCCAGAGGGCATGGCGCCGGCCTTCTCGCGCAGTTCCGTCAGCAACCGCACCGCCAGCTTCGCCCCTACGCCCGGCGCCCGCGTCAGCGCCCCGCGATCACCGGCCTGGATCGCAGCGATCAGGTCGCGCGGCGACAATGCCGAGAGGATGTTCAACGCCACCTTGGCGCCCACCCCCTGCACCGTGGTCAGCAGGCGAAACCACTCGCGTTCGGCGCCCTCGAAAAATCCATAAAGAACAATCGCGTCCTCGCGCACATGCATCTCCACTAGCACGGAGGCCACCTGCCCCGCCGGCAACGCCGCCAGCGTGCGCGTGGAGGCGTTCACCAGGTAGCCGACGCCGTTCACGTCCACCACGCAGCGATCCGCCTCGATCTGCTCGATCTTCCCGGTGAGTTTCGCGATCACTGAGCGGCGCTCCACTTGATCCGGCTCGCCCGGTGATGCGCATGGCAGATCGCCACCGCCAGCGCATCCGCCGCGTCCGCCCGCTTCAGGATCGAGCCCGGCAGCAGCCGCCGCACCATCATCTGCACCTGGTCCTTGTCCGCCCCGCCGGTGCCGACCACGCTCAGTTTCACCGTCTTGGCGCCATACTCCGCCACCGAAATCCCGCGCAGCGCCGGCGCCAGCAGCGCCACGCCACGGGCGTAGCCCAGCTTCAGCGTGGCGGTGCCGTTGCGGTTCACGTAGGTCTCCTCCACCGCCGCCTCGTCGGGCAGCCACGCATCCATCACCTGGCCCAGCGCATCGTGCAGCACCTTCAGCCGGTCCGGCACGCTCTCGGCACTGTCGGTGGCAATCACCCCGTCGCCGAGATGGCGCAGCCGGTTGCCGTCCACCTCCAGCATGCCCCAGCCGGTGAAGCGCAGGCCGGGATCAATCCCGAGAAGCCGAACCAGCGCCATCAGGCGGACAGCTTCGCCATCACCGCCTCGTCCACCTCGAAGTTCGCCCACACGTTCTGCACGTCGTCATTGTCCTCCAGCACGTCCAGCAACTTCATCACCGAAGCGGCCTTGTCCTCATCCAGGCTCGCCGTGGTGTTCGGCCGCCATTCCAGCTTCGCCGACTCCGGCGCGCCGAACTTCGCCTCCAGCGCATCGCGCACCGCGAACAGATCCTCCACGGGCATCGTCACCTCATGCCCCTCGGCGCTACTCTCCACATTCTCGGCACCCGCCTCGATCGCCGCCTCCAGCATCGCATCCTCGCTGGCGACACTGGCGGCATACCGCACCACGCCGAGCCGAGAGAACAAAAAAGAAACAGAATTCGTCTCGCCCAGCGCGCCGCCATGCTTGGCAAACGCCGCCCGCACGTCGGAGGCGGTGCGGTTGCGATTGTCCGTCAGCGCCTCCACGATCACCGCCACGCCCGCGGGGCCGTAGCCCTCGTAGCGAACCTCGGTGTAGTCGTCGCCCTGCTGCGCGCCGGCCGCCTTCTTGATCGCACGATCAATGGCATCGCGCGTCATGTTCTGCTTCAGCGCCGCCAGCACGCCCGCCCGCAGCCGCGGATTCGCCGCGGGATCCGGCAGACCCGCCCGCGCCGCCACCGTGATCTCCCGGATCAACTTGGCAAACACCTTGGCCCGCTTGGCGTCCTGCGCGCCCTTGCGATGCATGATGTTCTTGAACTGCGAATGCCCGGCCATGTGCCCCTCATTGTCGAAACCCTTCGGCGCTTCAGCGAGGGCGAGAAAGCAAGGCCAGGGGCTTTGCCCCTGGACCCCACCAAGGGCGGGGGCCCTTGGAACCCATCACCTGTTCCGCCTTCGGCGGGGAGGGGCCATCGAGGCCGATCGAACCGCCCGGACGGCCCCTCCCCGCCGAAGGCGGAAGTAGACGCGGGTCCAGGGGGCGCTCGCCCCCTGGCGGGTCCAGGGCAGAGCCCTGGCCTTCCTTCCTCTCCGCCGCCGAAGCGTCGAGGGGTTTCTACACCGATGGCATGGACTGTGACAGTCGCCCGCCCAGGCGCACCGGTTCCACGACTGTGGCGAGGCCCGTGGTGTCATCGGTGACGACGAACAGGCCGCACAGCGTGGCCTCGCCATCCGCCGGCGCCAGCCGTTCGCCTGGCATCTTGCGCCAGAACCGGATGGCGGCCCCTTCCTTCTGCATGCCGATCACGCTGTCGTAATCGCCGCACATCCCGGCATCGGATTGGAAGGCGGTGCCGCCGGGCAGGATCTGGTGATCGGCGGAAGGGCAGTGCGTGTGCGTGCCCACCACCAGAGAGACCTGGCCATCGAAGCTGTGCGCGAAGGCCATTTTTTCGCTGGTGGCCTCGGCATGGAAATCCACCACGATGGCGGAGACGGAGGAGCCCAGCTTGTATTTGGCCAGTTCCTGCGCCGAGAGCCGGAACGGGCAATCCAGCGCATCCATGAACAACCGGCCCATGGCGTTGATCACCACGGCGCGGCGCCGGTCGGGCAGTTCCACGGTGGTGGCCCCGGCCCCGGGCGTGCCGGGCGGGAAGTTCAGCGGCCGGATCAGGCGGGGCGTCTCGGCGATGTAGCCGAGGATTTCCTTGCGGTCCCAGGCGTGGTTGCCAAGCGTGATCACGTCCGCCCCGGCGGCGAAGAACGCCTTCGCCATGTCCGGCGCCAGTCCAAAGCCGTGCGACGCATTCTCGCCGTTCACCACCACCAGCTCGGCGCGCAGGGTTCGCTTGAGGTCCGGCAGCTTCGCCACCAGCGCATCGCGCCCGCTGCGGCCCACGACATCGCCCAGGAAGAGTATTCGCATCCGCGCGGCGTAGGCGCCGCCTTACGCGAAGTCAACGAGCCCCGCCCGGCCAAGCCGTGGTAGGGTGGCTGGCACACGAGAGGAGTCCGACATGCCCAACGACGCCCAGCCCACCACCATCCGCACCATCCGCTTCGACGCCGCGACGCAGCCGGATGAGGGCAAGCGCATGACCAGCAAGAACTGGTACCAGCGCGACGGCTTCCGCGCCGGCTTCTGGGCCGCCCAGCCCGGCCGTGCCGACATCCACTACACCAAGGACGAGCTGTGCACGCTGCTGGAAGGCGAGGTGCGCCTGACGGACGAAAGCGGCGTCACCGAAACCTACCGCGCCGGCGACACCTTCCTGATTCCCAAGGGTTTCAAGGGCGTGTGGGAGACGGTGAAGCCCGTGCGCAAGTTCTACGCGATCCAGGAAGGCTAAGGACCCAGGGTGGGCTACAGGCCCACCCGCACCACCCCCTGCTCAGTGGCGATCGCTGGCAGCCGCACATCCAGCGCATCGGCCGGCACCTCCGCCACTTCCTGCGCCGCCCAGCCGCAGCCGATCGCCACGGCGTTGGGCAACCCGGCTAGCGTGCGATCGTAGTAGCCGCCGCCATAGCCCAGCCGCCGCCCGGCGCGGTCGAAGGCCAGTAGCGGCACCAGCAGCCAGTCCGGCGCCAGCACCTCGCCGGTGGGCCGCAGCGTGCCGAAGCGTTCGGTCACCATCGCCATGCCGGGCGCCCAGCGCCTGAAAATCAAGGGATTTCCGCGCGGTGGCGTCTCCGGCAGAACCACTGTGTGCCCACGACCGTGCAGCGCCTCCAGCAGCGGGCGGATGTCGATTTCAGCCCCCATCGGCCAGAACCCGCTCACCACCGCGCCCGCAGGTGGCGGCATCTCGGCCAGCAGGCGCTCGCCCAGCGCGCGCCCCAGCGCCGGGTCCAGCCCGGACCGTCGCGCCAACGCAGCCACCCTCGCCGCCCGCTTGGCGGCAGCGAGGTCATCGTTCGGAGGAGAAGAGTGTGGAGCCACCATGGCCGTTGGCGGTGCATCCTCCCAAGGCCTGCGTGAGCAGGTGGGCACCAGTTACCGAAACCAGGATTCCGACAGAGCCAGCTCCCAGGAGTTGCTTATTGGCCCTGG
>CAMDAM010000009.1 GCA_945888575.1 Asaia bogorensis | reverse complement strand
CGCCGAGGCCGGGGAAGCGTTGTTCCAGCTCGCGGATGAGCTGGCGGAAGGTGGTGGCCGCCACCTCGAACTCGCTCTCGCCGTGTGTGAAGTCACGGCAGGAGGAGCCCGAGATGACGACCGTAGGCACTCTCAGATTACTCGGCGGCCTTGGGGGCCTTTGCCGCATCCACGGCCGCACGGATGCGGGGCGGGGACATCGGCAGGTGGAACATCTCCAGGTCGATCGCGCCGCGGATGGCGTTGCGGACGGCGGCCATCGGAGGAACGATCGGCACTTCGCCCACGCCGCGCACACCGAACGGGTGGCGGGTGTTGGGGACTTCCACCAGCACGGCTTCGATCATCGGGAGATCCGAGGCCACGGGGATGCGGTAGTCGAGGAAGCCCGCGTTATCCATGAGCCCCTTCTTGTTGTAGATGTACTCTTCGTTCAGCGCCCAGCCGATGCCCTGAACGGCGCCGCCCTGGATCTGGCCTTCGACGTAGGCCGGATGGATGGCGCGGCCGACATCCTGCACCGCGGTGTAGCGCAGGATGGTGCTGTGGCCGGTTTCCGGATCAACCTCGATGTCGCAGATATGCGCACCGAAGCCGGGGCCGGCGCCCTGGGCGTTCACCGAGATTTCCGAGCCGATCGGACCGCCGGTCTTGGCGGCCTTCATGGCGATGGCGGCGAGCGGCAGCGGATCGAAGCCACCGGCGTTGGCGCCGGCGGGGACGGCTTCGCCATCCTTCCACTCGACCGCTTCCGGGCTGATGTCCCAGATCATGGCGGCGCGCTTCTTGAGGTCTTCCACCACGGCCTGTGCGGCCTGGGTCACGGCCATGCCGGTGGCATAGGTGACGCGGCTGCCGCCGGTGACGTGGGTGAAGCCGATGCTGGCGGTATCGGGGATGACGGCGCGGACCTTCTCATACGGAATGCCGAGCACTTCGGCGGCCATCATGGCCATCGAGGCGCGCGAGCCGCCGATGTCGGGCGAGCCGGTGACGACGCTGGCCGTGCCGTCTTCGTTGATGAAGACGCCGCCGGTGCTCTCGCCACCGATGTTGAACCAGAAGCCGGTGGCCAGGCCACGGCCCTGGTTCTTGCCCAGGGGGGCGGTCCAGTGCGGATGCGCCTTGGCGGCGTTCAGCACTTCCTCGTAGCCGATCACGCCGTGGGTGACGCCGTAGACCGTCTTGGAGCCCTGCTTGGCCGCGTTCTTCAGGCGCAGGTCGATCGGGTCCATGCCCAGCTTGCGGGCGAGATCGTCGATGGCGCTCTCGGCCGCGAAGGACGAGATCGGCGCGCCGGGGGCGCGGTAGGCGGCGACCTTCGGGCGGTTGCTGACCACGTCGTAGCCCAGCGTGTCCACGTTCGCGAGGTCGTACATCGCGAAGGCGCACATCAGGGCGGGGTTGATCGGCGAGCCCGGGAAGGCGCCGGCCTGCAGCTTGATGACGGTCTGGGCGGCGGTGATCTTGCCGTCCTTGGTGGCGCCGACCTTCACCCAGATGGTGCCGCCCGAGGTGGGGCCGGTGCCGCGGAACACGTCTTCGCGGGTCATGGTCATCTTGACCGGGCGGCCCGACTTCTTGGACAGGGCGACCGCCAGCGGCTCCAGATACACGACCGTCTTGCCGCCGAAGCCGCCGCCGATTTCGGCGTTGGTGACGCGGATGTTGGCGATGTCGATGTTCAGCAGCTTCGCGGTGTAGGCCCGGATCATGAAGTGACCCTGGCTGGACGCGGTGATCAGCACCTGGCCGTCGGCGGCGATGGCGGCCACGCAGGCATGCGGCTCGATATAGGCCTGGTGGACCGGGGCGGTGGTGTAGGTCTGCTCGACGATCACGTCGGCCTGCTTGAAGCCGGCCTCGACGTCACCGATGGTGAAGCGGACCTGCTTGGCCACGTTCGAGGCCGTGGTCGGCTTCGGGGTGACGCCGGCGGTGAAGAGGTTGTCGTGCAGGATCGGCGCGCCGGGGGCCATCGCCTCCTCCACGTCGATCACGTGCGGCAGGATCTCGTACTTCACGTCGATCAGCTTCAGCGCGGCATCGGCGACGGCATCATTGATGGCGGCGACGGCGGCGACGACATGGCCTTCGTAGAGGACCTTGTCGCGGGCCATGCAGTTGAGGCTGAGGTCGCGGAAGTTCATCGGGCCTTCGCCGACGAAGGCTTCCTCGGACGGGATGTTGGGGATGTCGGCCGAGGTGATCACGCCCTTCACGCCGGGAAGCTTCTCGGCCTTGGAGGTGTCGATCGAGATGATCTTGGCGTGGGGGTGCGGGCTGCGCAACACCTTGCCGATGATCTGCCCGGGCATGGTGGCGTCGGCGCCGTAGACGGCGCGGCCGGTCACCTTATCCACGCCATCGGGCCGCACGGGGCGGGTGCCGACGACGCGCAGGTCGCTCTTGTTACCGATGAATGTCATGTGTTCAGCCCCCTCGCATTTCTGCCGCGGCATCCTGCACCGCGCGGACGATCTTATCATAGCCCGTGCAGCGGCACAGGTTTCCGGCCAGCCAGAAACGGATTTCGGTTTCCGTCGGGTCGGGGTTCTTGTCGAGCAGCGCCTTGGTGGCGACGATGAAGCCCGGGGTGCAGAAGCCGCACTGCAGTGCGGCGTTCTCGAGGAACTTCCTCTGGATCGGGTGCAGCGTGTCGCCCTGGGCGATGCCCTCGATGGTGGTGATCTCGTGCCCACCGGCCTCGACGGCCAGGACCAGGCAGGAGCAGGTCATGCGGCCGTCGATGATGACGGTGCAGGCCCCGCAGTCACCGGAGCCGCAGCCTTCCTTGGTGCCGGTGAGGTTCAGCGTGTTGCGCAGCGCATCGAGCAGCGATTCGCCGGGGTTCGCGAGGAACTCCATCGGTTCGCCGTTGATGGTGGTTTCGACGTGGATCTTGCTCATTGTCTCAGCGGGCTCCCGCGCGGTCGTATGCGATTTTCGCGGTGCGGCGGGCGAGGACGCCGGCCACCTTGGTGCGGAACTCGATGGTGCCGCGCTTGTCGTCGATCGGGTTGCACATGGCCTGGGCCGCGGCATCGAGCTTGGCCAGGGCCGCGTCGTCCAGCTTGGTGCCGATGATGCAGGAGGCATCGACGGGAACCTGGGTGGGGGCGACGGCGCCGAGGCTGATCTTGGCGGCGGTGATGGTGCCGGAGCCGTCCACCGTGATGGAGACGCCGCAGCCGACCACCGCGATGTCCATCTCCGTGCGGGGGATGAAGCGGAGATAGGCGTCCGACGTCTTGCCCTTGATGGCGGGCAGGTGGAAGGAGACGATGAACTCGCCCTTGGCCAGGGAGGTGCGGCCGGGGGCGGTGACGATGGTCTCGGCGGCCACGGTGCGAGTGCCGGCGGGGCCGGCGATGGTGACGGTGCCGCCGGCGGCGATCACCGCGGGCACCGAGTCGGCGGCCGGGGAGGCGTTGCAGAGGTTGCCGGCCAGCGAGGCGCGGCCCTGGACCTGCTTGGAGCCGATGAGGTTGGCGGCTTCGACGACGCCGGGATAGGCGGCCTTGAGCGCCTTGTGGTCACCCAGCTCCGCGCCGGTGGTGGCGGCGCCGATGGTGAAGCCTTCCGCGGCGGAGCCGGTGATGCCGATGATCCCCGGGATCTTCTTGGTGTCGACGATCAGCTCCGGGCTGATGCGGCCGGCGCGCAGCTGGACCAGCAGGTCCGTGCCGCCGGACATGACCCGGGTGGGGCCGGATGCATCCGCCAGGATCTTGACGGCATCATTGACCGTGGTGGGTGCGACGTAGTTCAGACTGGGCATGTTTGCTCCCTCGTTGCGCGCGGCTCCGAGGCCCAGGCGAGGCGGAGTGCGCCCCACATGGGCCCGCCTGACCGGCCAGCCACCGCCGTTCGATACCCTAGTGTGCCGGGAGGATGCCCTGAGGGCAACCTCCCTGCGAGCCCGTCCGCTAACTCACCTCTGGCGGCCATCCGACGGCGATGCGCTGTGCTCCGGTGCTCACGGCCACCAGGCCGCTCCGCTCCGGTGCTCGCGCATCACCGCCGGCCGGCGGCCAAGCGGCCGCCTCTGGCTCGCCAGAGCGCGTTCTCGAACAGGCTCTCAGGCCTTCTCCACCTGCCAGAAGAACGGGTACGACGATTCGATGAAATTCCTGAGCGTGTTGCGGTAGCCGGCCGGGCGGGTGAACTGGCCCCACATGACGGCGGGGGTGAGCTCGTAGGAGGCCTTCTGGATCTCGGCGGCCACCTTGCGCTGGGCTTCAAGGCCGTCAGCCTTGGTGAACTGCTTCAGGAGCTCCGGGATGCGCTGGTCGCAGGACCAGCCGGGGAAGTCGCCGCAGGTGGCGGCGACGTAGAAATGGGTGAGCGGGTTCAGCATGTCGGTGCCGTTGGAATAGACCGGGAACATGCTCCAGCCTTCGCGGCGGGCGCGGCGGGCGAGGACGGTGCCCCAATCCATCTGCTGGGCCTGCACGTTGAAGCCGGCCTGCTGCATGGCCTGCTGGAGCACGCGGCTGGCGGTTTCGCTGATGGAGCCGGCGACATCCATGATGATGACGGGCTCGCCCTTGTAGCCGCTGGCGGCGAGTTCGCGCTTGGCGGCGGCAACGTCGTATTTGGCGGCACCCGCGCCTTCCAGCGTGCTGTAGGGGGTGTCGCACATCCAGAAGCTGTCGCAGCGATCGAGGCGGTATTTGGCGGGGATGCCGATGGCATCGAGGATGGACGCCTGGTCCACCAGCTTCCACAGCACCTGGCGCACGCGGGGGTTGTCGAAGGGCGGGGCCGCGTGGTTGAGGCGGAAATTGCCCTGGTACATGTGGATGCCCATGGCGCCGAAGACCTTGAGGTTCCGGTTCTTCTCAAGGATTTCAAGCGTTTCGAAGGGCAGGAACTGCATGTAGTCGATCTCGCCGGCCGTCAGTGCGTTGGAGCCGGTGTTGGCATCCGGCATCACGCGCAAATCCAGCTCGTCGATCTTCACGTGCTTGCCGCCGGAGAGGAAATCGGCGGGCTCGGGGCGGGAGACGTAGGCCTGGTTGCGCTCCAGGATCATGGAGGCGCCGGGCTTCCAGCGGGCGGGGACGAAGCGGAAGGGGCCGGAGCCGATGATGGTCTTGATGCGGCCGTCGCCGGCCTCGGCCATGATCTTCTGCGGCATGATGACGGGCAGCGGGGCGTTGGGCTTGCCGAGCACATCGAGCAGGAGGGGGAAGGGCTCCTTCAGCACCAGGCGGAAGGTGGCCGCACCGGTGGGCTCCAGACTGGTGGTGGCGGCGGCGAGCATGCGGCCCAACGCGTCGCGCGGCATCCAGCGCTTGAGGGAGGCGGTGCAGTCCGCGGGGGTGACGGGCTCGCCATCGTGCCATTTGAGGCCGGAGCGCAGGGTGAAGTCCCAGGTGAGCTTGTCGGCCGACGCCGTGTAGCCCTCCAGCATCTGCGGCTTGACCTCGCCCTTCTCGTTCTGGCCGAACAGCGTGTCGAACACCAGGGTGCCGAAGGTGCGGGTGATGGTGGCGGTGATCATGTGGGGGTCGAGGATGACGACCTCCGACTCCAGGACCGCGACGACGGGGCGGGCGGCGCGGGCTTCGCGCGGGCGGATGATGCCGGATGCGGCCAGCGCGGTGCCGCCGGCCATGATGCCGCGGCGGCCGATGGATGCTGTGCTCATGGTTCGATCCCCTGGAGTTCGTGGGGATGCTGCGGCGGGCGGGGGCGGGGGTCAACCGGATGCTGCGGGGCGTGGCGAAATTGTAAGGCGCGGGCTGCTGGGCCATGCTTCCGCCACCTGGAGGAGACGACCATGACCACGCATCCGCTGTTCGATCCCGCTGCCTTCCGGCTGACGGAGGGGGTGAGCCATGTGTGCGCCGGGGGCGAGCCGCTGTGGCTGCTGCGGCATGACGATGCGTTGCGGCAGTACGGGATCGACAAGGGGATCGGCATGCCCGGGCGCACGCGCATGGAGGCGCAGGTGGAGCGGGCGCGGGAGCTGATCGCCAGGCCCTGGGGGTGTGCGGCTGGGGATATCGGGTTCGTTTCCAGCGTGGCCGACGGGGTGGCGATGGTGGCGGACAGCCTCGATTGGGCCGAGGGCGACGAGGTGGTGGTGGATGCGCACGAGTATCCCTCCGTGGTGATGCCGTTCGGGTTGCGGCGGAATCCCTCGCTGACGCTGAAGGTGGCGAGCGGGATGGCGCCGGGGCGGCTGGAGGCGCTGGTGACGGCGCGGACGCGGGTGATCGGGGTGAGTGCGGTTTCCTACCTGACCGGGGAGAAATACGACCTGGCGAGCCTGCGGGCGGCGGCGGACCGGGTGGGCGCGCTGGTGGTGGTGGATTTCACGCAGCTGGCGGGCAACCAGGCCGTGCCGGCGCATCTGGCCGATTTCGGGTTCTCGGCCTGCTACAAATGGCTGCTGGGGATGACCGGGGTGGCGGTGGCCTATTGGAACCGGGCGCGTCAGCCGAATTGGGCGCCGCCGACCGGGGGGTGGCATTCGCTGGCGCCGATTCCGCGGCCGGATTACGTGGCCGGGACGGCGCTGCGGGCGGATGCGCTGCGGTTCACGCGCGGGAATCCGGCGCATGGGCCGGTGTATGTGCTGACGGGGGCATTGGAATACCTGGCGGAGCATGATCCCGAGGAGACCTCCCGCCATATCGCGGCGCTGTCGGCGGATCTGCTCGATCGGCTGGCGGAGGCGGGGATTCCGGTGACGACGCCACGCGAGGATGGGCGGCATGCGGCGAATGTGTGCATCGACCATGCGCGGGCGCAGGAATGGACGGATTCGCTGTATCGGCAGGGGATCTGGGCCTGGAATGGGCATGGGCGCATACGATTCAGCTTCCATGGGTACAATAGCGTGCGGGATGTGGAGCGGATCGCGACCGGCATGCGGCAGCTCTGGCACGCGGGCTGACGCGGCCCTGGGCGGCGGGGGCAGAATCGAATGGGACCATCCAGGCCGATGACCGTCGAACCCTCCGTTCTCAGTCTGATCGAGGCGCAGGCGGAGAGGAACGGGGGGCGGGTCGCGCTGGTTGGGCGGGACCGTGTTCTGACATTCGACGCGATGAACCGTGCGGCGAACCGGCTGGCAGGCATGCTGCAGGACAGGCTCGGGCCCGGTTCAGGCTTTGTCGCGGTGTGCCTGCCGCCCTGCGTGGAGCGGATCATTGCCGTGTTGGGCGTCCTCAAGTCCGGCCGGGGCTATGTGGTGATCGATCCGCGGCTGCATGACCAGGGCCGGCGCGATCTGGCCGGGCATGCCGAGGCGCTGTGCGTTGTGACCGACCCGAGCTTGGCTGCCGGTTTCGAGCCGGCGTTTCGGACGCTGGACGTTGCCGGTTGCTGGCTGCCTGGGGACGACCACAACCCCGGCCTCTATCCCGGGCCGGAGGCGGCGGCGTATCTGCGCTACACGTCGGGTTCCACCGGCCAGCCGAAGGGTGTGCTGCACAACCACCGTGCGGCGCTGGGCCAGGGCCTGGCGTTTGTGGAGACCGTGGGGCTGCGCGCCGGCGATTGCCTTTGCCATTTCACGTTTTTCCCGCACGCCGTGGTGCTGGGCAGCCTGGTGATCGGAGCCGCGCTGCACATTGTGGACGCGACCGGCGAGGGGCTTCGGGCGATTGCGCGCCGGATACGACAGGATCGGGTGAGCGTGCTCGAATGCTTCCCTTCGATCCTGCGATCCCTTTCGGTGACGCTGCTGCCGGGCGGCCCCCTGCCCGACCTGCGCGTCGTGACGCTCAGCGGTGAACCCGTGGCTGCCGGTGACATCAACCTGGCCCTGCGCCTGATGCCCGAAGGCGGCATTGCCACCAACAACTACGGCAGTTCGGAATTCGTGCAGATCGCTTCGCATTCGATCCGCGGCGCCTTGCAGGAGGGCGACGCCGTGCCGGTCGGAAGGCCGCCATCGGGCGTGGAGGTGCGACTTATCGACGCGAAGGGCGACGCGGTGGCACCGGGCGAGGTCGGCGAAATCACCGTGCGCGCTCCCTTCATGACGTCCGGGTATTGGAAGCGGCCTGATCTGACCCAGGAGGTGTTCGGCACCCTGACGCCGCAGGATGGGCGGAGCCACTACCGTACCGGCGATGTCGGGTGCGTGGGGGCGGACGGTCTCCTGAGGGTTTTTGGCCGAGTGGACAACCAGATCAAGCTGCGCGCCCACCGCATCACGCCGGAGGAGATCGAAAGCGTGCTGCTGCGCCACCCCGCCGTGGCAGACGCGGCCGTTCGGGCCGTTGCGGATGAATCGGGATCGTCCTTCCTTGTGGCCTATCTGGTGCCGACGCCAGGTGCCGCCGTGGAGCCGGCGGAGGTGCGGCGCTTTGCGCAGGCCCATCTGCCGCGGCACATGGTGCCCTCCGCCTTTCATACGATCGAGGCGTTGCCGCGGACCGTGGGAGGGAAGCTCGATCGCTCCGCCTTGCCGGGCCTGGAGGCGCAAGGACGTATCAGCGAACCTCGATAGTGTGCCGGGCACTGCGTCGCCCTGGTTTCATGATGTTTTCATGACGGAATGGTGGAGGCGGTTTTCGGCGCTAGACTGAGGCTTCCTGTTGAACGCCGCCGATGGCGGCCTGCAGAGGCTTCACCTGCATGCCAGTCGCCCAGACCGCATCGCTGACCGATTCCTCCAGCGGGGACGAGCCCGCGATTTCCTATATCGACCCCGCCATGTCTGCCACGCGCCGCGCCGTGGTGTGGGCGGTGGAGCGGGTGACGGGGCAGCGCAAGCTGAAGGCGGTGTACAGCGCCTTCCGGGCCGAGGGCGGCACGAAGGAGAGCTTCTGGAGCGAGATGCTGCGGCGGTCGCAGATCGAGTTGGATTTTGACCGGACGGCGTTGGACCGCATTCCGCGCACCGGGCCGCTGATGGTGGTGGCGAACCATCCCTATGGGCTGGTGGACGGGTTCGCGCTGTGCTGGTTGATCCATCAGGTGCGGCCGGATTTCAAGCTGCTGATCAACTCCGTGCTGTCCCAGGCGCCGGAGACGGAGGACCATTTCCTGGCGCTGGATTTCTCCGGCACGCGCGAGGCGCAAATGACGAATATCCGCTCGCGGGGGGCGGCGCGGGCGCAGCTGGAGGCGGGCGGGTGCCTGGTGGTGTTCCCGGCCGGGGCGATTTCCACGGCGCCGGACCGGTGGGGGCGGCGGCCGGCGATGGACGGGCCGTGGCAGCCGATCGCCGGGCAACTGGTGCAGCGCGGGCGGTGCCCGGTGCTGCCGGTGCATTTCCAGGGGCAGAACAGCCAGCTGTTCCAGATCGTGAGCCATTACAGCGTGACGCTGCGGCTGGCGCTGATCGCCGGCGAAATCCGGCGGCGATTCGGCACGCGGCTGGGGATGACGATCGGGGAGCTGATCCCGTTTGCGGACCTGGCCGAGATCAGCGACCGGACGGCGCTGGCGAGCGAACTGTGCCGGCGGACCTATGCGCTTGGCGGGGTCGATACCACGGTGCCCGGCACGATCGTTCCGTGGCCGGAGGCGATCCAGGACAAGCCGAAGCGGGAGAGGTAAGGCCGGGCCAGGGGCTTTGACCCGCTGTGACCGAACCGTGGTCCAGTGACCCATCCCGATCGTGGCAAGGTCAGCGCATCAGGTGGCCCGCAGCGGTTCTGGCGGGGTGGTTCACCGGATGGGGTCAATGGTCGCCACCCATGGCCTGGAGGGGACCGGGGCTTCCCGGTGCACCAGCTGGACATCAGGCGTCGGCCGCGAGCAGGTGATGAACGGGGTGGGGGGCAGGTGCAGCGCGGCGTGGTCCTGGGTTACGCCGTTACCTTCGGGCGAGGGTAGAGCGTTTCGCTATGCGGCTCGATGGTGTGGTCGGTGAGGTCTTCCGGGCGGATGAAGCGGCTGGTGACCTCGTCGGCGCCGAAGATGTGCTCCACCAGGCCGAGCTGGCGGCTGCCGCCGAGTTCCGGCTCCTGGCTGTCGCCGCAGACGAAGGCAGCCGAGGGGCCCCAGACATGGCGGATGCCGTCGATCACCACATCGCGGAAGATGTGCAGATGGCCGCTGGCGATGAGGCGCACGCGGGCGGTGGCGAACAGGTCCAGCAGGCGGCGCCGCGGGGTGGGGGTGACGGTCCAGTAGCCACGCGGGCCTTCCTCGGCGTGGTCGACGAAGAGCGGCTTGTGCAGGAAGACGGCGACCGGGGCCGGGGTGGCGAGGGCCTCGGCCAGCCAGGCGAACTGGCGTTCCTCCTCGGCGTGGCCGGTGCCGAGCAGCATCGCGTCCAGGCCGATCAGGCGCCAGCTTCCGCGATCTTCGGCCCAGTAATCCGGGCCGATGCGGCTGCGCCAAGTGGCGAGGCGTTCGTCGTTCACCACCTGCGTCGGCTTGATCGCGGCGGTGTCGCCCACGTCGTGGTTGCCGGGGACGGCGCGGATCTGGGCGCCCAGGCGGGCGTGCCAGGCGGCGGCGGCTTCCATGTCTGCCACGTCGCCGGCGCCGTCCATCGCCATGTCGCCGGTGTGGATGATCAGCTCCGGCGCGTTCTCCCGCAGCCATGCCGCGGTGGCTTCGATGTTCGGCTCGAACATGCGGTGCCGGGCGGAGACATGGGTGTCGGACAGCTGGATCAGGCGCATCGGGAGACCCTTGGGGGAGTTGGGGAGCGGGGCTGCCTTACCCCCTGGGCGGCGACACGCCTGTGACCGGGCGGTGAAGGTTCCGAGACAGCGTGGCGGTGCCTCCCGGGAGGGTGCGTCAGCCGCGGTCAGGGGCCGGGGCGAAGGGCGCCAGCGGCGGCACCCAGCGGCGCAGCGTGGCGGCGGCATCCTGGCGGTGGGCGAAGCGGTCCTCGCCGAACACTTCCCAGTTGATCGCCTCGTCGAGCTCCAGCAGCGCCCAGGAAGCGGCCGGGGCGGGATGGGTGGTGAAGCTTTCGGTAAGCGACTGGAGCGTGATGTGCGGAATGCCGTCCACCGTGGTGAGCGTGTTCCAGTGCACGTGGCCGGCGATGCACACCACCGGCACCCGGGCCATGCGCAGGACGGCGCGCACGCGCTCCGCGCCGGGATAGGTGGAGAGGTGCGGGTTGCGCTCGAAATAGTAGTTGCCGGTCTGGGCGTGGCCGGAGACGGGCACGTGGCTCATGATCGCCAGCGGCCGGTCGGCCTGACGGACCACGCCGGCGAGCCAGAGCAGGTCGGCCTCCGCGAGCACGAAGCCGTGCATGCCGTCGCGGTGCTGGCGGCGGATGCGGCTGTCTGCCCGCCACAGCACCAGGCGCCAGCCGCCGAGATCTATGGTGGTGTTGCCGAGCTCCTGGCCGAGCAGGTCGGCATTGTCGGCCACTTCCATATGGTCGCGGTCGTGGTTGCCGCAGATGTGGAAGCGGGGAACGTTCATTGGGCGGAACGCTTCGGCGACCTCGCGGGCGAGGGCGACGTCGGTATCGCGGTTGCTGTCGGAGATGCGGTCGCCGAGATCGACCACCGCATCGGGCCGGGCCTCGGCCACGAAGCGGCGGAATTCGGCCAGGAGGGGCAGCGCGGAGCTGCCCAGCTTGGTCATGTGGTTGGCGCCGTGGTGGATATCGGCCACCACGGCGATGCGCACTGCCGGCATCAGTTGGCGCTCAGCATCAGCTTGCCGGCGCGGAAATCCAGCACGTAGGGGATGTGCCCCGGCAGCGGCTTCCAGGCCACGCCGCGGCGCAGGCCGTAGGATTCGTAGGGCTGGTAGAGCGGGAGGACCGGCGGGTTCTCCTTGATCCAGCCCATCAGCTCCGCATAGGCCTTCTTGCGTTCGGCCAGATCGGTGGAGAAGCGGAAGCGTTCCCACATCGCCTCATACGCGGCATCGGGCTTGAAGCGGCCTTCGGTGGCGGAGTTGCCGGTGGGCGCCCACATGATGCCGAAGCTGCCGACGGGATCGGGGAAGTAGAGCGGGTTGGACCAGTTGCGCGCCATCATCGTCGGGTCGCGGCCGCTCCAGACCTCGTCGACGTTGATCTGCATCTTCACGCCCACTTCGGCCCACATCTCCTGGATCGCCTGCGCCGCCAACAGGGCGTTGGTGTAGTACGCCGCCCCGGTGTCGAAGCGGATCGGGAAGCCGTCGTAGCCGGCCTCCTTCAGCAGTTGGCGCGCCTTCGCTGGGTTGTATTCGAATGTGTTCAGCTCCGGCATGTAGAGCGCGCCGAATTGCGCATAGGTGTGGCTGCTCGGCACCACCGCGCGCCCGCCCCACAGCGCTTCGTTCATCGTCTTGCGGTCGATCGCCAACGACAGCGCCTGGCGCAGCTTGGGGTTGGCCATCTTCGGGTTCTCGGTGTTGAAGATGATCACGTGGAAGATCGGGGTGACCATGCCCTCGACCTTCAGCTTCGGGTCGCCATCGATGACGGAGAGCTGGTCGGGCGGGATGTTGGTGACGATGTCCACCTCGCCGTTCTTGAGCGCGGTGATGCGCGAGGAGAGTTCGGGGATGCGAGTGATCGTGACCTTCGCCAGCGGCGCCTTCGGGCCCCAGTAGGCGTCGTGGCGGACATAGACCAGGCGCTGGTTGGGAACGAACTCGGCGATGCGGTAGGCGCCGGTGCCGACGGGCTTCAGCGCGAAGGCCTCGTAATCGGTGTTCTCGAGCTGGTTCGGGTCGCCGGTGAGGCCGGCGATGTATTTCTTCGGCACGATCATGGTCTGCTGGGTGTTCAGCAGCGTTTCGAACAGCGGCTCCGGCTTGGCGGCGATCACGCGCACGGTGCGCGCATCCACCATTTCCACCGCAGCGATGTTCGGCAGCGTGTCGCGCTTGCGCACGTTGTAGGGCGGGAAGGTGGGGTTGATGATGCGCTCGATCGAGAACACCACGTCCTCGGCCGTCATTTTCTCGCCGTTGTGGAACACGACGTCGTCGCGCAGGGTGAGTTCCATCACGGTGGGCGAGATCTGCTTCCAGGCGGTGGCGATGCCGGGCAGCCAGGCGCTTTCGATACGGGTGTGGTCCTTGCCGATCATCGGGTCGAACGCGTTCACGTAGAACTGCGAGCCGACATTGGAGAAATCCCGGCCGGGATCCAGGAACGGGGCCATGTTCTGCACGCCCACGCGCAGTTCCTGCGCACCCGCGCCCCCTCCGATCATCACGGCCGCCGCGGCGGCCAGCAGGCTGCGTCGCATCATCTTTTTCATCCCCATTCCGGTGTCGGACATGTCAGCGTTCGCGCAGCCGCGCATCGACGCGGTCGCGCAGGTAGTCGCCCAGCAGCATGGCCACCAGGGCAACGATCACGATCAGCAGGGCGGGGGCGGCCACCACCCATGGCGCGGAGGCCATGTAGTCGCGCCCCTGGCCCACCATGGATCCCAGCGTCGCGGTGGGCGGCTGCACGCCGATGCCCAGGAACGACAGCGAGGATTCGAGCAGGATGAGGTTGGAAAAATTGAGCGTGGCCATCACCACCACCGGGGAGACCAGGTTCGGGATCATGTGCCGCAGCGCCACGCGCAGCGGGGAGGCGCCGACTGCGCGGGCGGCCTCCACATAGGGCATGTCGCGCAGGGCGATGACCTGGCCGCGCACCAGGCGCGCGAAATGCGCCCAATAGGCGAGGCCGAGGACCACCAGCAGCACCTGGGTGGAGGTGCCGGCCAGCGCGATCACCAGCAGTGCCACCAGCGTGAACGGCACGGAGAGCTTCACGTCCGCCAGGCCCATCAGCAGCGTATCCACCACGCCGCGGGCCAGCCCGGCCAGCAGCCCGACGGCCACGCCGATCACCAGCCCGAGCAACCCGCCGAAGAAGGCGAGCGCGAGGGAGAGCCGCAGGCCGTAGAGGCAGCGGGACAGGATGTCGCGGCCCAGCTGGTCGGTGCCCAGCCAGTACGGCGCCAGGGCGCGATCGAAGCCCAACGGGGGCCGCAGCCGGGACAACAGCTTCTGCTGGTTCGGGTCGAAGGGTGCGATCCAGGGCGCCAGCAGGGCGAGCAGCAGAAGAAGCACGGCCAGCGCGGCGGCGGCGGCCAGCAGCGGATCGACGCGGCCGAGGCGCAGGCGTGGGGCGCGCAAGGCCAGGCGCGGCGTGGTGTTCAGGGCGAGGCTCATGCCAGGCGCACCCGCGGGTCCACCGCCGCGTAGGCGAGGTCCACCAGCGTGTTCACCACCACTACGGCACAGGCCACCACCAGCACGCCGAATTGCAGCACGGGGTAGTCGCGCCGCAGCGTGGCACCTACCAGCAGGTCTCCCACCCCGTTCCAGCTGAACACCGTCTCGATCACCACCGCGCCGGAGACCAGCGTGGTCATCTGCAGGCCGATCACGGTGATGACGGGGATGAGGGCGTTGCGCAGGCCGTGCTTCAGCATCACGACATGCGGCGCGAGGCCCTTGGCCCAGGCGGTGCGCATGTAGTCCTGGCCCAGCACATCCAGCATGGCGTTGCGCGTGTAGCGCACCAAAGCGGCGACGAAGTAGGCCGAGAGCGCGAGGGTGGGCATGATGTAGTGCAGCGGGGTGGCGGAGCCGGCGCTGGGCAGCCAGTGCAGCAGGAAGCTGAACACCAGCAGCAGCAGGATGGCGAAGACGAAGTTGGGAATGGCGTAGCCGAGGAAGGCCACCAGCAGCACCGCCGAGCCCAGCGCGCGCCCGCGCCACATCGCCGTCAGCACGCCCAGCGGAACGCCGACGCCAATGGTGACCAGAAGCGTGGTGCCCAGCAGTGTGGCGCTCTGGCCCAGGCGTTCGGCGAAGATGGTGCTGACCGGGCGGCGTTCCATGAAGCCGAGCCCGAAATCGCCGCGCAGCAGGGCGCTCCAGTAGGCGACGTACTGGTCCCACACCGGCCGGTCGAGCCCCCAGTAGGCGATCATCTCGGCGCGCGAGGCGGCATCGAGGCCTTCGGGCATCAGGAAATCGATCGGGTTGCCGGTGAGGCGGGTGGCAGCGAACACCACGGTGGCAATCACCCAGAGGGTGATGGCCATGCGGCCCGCCTTGCGCAGAAGGAATCCAGCCATCAATCGCCCGTCCGGGATCAGGAGGGCAGGAGATAGCGGGTCATCGTGACAGCGGAACGTCTGCGGGATGACGGTTGGGTGAAACCGCCCTGCCCCGCTATTGGCCTGCGATGCCGGCCAAGGCCGGCGCGCGCGCCGCCGATGCCGCGTCGCCCGACGTGTGGCAGCGGTTGCCCGTTACGGCATCGAACAGGTGCATCGCTGCCGGGGCGAAATGCAGCCGGCAGGTTTCGCCAGGCTGCAGCGTGGCGCCGGGAGGCAGGGACAGGATGAAGTCCGCACCTTCCAGCATACCGTGCGCCAACCGCCCCGCGCCAAGCTCCTCCAGGAACTCCACCACGAACGGCACGCCGTGGTCATCGACGGACACCGTCACTTCCTCGGGGCGGACGCCCAGTTCCACCTTGCTGCCAGGAGCAAGACCGGCCCAGGCCCGATCGAGCGGCAGCACGAGGCCGGACTCCAGCCGCAGTCCATCGGCGGCGATGGTGGCCGGCAGCAGGTTCATCGGCGGCATGCCGATGAAGCCGGCCACGAAGCGCGTGGCGGGGTGGTGGTAGATTTCGCCCGGCGTGCCGATCTGCTCGATATGGCCGGCATTCATCACCACCATCCGGTCCGCCAGCGTCATCGCCTCCACCTGGTCGTGGGTGACGAACACGGAGGTGGTGGAAAGCCGGCGGTGCAGGCGGCGGATTTCGATGCGCATCTGCACGCGCAGCTTTGCATCGAGGTTGGACAGCGGCTCGTCGAACAGGAACACCTTCGGCTCACGGATCATGGCGCGGGCCATCGCCACGCGCTGGCGCTGGCCGCCGGAAAGCTGGCCCGGCTTGCGGTCCAGGAACCCGGCGAGCCCCACCGTTTCCGCCACCGTGGCCACGCGCGCGGCACGCTCGGTGCGGGCCACGCCGGCCACCTTCAGCGCATAGCCGATGTTCTCGGCCACGCTCATATGCGGATACAGCGCGTAGTTCTGGAACACCATGGCGCAGCCGCGCTCGCGGGGTTCCTTCTCATTCACGCGGGTGCCGCCAATGCTGATATCCCCGGCGCTGATATCCTCCAGCCCCGCGATCATGCGCAGCAGCGTGGACTTGCCGCAGCCCGAGGGGCCGAGGATCACCACGAACTCGCCGTCGTGGATATCGAGGTCCACGCCGTGCACCACCTCGGTGCGGCCATAGCTTTTGCGCACCTGGCGGATTGCGATCTCGGCCATGCGTTATGCCTTTCCGAAGGAAATCACTTGTCGGCGCCGATCAGGCCGCGGACGAAGTAGCGTTGCATCAGTGCCACCACGACGAGCGGCGGCAGCATCACGATGAGGCAGCCGGCCATGGCCACGTTCCAGTCCGGCGTGCCACCGCCGGTGGTGGCGGCCGTGGGGATCAGCCGCTTCAGCTCCATCACCGCGGTGCCGTAGTTGACGCGGTCGGTGGTGACGAGGATGGGCCAGAGGTACTGGTTCCAGGCGTAGATGAACATGATGGTGAACAGGGCGGCGATGTTGGTCTTGGACAGCGGGATCAGCATGTCGCGCAGGAAGCGCAGCGGGCGCGCGCCATCCATGCGGGCGGCTTCCACAATCTCGGCCGGGATGGTCATGAAGAACTGGCGGAACAGGAAGGTGCCGGTGGCGGTGGCGACCAGCGGGAGTATCAGGCCGGTGTAGGAGTTCAGCAGGTTCCACTCCAGCGCCAGCTTCACGCCGGTGATTGCCTGCCACAGCCAGGCGATGCCCACCACGTCCAGCACCGCCTGGACCGGTGCCAGCGCGTTCGCCGCCACCGCATAGGTCGGCACGATGCGCACCTCCAGCGGCAGCATCAGCGTGACGAAGATCATCCAGAACACCAGCATCCGCCCGGGAAAGCGGAAGAACACGATGGCGAACGCGGTCAGCGACGCGATCGCGATCTTGCCCGCCGCCACGGCCACGGCCACGAACAGGGAATTGAGCAGCTTGGTCCCCAGGTCGGCGCGGCTCCACGCCTCGGCGAGGTTGGTGAACAGCTCGCCGCCGGGGATCAGTGAGATCGGTGGCGAATTGATCTGTTCGATCGTCAGCGTCGCGGCCACGAACACCAGCCACAGCGGCAGGAAGGCGATCAGCAGGCCGCCCACCAGGATGGCATGGGTGGCGAAATTCAGGACAGGGGTGCGCTCGATCACTTGTAGTGCACCTTGCGCTCGATATACCGGAACTGGACGAATGTGAGGCCCATCACCAGCAGCATCAGCACGATCGACTGCGCGGCGGCGCCGGAATAATCGAGGCCTTTGAACCCGTCGAAATAGATCTTGTAGACCATCAGCTCGGTGGCCTTCGAGGGACCGCCCTCGGTGGTGATGTCCACGATGCCGAAGCTGTCAACGAAGCTGTCGGTCAGGTTGATCACGAGCAGGAAGAAGAAGGTGGGCGCCAGCAGCGGCAGCTGGATGTCGCGCATCCGCCGCAGCACCCCTGCCCCATCCATCGCTCCCGCTTCCACCAGCGCGCGCGGGATCGACTGCAGCCCGGCCAGGAAGAAGATGAAGTTGTAAGCGATGTATTTCCAGCCATAGGCCACAATGATCATGATCATCGCATGGGCGCCGTTGGTCGCCGGGTTCCACACATCGGGATAGATCTGGTTCAGCGCCGAGAACACGCCGGCCTCGGGCGCGAACACATAGCGGAATGCCACCGCGGCTGCGGGTGCCGCCACCGCGAACGGCCATACCAGCGCGGTGCGATAGTAGCCGTAGCCGCGTAGTTGGCGGTCGCAGAACAGGGCCAGAACCAGCGCGATGCCCATCGACAGGCCGGCCGCGCCCAGCGCGAACACGATGCTGCGCCCGACCGACGCCCAGTAGAACGGGTCGGAGAAGACGTTGGCGAAGTTGTCGAAGCCGACGAACTGGCTGCCGCCGCCCCAGGGCTGTTCCAGCGTGAAGGCCCAGAACAGGGCAGCGCCGGTCGGCCAGTAGAAGAAGGTCAGCACCAGCAGAAGCTGCGGCAGGATCAGGGCCACGCCGAGCCAGAGGGTTTTGAAATGCGCGCGGTTTTCCATGGCGGTGAATCAAGCGGCCCGGGGTGCGAACACCCCGGGCCCACTCGGATCAGGGCAGCTGCTTGCCGGCGTAGGTGCGCTCGAACCGGCGCAGGATGGCGTTGCCGCGCTCCACCGCCTGGTTGAGCCCGGCCTCCACCGTCATCTGGCCGGAGAAGATCGCCTGCAGCGCGTCCCGCGTTTCCTTGCGGATCTGGATGAATCCACCGAGGCGGATGCCGCGGCTCACCGGCGTCACCTCGCTCGCGGTCAGGCTCGCCAGCGCGATCTCGCGGCCCTTGTATGGCGCCTGGCTGTAGAAGCCCTTGTCCTGCATGTATTTGAAGCCCGGGATGGTCACCGGGATGTAGCCGGTCACGGTGGAGAAGAACTCCTCGCTCTCCGGCTTGGCGATGAAGGCGAAGAACGCCGCCGCACCGCGGTACTCGTCCTTGGACTTGCCCGACAGCGCCCACAGCGAGGCGCCGCCGACCAGCGAGTTGGTGCGCTTGGTGCCCTCGTAGACCGGCAGCATCGCCACGTCCCAGGCGATGCCGGGCTTGGTGGTTTTGGCGATGGTGCCGTGGCTGGCCACCGACATCATGGTCATCTGGCAGTCGCCGGCGGCAAACGCCTCGCCGATGGTGGCCCCCTGCGCCTTTTCCTTGATGGCGAAGATGCCCTCGTCCAGGCCCTTCTTCAGGAACTTCACGTAGTCCACGAAGCGGGTCTTGTTGAACACCAGCTCGGCGTCCAGCCCCTCGTAGCCGTTGCCCTTGGTGGCGATCGGCTGGCCATGCACGGCGGAGAACTGCTCCAGCATCTGCCAGGTGTCGTACTCGAAGCAGAACGGCGCGGCGATGTTGGCCTTCTTCATCTCGCGCGAGACGGCTTCAACCTCTTCCCAGGTGCCGGGTGCCGCGGTTTTGCCCACTTTCGCCAGCGCGTCCTTGTTCCAGTACAGCAGCGCCGTGGAGGAGTTGAACGGGAAGGAGTACAGCTCGCCCTTCGACGTGGCGTAGTAGTTGGCGATGCCGGGGAAATAGCGCTTCCAGTCGACGGTGTGGCCGTGGTCGGCCATCAGCTTGGTCGCGGGATAGAACGCGCCGGACAGCATCAGGTCGGCGGTGCCGGCATCGAACACCTGCACGATGGTCGGGTGCTTCTTGGCGCGGAAGGCGGCGATCGCGTTCTGCACCGCGCTGTCGTAGCTGCCCTGGCTGATGCAGGTGATCTCGAATTCGGCCTGCGATTCGTTGAAGCGCTTGCACACGTCGTTCACGCGCTCGCCGAGGTCGCCGGTGAGGCCCTGCCACAGCTCGAACTTGATGCGCTGCTGGGCGCCGGCATCTGCCGAGACGCCGAGAGCGGTGGTGAACGCAAGCGCCATCGCAGCGCGGCGGAACAATTTCATTACGGGACTCCCGGTCGAGTGAGGTGCGGACTTCTAGACGCCGGTCGATGACAGCCGTGGGACAGTCTGGAGACGGATTGGTGATGAATCCGGGGGTGTCGCCCCCCTGGATCAGGCGGAAAGCGCCCTACACCTCCAGCGGCGCGGCACCACTGGCATCGCCGTCGGCCCGCACGGGCACGAAGGGCGCCCCGATCGCCACCGAGCGCGCGGACAGCAGGCCGAGGGGGAGTGCGAGCCCATATCGGATCATGCGGTTGCTGAGCCACATCGCCTGCGCCACCTCAGCGACGCTCCAACCCGAGGACAGGCGTTGGGCCATCAGCATTCGACCAAGCGGCATCCTGCGAGCATTCTCATGGGCGTCCGACCACGCAGCTCCAGGGCCGCGTGCTCCAGCCGCGTCTCCTTCAAGCTGGCAGACATGTCGTTCGCCCCCTAAAAGTCGAAACGAAAGATGCAATCACCGCGTGGAGCGCCCACTCACGATCCCGACCATAGATAGATTGGTATTATTCAAAGTATGATATATCTAAAGCAAATTCTATCTACAATATTTAGGCAAAATATACTAATAATGTAGTTTGATCGCAATATTTGATTTGACCGAAAATCGCTGAGAGCTCAGACGTGTCTCGATCTTCATCCGTATGACACGGCCATGTCATCGAGATGTCATGTAGCGCTTGGTAAAGCCGCCGGTGAATCCAGCAGGGATCGGGGAGCCTCGGGCCATGACGTCGTCGTTGAATCTTGAGAACTACGTTCGCATCGGTCGCTACGACCTGCCGGAGCCGACCCGCACCAAGGCGCCCGAGGGGAACCTGCTCGGCCAGGAAGTGTCGGGCGTCACCTTCAACCACGACACCGGCACGCTGTTCATCGTCGGCGACGGCGGCACCTCCGTGACCCAGGTCACGACCAAGGGCGAGCTGATCGACACCATGACCTTGGCCAAGGGCAGCAGCCCGCAGGGCACCGAGTTCTACGACCCCGAGGGCATCGCCTATGTCGGCGGCCTCGACTTCGTGATGGTGGAGGAACGCGACCGTCAGGCGGTGCATTTCACCTACAAGGCCGACACCACGCTGGGCCGCGGCGACACCAAAACCGTGGTGCTCGGCACCGATATCGGCAATGTCGGGCTGGAGGGCATGAGCTACAGCCCCTTCTCGAACGCCTTCATCTTCGTCAAGGAGACCGACCCGCAGGGCATCTTCGCGACCACAATCGACTTCGAGGCCGGCACTGCCAGCAACGGCTCCGCCACCACCGTCAACTCCACCAACCTGTTCGACCCGGCCGGCATGAAGCTGAGCGACATCGCCGACGTGTATTCTTTGGAGTGGGCCGGCACGAAGCACCTTACCAGCAAGATACTGGACTCGTCGGAAAACCTGCTCGTGCTGAGCCAGGAAGACGGCCGCATCGTCGAGGTGACGCGAAGCGGCGAGGTGGTGAGCACGCTGCAGCTGCGCACCGACGTCGGCAATCCGCTGTCGCTGGCCGACCAGCAGCACGAGGGGCTGACGACGGACGGCATCAGCACCATCTATGTTGTCAGCGAGAATGGCGGCGGCAGCTTCGACCGCCCGCAGCTCTGGGTCTACGCCCCGGCCACCGCGCCGAACACCGCGGCCACGCAGGTGGTGGTGCAGAACGAGCTGACCGCGATCGAGGAGAACAGCGACACCACCGTGCGGCTGGCGCTGGGCGACATCGCGCTGGTGGATGACGGGCTGGGCGACACCAAGCTTTCGGTGGCGGGCGCCGATGCGGCGGCCTTCGAGGTGGATAACGGCATCCTGTACCTGAAGGCCGGCACGAAGCTCGATTTCGAGACCCAGGCTTCTTACACCGTGACGGTGGTGGCCGACGACACGACGGTGGGCGGCACGCCGGATGCGACGACGACCTACACGCTGACCTTGACCGACATCGCGAACGAAGGCTCGAAAGCCGGCAGCGTCCATGTCTCCGAGATCGCGCCGTGGTCCAGCGGCAACAGCAAGGTCGACGCCGACTGGTTCGAAGTGACCAACGGCAGCGCCGCCGAGCTCGACATCACCGGCTGGCGGATGGATGACAGCTCCGCCGTGTTCGCGCAGGGCGCGCCGCTCTCCGGCGTGACCAAGATCGCCCCCGGCGAATCGGTCATCTTCATCGAGGGTGCGGACGCCAAGGCGGCTTCCGATGCCTTCGCCGCCACCTGGTTCGGCGGCACGCTGCCGGCCGGGCTGCAGATCGGCGTCTATTCCGGCAAGGGCATCGGCCTGAGCACCGGCGGCGATCAGGTGAACCTCTACAATGCCGCCGGCGAGTTGCAGACCGGCGTCAGCTTCGGCGCCTCCCCCGCCGCCGCCCCCTTCACCAGCTTCAACAACGCCGCGGCCCTCAACGGCGTGGCCGTCACCACCATGAGCGAGCCCGGCGTCAACGGCGCCTTCGTCGCGGCGGGCAGCGCCGATGAGATCGGCTCTCCCGGCAGCGTCGGCCGCCTGTTCATCTCCGAGATCGCGCCGTGGTCCAGCGGCAGCAGCCCGATCAAGGCGGATTGGTTCGAGCTGACCAACGGCACGGCGTTCTCGATCGACCTCGCCGGCTGGAAGATGGATGACAGCTCGGGCTCGCCCGCGGCGGCCGTGTCCCTGAACGGTGTCTCCTCGATCGCTCCCGGCGAGAGCGTGATCTTCATGGAGTCCGCGAACCCCGCGGCCGCCAGCAAGGCGTTCCTCTCCAACTGGTTCGGCCTGGGCGCGCCGGCCGGCCTGCAGATCGGCACCTACACCGGCAGCGGCGTGGGCCTGGGCAGCGGCGGCGACGGCGTGCACATCTACGACAGTGGCAACACGCTGCAGGCGGCGGTGTCGTTCGGCGCCTCTCCGGAAGGCCCCTACACCACCTTCGACAACAGCGCCGGGCTCAACGGCACGGCGGTGACGATCACCACCATGAGCAAGGTCGGCGAGAGCAAGGCCTTCACCGCGGTGAACAGCGCCAGCGAGATCGGCTCGCCCGGCGGCCGCGCCCCGGGTTTCACGCTGCAGATCCTGCACTTCTACGGCGAGACCGGCACGCTGGGCGCGCAGACCGCCCCCGTGATGGGCGCGATGATGGACAAGTTCCGCACCGCGGTGCCGAACACCCTCACCCTGGCGGAAGGCGACAACTGGATCCCCGGCCCGTGGCTGGTGGCCGGCGCCGATCCGTCGGTCAGCAAGGCGGCCGGCATCGGCGCCACCGCCCTGGCCCGCCCGGACGTGGCGATCATGAACGCGCTGGGCGTGAATGCCTCGGCCCTCGGCAACCATGAGTTCGACCTGGGCTCGGCGGTGGTCTCCGGCGCCATCGCGCCCTCCGGCGCCTGGGGCGGGGCGAAGTTCCCGTTCATCACCTCGAACCTTGATTTCTCCAAGGACAGCTCGCTGCGCGGCCTGGCCGACGCCACCCTCGGCGGCACCGGCACCAACGCCTTCGCCGGCCAGGAAGCCTCCTCCATCGGTGGCAAGATCGCGCCCTACGCGGTGGTGACGATCAACGGCGAGCGGATCGGCATCGTCGGCTCCACCACCTACGACCTGCTCATCAAGACCTCGCCCAACGGCACCCGCCCGCTGGACGACGGCAACGACGCCACCAGCGACATCCAGGAAGTGGCGGCCTACCTGCAGACCGGCATCGACGCGCTGAAGGCCACCGGCATCGACAAGATCGTGATGGTGGACCAGCTGGATACGCTGGACCGCAACAAGGAACTCGCCCCGCTGCTCACCGGCGTGGACGTGATGGTGGCCGGCGGCGGGCATGAGCGCCTGGGCGACGCCACCGACGTGCCGGGCGCCTTCAACGGCCACAGCCCGGACTTCATCGCCACCGACAGCTACCCGATCGTGACCAAGGGCGCCGACGGCGCGCCGACGCTGATCGTGACCACCGACACCGAATACAGCTACCTCGGCCGCCTCGTGGTTGCCTTCACCGAGGATGGCGAGATCGACCTCGCCTCGCTCGACCCGGTCACCAACGGCGCCTATGCCTCGAACGAGAGCACGTTGCAGGCGGTGTATGGCAGCACGGACACGGCGCAGCAGATCATCGACAGCAGCACGACCGGCAAGGCGGTGCAGGCGATCACCAGCGCGGTCGATGCCGTTGTGGTGGCCAAGGACGGTGAAAAATTCGGCTTCAGCAACGTCTACCTGGAAGGCGACCGGGTGTTCGGCCGCGCCCAGGAAGTGAACCTGGGCAACCTCACCGCCGACGCCAACTCTGCCGCCGCACTCGGCGCCCTGCCCTCCGGCACGCCGGTGGTCGTCTCCATGAAGAACGGTGGCGGCCTGCGCGCCTCTGTCGGCTCCTTCGCCGAAGATGGCGCGAAGATCCCGAACGCCACCACGCCCGGCGCGGGCGGCAACATCTCCAAGCTGGATGTCGAGAACGCGCTGCGCTTCGACAACAAGCTGATGGTGTTCGACACCACGCCGCAGGGCCTGCTGAACATCCTGAACTTCGCCGCGGGGCTGGCGCCCGGCAATGGCGGCTTCCCGCAGCTGGGCGGCCTGCGCTTCTCCTACGATCCGGATTTCGCGGCCGGGCAGAAGGTGCGCACCGTCGCGCTGTATGACATCGACGGCGCGTTCGTCGCCCAGCTGGTCGCGGATGGCCAGGTGGTGGCGGGTGCGCCGGCCAGCATCCCCGTGGTGATCCTGAACTTCACCGCCAATGGCGGCGACGGCTACCCGGTGAAGGCCAATGGCGAGAACTTCCGCTACCTGCTGAACGACGGCACGCTGTCTGCGCCGGTGGACGAGGCGCTGGACTTCACCGCCGCGATCAACGTGCCGGCGAATACGCTGGGCGAGCAGAAGGCGCTCGAGGATTTCCTGAGCGATCGCCACGGCACGCCGGAAACCGCGTTCAACGATGCCGATACGCCGGCCAACCTCGACCTGCGCATCGAGAACCTCAACCTGCGCGGCGATGCCGTGGTGGCCGAGGCGGAGCAGATGTTCGCGGTGGCGGCCCAGTCGGCGCGGCACCTCGAAGGCAACACCGGCACCGTGCCGTTCACCTTCACCGTCACCCGCAGCGGCGATACCGGTGCGGCGGCGGAGATCGGCTGGAGCGTGGCCGGCGCCGCCGGGGCTGGCACCAAGCCAGCCAACGCGCAGGACTTCGCCGGCGGTGCGCTGCCGTCCGGCATGGCCAGCTTCGCGGCCGGCCAGACCAGCAGCACCATCACGGTGAATGTGGCTGGCGATACGCGGGGCGAGGTGAACGAGCGCTTCGCCGTGATGCTGGGCCACCTGCCGACGGGGGCGGCGCTGTCTGGCGCCCCGGCGCATGGCGTGATCCTTGCCGATGACACCGCCTTCGCCGTCGGGCACGAGGATGCACACCAGGCGGAGGGCACTGGCTCCGGCACCACCGACTTCACCTTCCGCGTGTATCGCACCGGCCCCGCCGCGGGCGAGCAGACGGTGTCCTGGTCGGTGGCCGGGTCCGCCGGGCCGGGGGCAATCGCCGCGACGGCTGAAGATTTCGAGGGCGGGGTGCTTCCCACGGGCATCGTTACCTTCGCGCCGGGCGACAACAGCAAGCTCGTGACGGTACGGGTGGCGGCCGATGCGACCCTTGAAATGAACGAACGCTTCGACGTGACACTGAGCGACCCCACCGGCGGCGCCTCCATCGCCCGTGCGACCGCGGTCGGCAACATCCTGAACGACGATGGGTCGCGCTACTCCATCGGCCGGCAGGCGGACCTGGTTCCGGAAGGCACCGGCGGCACCAGCACCGTCTCGTTCACCGTGTATCGCAACGGCACGGGCGATGCGGAGCAGACGCTGCAGTGGCATGTGTCCGGCGGCAGCGTTCCCGGCACCTTGCCGGCCACTGCGGCGGACTTCGTCGGCGGCACTATGCCGAGCGGCGAGGTCACCTTCGCGCCGGGCGAGGGCCGCAAGACCATCGCCATCGCGGTTGACGCCGACAGCGCGGCGGAGTTCAACGAGAGCTTCGACGTGGTGCTCTCCAACCCCACCGGCGGAGCCTCGATCGGCCGGGCGGTGGCCACGACGACGCTGCTGGACGACGACACGATCCGCGTTTTCGGCGACAACGACACGGCCACCGGCTCCGTGGGCCGCGACGTGTTCCTGATCGGCGCCGGCAACCACACCGTTGTGGGCCTCGCTGACCAGGACCGCTTCATTTTCAGCGCCGAGGTGGGGGCCGCGCCGGCCGCCCCGAACGCGCTGGAGAACAGCACGGCGGTGACGGATTTCGATGCGGCGGGTGGGGAGAAGCTCAACCTCGCACGGATCGACGCGATCGCCGGGACGCTGGCGAACGACGCCTTCACCTTCCGCGATGCCTTTACAGGCAATGCGGGCGAGCTGGTCGTGATGCCGGCGACGAACCCCAGCTTCCTGGAGGCCTTCGGCGACGTGAACGGCGATATGGTGCCGGACTTCCTGATCACGCTGCCGAATACGGGCACCCCGACGGCGCAGTGGTTCGTGCTGTAGCCCGGAGCACCCGGGGCATCCGCGTGATGCCCCGGCCGACGGGATGAGCATGAATGGCGGCCACACCTGGTGTGGCCGCCATTTTCGTGACCAATGAGGAAAGGTGCTGGCGTGCGATGGCCCGTCGGCCGTCAGGCTGCGGAAGTCCTGCCCCCCTCGGCCAGCCGCTCCAGCGGATGGTTACCGGGATAGATGCTCGTACAGGCCCGGTCAGCCCGTGGCCAACACGTGCGCGGGCCGGCCCCGGGTGGGCGGCGGCTCGGCCTGCATGCTTTGGGGCATGGCATCGATGAGCGCCTGGGCATAGGCGGTGCGCGGGGTATGCAGCACCTGCTGCACCGTGCCCTCCTCCACCAGAAGGCCGTCCTTCAACACCGCGATCCGGTCGCTGACCGCGGCCACGGCGGCCAGGTCGTGGCCGATGAACAGCAGCGCCAGGCCGCGTTCGCGGCGGATGCGGGCGAGCAGGTCCAGCACCTGGGCCTGCACCGTCATGTCCAGCGCGGAGACGGGTTCGTCGCAGACCAGCAGCCGCGGATCGACGGCCAGCGCGCGCGCGATCGCCACGCGCTGGCGCTGCCCGCCGGAGAGCTGATGCGGATAGCGGTCCAGATGCGCCGGCTCCAGCCCCACCTCCGCCAGCAGGGCGGCGGCCCGGTCGCGCCGCGCGGCGGGGGGGCACAGGGCATGAACGGCCAGCGGCTCGGCCAGGATGGCGGCGATGGGCAGGCGCGGGTTCAGGCTGCCGGCGGCGTCCTGGAACACCATCTGCGCCAGCCGGGCCTGGGCTCGCCGGTCCGTGGGCGCGGCGGGGTTCTGGCCGAAGATGCGGATACTGCCGGCGGAAGGTGTTGCCAGCCCCACCGCCGCGCGCGCCAGCGTGCTCTTGCCGGAGCCGCTCTCCCCCACCAGCCCCAGCGCGCCGCCCTGCGGCAGGAACAGCGACACCCCGGCCAGGGCGCGCACCGGTGCCGTGCCGCGCAGGTGCGGACGATAGGTGATGCAGAGCGCCTGGGCCTCCAGCGCCGCCACCGGCCCCGGCGCGTTGGCGGGCGCGGGCAACGGGCGCGGGCGGCTGGCCAGCAGTGCCGCGGTGTAGGGATGCGCGGGTGCTGCGAACACGTGCGCCACCGGCCCTTGTTCCACGATGCGGCCGTGGCGCATCACCGCCACGTCGTGGGCGAGGCCGGCGACCACGCCGATATCGTGGCTCACGAACAGCATCGCCAGCCCGCGCGCGGCCTGCAGCCGCTGGAGCAGGGCGAGGATCTGCGCCTGCACCGTGGTGTCCAGCGCCGTGGTCGGCTCGTCGGCCAGCAGCAGGTCCGGGTCGGCGGCCAGCGCCATGGCGATCATGGCGCGCTGCTGCTGGCCGCCGGAGAGCTGGTGCGGATAGGCGGCCATTCTTGCCGGCGGATCGGGCAGGCCCACCTCCTCCAGCAGGGCCAGCACCCGGCCACGGATGGCGGCACCCCGCAATGCCGTATGCGCCCGCAGCGATTCGGCGATCTGGCTGCCGATGCGCATGCCGGGGTTGAGGCTTGCCATCGGCTCCTGGAACACCATGCCGACGCGCCGCCCGCGCAGGCCGCGCCAGGTGCGTTCCGATGCGCCCTGCATCTCCTGCCCGAACAGGCGCAGGCTGCCGGCCGCCTCGGCCGCGGGTGGCAGCAGGCCGGCGAGCGACAGGGCGGTAAGGGATTTGCCGGAGCCACTCTCGCCCACCAGCGCCAGGGTGCGGCCGCGATGCAGCGCCAGCGACACATCAGCCACCGCCACGGCGGTGCCGAACCGGACGGACAGGCCCCGCAGCTCGGCGATCACGTCGCTCATCGCCGCAGCCTGGGATCGAGCAGGCGTTGCATCTGGTCGGCCAGCACGTTCACCACCGCGATGCCCGTGGCGAACACCAGCACCACGGCCTGGATCACGGGATAGTCGCGGCCGGTGATCGCCTGGTAGGCCAGCGTGCCGAGCCCGGGCAGGCCGAACAGCACCTCCATCGTCAGCGTGCCGCCGATCATGCCGGCCAGGATCAGCCCGGCGAGCGCGATGGCGCTGGACATGGCGTTGGGCAGCAGATGCCGGAGCACGATGCGGGCGGGGGACAGGCCCTTGGCGCGTGCGGTGCGGATATGGGCAGCGGTGGCGGCCTCCTTCAGGTCCTCATGCAGCGGCTTGGCGATCTGCCCGGCATTGTCGACGCCCAGGATCAGTACCGGCAGCAGCATCTGGCCGATCACCGGCAGCCAGCCAAGCCAGACCGAGAACAGCAGGATGCCGGCCAGACCCACGCAGAAGGTGGGCAGCGCGATGGACCACAGGTTCAGCGCCTCCACCGCCGCCGGCAGCAGCGAGCGCGGCCACAGCACCGCCGCGGCCGGCAACGCGATGCCCAGCGCAAGCCCGGCCAGCAGCGCCAGCGTGGCCAGGGTGAGGGTGGTGGGCAGGGCGGCGAGGATCAGCTCCGTCACCGGCCGCTCGAACCGCAGGGACAGGCCGAGATCGCCGGACAGGGCGCGGCCGGCCCACAGGCGGAACTGGGTGGCGATATCGGCATCCAGGCCCATCTCGGCGCGCAGGGCGGCGACCGCCTCGTCGTCCAGGCTGCCTTCCAGGGCCATCGAATCCACCACGTCCCCGGGCACCACGCGGATCAGCAGGAACACGGCCAGGGCGATCGCGGCCAGCAGCAGCGCCTGCTGCAGCACGGCCCGCGCGGCTTGTGCCAGGGGGCGCATCACCGCCGCTGCGCCCGCAACGGGTCGAGCGCCAGGCGCAGCCGGTCGCCGGCGAGCGCGAAGCCGAGGGTGGCGAGGCTCAGCGCCAGCACCGGTGCCAGCACCGCATGCGGGGCGGCCTCGGCGAAGCGCGTGGCGCCGGAAATCATGCGCCCCCAGCTCGGCGTGTCTGGCGAGACGCCCAGGCCGAAGAAGCTCAGCACGCTTTCGGTGGTGATGGCGCGCGGCATGATGATGGCGGCCTGGGTGACGAGGCTGCCGGCGATGTTCGGCAGGATGTGCCGCACCAGCGTGGCAAGCGGCGCCGCCCCCATCACGCGCGCGGCGGCCACGTAGCCGGTGGCGGATTCGCGCTGCCAAGCGGCGCGGGCCACCTGGGCCATGTGCGGGGCATAGGCGATGCCGAGTGCCAGCACGAGCGGGGCGATGCCGCTGCTGAAGGCGACCATAAGGGTGAGCGCCAGCAGCACGGCGGGCATGGCGCGCACCAGGTCGAAGGCCCCGAACACGAAGGCCGCCGGCCAGCGGCCCAGCGCTTCCGCGGCCAGGCCCAGCCCGGCGCCGAGCACCAGCGCAAAGGCGGTGGCGCCGGTGGCGGCGAGCAGGGAGATGCGCGTGCCCGCCATCAGCCGGGCCAGGATGTCGCGGCCCAGATGGTCGCGCCCCAGCCAGTGCACCGCATCGGGCGGGGCGTTGCGCAGGGCGATGGCCTGGGCGAGCGGATCGTGCCCGGTGATCCCCGGCCCGGCGATCGCCACGCCCAGCAGCAGCGCCAGGATCAGCACGCCCAGCGCAGTGCCGGGATCGCACCGCCAGGGCGCGGCTGCCGGCCCGGCGGGTTCCGTTCCCGCCTGCAGGTTCAGCTGCGTGCCGCCAGCGCGGCGAAGGCAAGCCCGCCATCCACGCGATGCTGGCCCCAGGTGAAGCCCGGCGTGTAGCCCGTCACGTCGCGCCGGTTGGCGATTGGCTCCGGCGCGTGGCCCACCACCACGGTGTAGTAGCGCTCCATCGCGCGCTGCCAGGCGGCCAGGTACAGCCGGCGCCGCTCGGCCAGGTCCACCGCCGCCACCGCGCCACGCACCAGCCCATCGAACTCCGCATCGCGCGGGCCGCCCCACAGGCCGACATTGGGGCCGTCCGACATCATGCGGATGAAACGCAGGAAGATGTCTGCCCGTGGGCCGGAGCTGAACGGCGCGATGTCCCAGTCGTACTGGCCCAGCCGGCGCTGGGCGCCGATATCGTCCAGCGACAGGTGCTCCACGGGGAAGCCGAGCTTGCGCACGGCCTGCACCACGATCTCCGAGAAGCTGTTCTGCCAGGAGACCACGCGGCAGGGCGTGGCGGCCGGATCGACGCCGGCTTCGCGCAGCAGGGCGCGCGCGCGCGCCTCGTCGGGGCGGGCATGGGCATCCGCCTCATGCATCGCCTTGTCCCAGAAGAACTGGCCGGGTGCCGCCATTTGGTTGGTGACCACGCCGGCATCCCCGGTGAGGAACCGCATGATCGCCGCCTTATCGAGCATGTGTGACACCGCTTGCCGCACGCGCAGGTCGTCGAACGGCTTGCGCGGCGCGCGGTTGTTGAAGGAGACGAACCACCAGGTGGTGTCCTTCATGTAGCCGATCTCGATGTTCGGGTCCGCCTTCAGCGCGGCGAGCTTGTCGTAGGTGACGCGGGCGACGTGCAGGTCCCCGGCGCGCAGCGGCAGGGACAGGTCGTCGGCATCGCGCAGGTTGAACTCCACCGCCTCGGCGCGCGGCAGGCCGGGCTGCCAATACTGCGCGAAGGCGGGCGCCAGGAAGCTCACGTTCGGGGTCCAGCGGCCGAAGCTGAACGGGCCGGTGCCGATCGGCGTGCGGATGGTCTGCGCCCAGCCTTCGCTTTCCGGCGCCACGATCCACAGCTCCGACAGCAGATTGAGCAGCGGGCCGTAGGGCTCCTTCATGGTCATCACGAAGGTGCGCGCATCCGGCGCCTCCAGCGTTTCCACCAGCTTCATCGGGGCCGAGAGCCAGCCGCCGCGGACCTGGTCGCGCACGCGCACGGCGTTGGCGCGGATGTCCTCGGCGGTGAGCAGGCGACCGTTGTGGAAGCGCACGCCCTCGCGGATGGTGAAGGCGTAGCGCTTGCCGTCCGGGCTGATCTCCCAGGAGGTGGCGAGGAAGGGCTTCACCGTGCCGTCGTCGGCGATGGAGGTGAGCGTCTCCACATAGACTTGCTGCACGGCGATGGAGCCGGTGTGGCGGTGGGGATCGGCGGTATCCAGGCCGAGGAAGGCCACTTTCACGGTGCCCTGGCGGGCGGCCTGGGCCTGGGCCTGGCCGGGGAGATGGTCCAGCAGGCCAAGCGCGCCCAGCGTGGCGCTGCCGCGCAGGGCGGTGCGGCGGGACAGAAGGGTCATGCGCGGTGCGCTCCTGGAATGGCCGGCCGGCTCAGGCGAGGCCGAGGTTGTACGAACGCAGGTCCATGTAGTAGAAGGAATAGGGCTGCCACTTCAGCGACTTGCGCACGCCGTAGCTCTCCAGCGGCAGATAGAGGATGGTGGCCGGCGCCTCATCCTCCCAGGCATCCAGCATCCGCGCCCAGAGCGCCTTCCGTTTGGCGGGATCGGCCTCCACCTCCAGCGCGCGGCCGGCCTCGTTGAAGGCGGCGGCGCTGTCCTTGGCCCACATGCCGCGCTTCTGGAAGCTGGTGTCGGGGCCCCAGGACACCCAGATCGCGCCCAGCGGATCGGGCAGGCGGGTGGAGTTGGAGGTGTTGCCGATCTGCTGGCCGGCCCCCTGCATCTGGGCGAAGCTTTCCACCACCTGCAGTTCGGCGTTGATGCCGACCTCCTTCCACATCTCCGTGAGGATTTCCGCGGCGGCAAGCGCGTTGGTGTAGTAGTTCGGCATGGTGCGGTAGGTGATCTTCTGGCCGCGGTAGCCGGCCTCGCGCAGCAGGCGGCGCGCGCGCTCAGGGTCGAAGCGCAGCGAGCGGCCGGGCAGGAACATCTCGCCGTATTCAGGGTAGTTGTGGCTGGCCGGCACCACGGCCTTGCCGTTCCACAGCGTTTCCACCAGCAGCTTGCGGTCGATCGCGTGGCTCAGCGCATGGCGGATGCGCTTATCTGCGATCACGGGGTCGCGCATGTCGAAGGTGAGCAGGTGGGCGTTGGCGAGCACCACCGAGCGCGCCTCCACATGCTGGTAGCGGGCCAGAGTGTCGAGCTGGTCGGGGGGCAGGTTGGTGACGATGTCGAACTCGCCGGAGACGAGGCCGGCGACCCGGGTGGAGACCTCCGGCACCTTGCGGAACTCGACGGTGGAGAAGGAGGGGCGGCCCATCCAGTAGTCGTCGAAGGCGTCGAACAGCACGGTGTTGTCGCGGGTGAAGCTGCGGAGCTTCAGCGGACCGGTGCCCACGGGGTTGCGCGCGAAGACATCCATGCCGACGGCCTGGTAGTGGCGCTTGTTGACGATCCAGGACGCCCAGGAGGCCAGGCGCTGCTCCAGCAGCACGTCCGGCCCGCGGGTGCGAAAGCGCACCGTCTTCGCGTCGAGCGCCTCGACGTTGGTGAGCACGCCGAAGTAGTTCTTCGCATCGGGGATCAGCGACTTCTCGCCCCACATGCGCTCGGCGGAGAAGGTGAAGGCGACGTCGTCGGCGTGCAGCAGGTCACCGTTGTGGAAGCGCACGCCCTCGCGCAGGGTGACGACGAGTTCGGAGGGGGACTCGCGCTTCCACGATGCAGCCAGGCTGGGCTCGAGCTTCGCGCCGCCGCCGTCGGGGGTGGAGAGGAAGTCGCGGCGGATCAGGGTGTCGTAGAGCGAGTAGGAGATGCGGGTGCCGACATTGCCCATGTCGCGCGCCGGCTCGAGACCCGGGGGCAGGTCGGCGACCGCGACGACAACGCGCGGGCGCGTGCCTTGTGCCAGGGCCGGGCGGGGCACGGCCGGCGCCATGGCGGCGGCGGCAAGCAGGCTGCGTCGGCTCAGGGGCAGGGGCGGCATGGGCGTTCACTCCGGCTGTCTCAGGAGCGGCCCTCTTGCCAGCCGGACCGTGCCGCGACGATGACGCCCCGGTTGCCGTTGTGTGAACTTTGCCGGCCGCAACAGGAAGGTTCCAACCGCCGGCCCCGGTCATCCGGATCGCTCTGCCGCGCATGGCACCGCCACGCAAATGTCACCCCAGCGTCATCAATCCATGCTGGCAGGCAGGGGCGCGAGCCGGTCTTGCTGCCCCGGCGGAGCAGGGAGACGGATGCCGGTGCAGTTGCAGGTGAACCTCGCCACGGATGCGCCCGCCGCCGCCCCCGCCGCACCGGTGCTGGAGGTGCGCGGCCTGCGCGTGGCGATCGAGGGCGCGCAGGGCACGGTGCTGCCGGTGGATGGCGTGGACCTCGCCATCGCGCCGGGGCAGACGACGTGCCTGGTGGGCGAATCCGGCTGCGGCAAGAGCCTCACCTGCTTTGCCATCGCCGGGCTGCTGCCGCCGGGCGGGCGCATCGCGGCGGGCTCCATCCGCCTGGCCGGGCAGGAGCTCACCGGGCTGCCGCCGCGCCGCATGGCCGCGCTGCGTGGGCGGGAGGTGGCGATGGTCTACCAGGACCCGCAGGCCGCGCTGAACCCCGTGATGACGATCGGGGCGCAGATCGCCGAAAGCCTCACCCTGCACGGCCACGGCCGCGCCGCCGCCTGGGCCGAGGCGCTGCGGCTGCTCGATCGGGTGGGCATGCCGGCCGCCGCCGCGCGCATGCGCGACTATCCGCACCAGCTTTCCGGCGGCATGAACCAGCGCGCGGTGATCGCCATGGCGCTCGCCTGCCGCCCGCGCCTGCTGATCGCCGACGAGCCGACCACGGCGCTGGATGTCACCATCCAGGCGCAGATCCTGGCACTGCTGCGCGAGGCGCAGGCCGAGCTGGGCATGGCGCTGCTGCTGGTGACGCATGATCTCGGCGTGGTGGCGGAAATGGCCGATGAGGTGGCCGTGATGTATGCCGGGCGCGTGGTGGAGCAGGCCGCCGCCACCACGTTGTTCGCCGCGCCGTCGCACCCCTACAGCGCCGGGCTGCTCGGCTGCCTGCCCCGCATCGAGCGGGATGCGCCCTTGGCCTCCATTCCCGGCACCGTGCCGCCGCTGGGCGCGCTGCCGACGGGCTGCGCCTTCGCGCCGCGTTGCGACCGGGCCGCCGGCCCCTGCACCACGCAGCGCCCGGAACCGCGGCCGCGGGCCGGGGCGCTGGTGGCCTGCCATCATCCGCTGGGCAGCCATGGCTAAACATCTGCTGGAGGCCGAGGCGGTGGGCCGCAGCTTCCTGCTGCGCCGGCGCACGCCCTTCGCGCGGCGGCGCCTGCTGCATGCGGTCACCGGCGTGTCGCTTTCGGTCGGCGTGGGCGAGACGGTGGGGCTCGTGGGTGAATCCGGCTCCGGCAAATCCACCTTCGGGCGCGTGGCGGCCGGCATCCTGCCCGCCAGTGCCGGCAGCGTGCGCTTCGCCGGCGCGCCCCTGGCCGCCTTGCGCGACACCGCGGCGCGACGCCACCAGGCCCGCCGGCTGCAGCTGGTGTTCCAGGACACGCTGGGCGCGCTCAACCCCCGCCTGCCGATCGGCCGCCAGGTGCGCGAGGTGCTGGACATCCACAACCTGCATCCCCGCCCGGAGCGCATGGACCGGGCCGCCGCGGCGCTGGAGGAGGTGGGCATCGGCCGTGCCCTGCTGGCGCGCTACCCGCACGAAATCAGCGGCGGCCAGCGCCAGCGCGTGGTGATCGCCCGCGCCCTGATCGCCGGGCCGGAGCTGCTGGTGTGCGACGAGCCGGTCTCGGCGCTGGATGTCTCCGTGCAGGCCCAGGTGGTGGCGCTGCTGCAGGCGCTGCGGCGCGAGCGCGGGCTGGCCTGCCTGTTCATCTCCCACGACCTGCGCGTGGTGCGGCAGGTGTGCGACCGGGTGGCGGTGATGTATCTCGGCACCATCGTGGAGCAGGCGCC
>CAMDAM010000008.1 GCA_945888575.1 Asaia bogorensis | reverse complement strand
CTCACCTTCGGCGTCACCACCGCGCAGGTCTTCTGCGCCTCGCGCGAAGGCCTGGCCTCCCCCGACCTGCAACTCCTCTTCACCCCCGCCAGCTACGACCCCGTCCGCTTCGGCAAGCTGGAACGCGAAGCCGGCATGACCGTCGCCGTCTGCCCCGTCCGCCCAGACAGCCGCGGCACCATCATGGCAACCTCGGCCGACCCCTTCGCCCGCCCACGCATCCAGCCCAACTACCTCTCCGCCGTCTCAGACCAGCAGGTGCTCGCCGCCGGCATCCGCCTCACCCGCAGCATCTTCGCCTCCCCCGCGCTGGCCAAGCACAGCACGATGGAAACCCTGCCCGGCCCAGACGTGCAAACCGACGCGCAGCTGCTGGACTACATGCGCAACTACGGCAACACCCTCTACCACCCCGTCGGCACCTGCCGCATGGGCGAAGGCCCCGGCGCGGTAGTGGACAGCCGCCTGCGCGTCCACGGAATCGCCGGCCTGCGCGTGGCCGACGCCTCAATCATGCCCGCCCTAACCTCCGGCAACACCAATGCCCCCACCATCATGATCGGCGAGAAATGCGCCGCCATGGTGCTGGAGGATGCGCGGGCAGGGTGAGGGAAGAAAGCGGTTCTTTTTTGAAAAAAAGAACCAAAAAACTTTTGTCCTCTTGTGCTCGGGATTCCGTGGAAGCAAAAGGACATGTCTTTGTATAGCCTCGAACAGCGCCCCAATTTCCACCCTGATCAGCGCTTGTGGCCCGGAGACGGAACGACTGCGTGAGGCGTCGCTGCCCCCTCAGTCGACGTTCGTCAGCGCAGCGCTCTGAGCTCGCCTCCCGGCCTTCGGGACACTTGGCCGAGAGTTGGCCCGCCGTCAGCGATAGCAAGATTAGCCCCGAGCCCTAGACATTTCGTCGTGAGATCAGGATGCTCCGACAGAGGTCGAGCCGGGGACAGCTTGTTGATCACGATACAGCACGCACAGGAAAAATTGTGCTTTGCACACATCTATGCGCTGAGCGGCATTGCCGGGGTGAACCACATCACAAATGCGCATGACTATGGCGTAGACGGCCAGTTCACCGAGGTGAAGCTGCGACCAAATGGTGGCAAGACAAACTCCGGCTACCCGCTCGACTTTCAGGCCAAGGCAAGCATCGATTGGGAGCTAAAGGACGGACGAGTCGTCTATGATCTGGAGGCCAAGACCTACGACGATATGGTGACGCGCGAGCCATCAGAGACCACTCTGATGCTTATCTTGCTTTGCCTACCGAAGACTCAGGCGGAGTGGCACATGATGACCGAGGACGCGACGACACTGCGTCGCTGCTGCTATTGGCACATTGAGCCTCCTGGCACGCCGTGTGGCAATAGCTCCACCAAGCGCATATTCATCCCGACGAACCAGTTGCTTACCCCCGACACACTCCGCCAACTGCTGGCTATGGAGCGGCACCGCAGATTGAGCCAGTCGGGATGACCGGTGATGGCGACATCAAGCCGGTGATGGTCCCGTTGGGCTTGCTGCGCCGGTACCTTACGGCTCGTGGCTGGCGCCGCGGGTCGGCAGGTCGCTCGTCCTTTGGTGATGTTCAGAACCCCGTGGTGCTTGCCGCCTTCCAGGCCCGCAGCACCGGGCGCCGGACCGCTGATCTGTTCGTCTTCTCCGAGGATGGGGCGGATGACGTAGAGCTCATCGTGCCACGCGAGCGTGTCGGCTCGGACTACGACCGGAGAATGGTGGATGCCATTCGCATCCTGTCAGTCGTGGAAGACCGAGACACGATGGAAGTAATCAATGACATACGGGCGGTTGGGTATGACGTGGTGCGTTCACGCATTCCAGACACTCTTGTTTTCGATGACACGATCCACCTCGAAATCGCGGCGAACTACACGTTTGGGATCAAGAGTCTGCTGTCTTCGATAGCGACGACACAGATCGACCCGCAGCCCTACTTCCTGCGGGTCCGGAAGGAAGCCAAAGAGTTCGCTGACAGGTGCCGCTTTGGCCATACCTTTCGTGGTAGCTTCGGGTTCACCATCGAGAGCCCACTAGCTCCGAACAACGAGCCAACCTTGCCAGAGATTGGCCAGGTGGCACCCTTTGAGCGTCTCGTCATCGAGCGGTTCGCCCGAGGCATGCTGAACCTCTGCGATGCGGTGCGAAAGGACGATCCGACTACCTTGGTTGCAGACGCGAAGCTCGGTTTCAGCGCGAATGCCTATGAGCAGCTTGCCAACCTGTTGGAAGATACGTCGCCCGGAGGCATGGACTTCGCGTTTTCGTTCAGTCCTGAATGGGGCGCCCCCCCCGAGTTGTCGACAGCCACGGAGTTCTCCATCGGGCAGGCGCACGTAGAGGTGTCCCGTACCGTCGCCAAAATGCTCCGGACGGAGTTCGTGCCGAGGCCCGAGAAGGTCTTCGGGCGAGTGGTCCGCCTCGAGAGCGATGCGGATCCATCAGATTTGCTGAACCCAACCGGCGAGCGAGAAATTGCGATCCAATGGTCCAGCGCGGACCTTGGTGACGTTCAAGTTCGCGTGCGGCTTGTCCCAAAGGACTACCTGCTTGCTCTGGATGCTCATGCATCAGGGCGGCCTGTATCGGTCAGTGGAACTCTTGAGAAGCGTGGGCGTCCATGGGTGCTGACGAGCCCAGCGGACTTTGATGTTCCCTAAACCGATGACCAAACAGTCCTCGAGGGTCGTCGGCGACGTGCTATCATTGCAAAGACATTTCCAGGGTAGAGCATCATGGGCGAGAACCTAATTCGAGACCTGATTGCAGCCCTCAAGCGTGAAGTCAGGGACGGCACCATTTCTGCGACCACGGAGCATCACCTCCGGCGGGAGTTTGCCGCAATTGGCTGGGGTCGCGACCCGTCGCTTCATGCGGCAAAGCTGGATGATGAAGTGCGGCGGCACGAAACCGAGGCGCGGGTGCTAAGGGAGTTGCGCGACTCAGCGTTTGGGGTGGCAGAGACGGCGCCTGCTGTGGCGAGATAGGTCGGCGTCTTCCACCGCTCGATCTGAGGTGCCCGCGACTACGAGTTTTAGTGTACTTCCATAGATCGAAGCAGCCAAGAGGTTCCGCGCGCTTCCCATTCGGTGCCACGGGTATCGATGTAGCGTTGGTTCGCCCCAGAAGTGGCGCTAGAGGAGGTGGACCCGCGTGTCATGCCGGTTAGCGGGCTGAGCGAGAAGACCTATGTCACGAAGCAGCAGTAAGGGAGGGGGCATCACTGCCCACGTCTATCCATCGGTCGCGGGCGTAGACTGTCTACCACAGCAGCAAGTATGACAATGCTCGAGAGAATTTGTAAGCATACCAAACCACGCACTATGCGATGATTGGGCGATATGTCGCCAAAATTAGAGTTCGTTGACGAGCCGAAGCTAAAATATAAAAAATCCCAGTAGGTCAGTTTATTCAACACTTCTCGACGATAATCGTTTTTTGCTAGGTCGATTTGCGAGCCGAGACGCCAGATTCTTTCCTGCTCGCGCGAGACCTCGCGCTCCATTTCTTCAAAGGCCCGACGCTGTTCAAGGTAGCGGCGTTGTTCAGGCAGTTGTTGGAACTCGACGAGGTTCGAGATCGCGTAGTTGCGCGCCGCAACCTCCTCTTGGAGGCGCTGCAACTCCAACTCCGCCCGTCTTACAGCGAGATTAGAGTATGTTAGGTCGAGACCAAGCGGAAGGTCTTCTGGTCTCGAGGCTCCTGCCGCTTGCATAACGTTGGCCATTTTATTATCAAAAGACGCTATTTGTTCCCTTATCCCAATCGTCCGAGCAGCTATAAAGGCATCATGCTGCCGCCACATCAAATCTGAAAAGGTTTCGTAACCGCTTTTGTCGGCACGCGACGCTTCCTCCAAGCGCCTCCGAAGTGTATTGAGACTCATTGAGCCAATTTGTATCTCTCTCATTAATGCTCGTAACTTGCCCGTCGCTTCGTCGTCGCGTGGCGATTCCGTTGCTCCGCCCGCGCCAGCTGCAGCCAGCGACATTAGGTCGAGCGGCAGGAAATTTACGTCCTGTTGAATACGAAAATAGTCCGGACGAATGATCCAACTTAAGTAATATATCCCACTCATAAAAAATATGATGCAGAGAAATGTCGCAAGGTGGCTGAAGCGGCGAAGGAGACCGACGCCCCGTTGGCGTAACACACTAAACATTCCCGACATTAATTCTAACATTACGAGTACTCTGTTTTTGTGTATCGAGTTTTCCGGATTAGAACGGTTCAACTGTGCTGGACTTATCTCCTTGATGGTGAAGGATGTACGGTGCGTCTCCGTTTGGGAAGGGGGCCGGCTCGATGCGCTCAGTGCATCTGGAAGAGTAGATTCGAATGTCTGTCGAGACCAACCCTCCTGGATCGCCTCCACCACCCAAGGCGCCAGCAACGTAGGCCGTGACACGACGCCCACGTAGGTCCGCTCCAACTTTTCGGCCCGAGCGATATCGGAGAGTGAGGCGTACGTCCCATCGTCCAGCAGCCTCTTCCACCGGAACGCCCGCCCCAGCGCCCTCAGCAGCGCCGGATCGGCGGTGGTAGCTACGTGCCACGGTGCGTTGGGCAACACCGTCCCATCGGCCGACACCACCACCTTCCGCCGCCCCGCTTACGGATCGCCAGCGGCACTTGCGCCATTCTTTCTAACGGCAAATCTCATCAACGCACGAAATTATCCTTGCCCACCGGTGTTGCATCGTACATTGTTAGTGGTGATGCCAAACTTGAGCACCGCACCGAGCGAAGCCGACGCACCGCGCCCCTGGGCGCGGGCGATTCTGCACGCCCGGATTCCGGCTCCCCTCAAGCTCCTGCTGCTGGCCCTGCTCGCCGCATTCTCAAGGGCGGACGACACGCGCCACACGCTGCGCACCCTGCGCAAGGATTGGCTCTTCTCCACCAACACCGATTTCGCCGACGACCTGGACTCCGCCCAGAATCCCTATGCCCTGCGCCGGATTCTCCAACTGCGCGCCGAACTCGGCTGGCTCCTGCGCGGCACGCCCAACCGGGGCATGCCCCTGTCCGGCCATCGCGCGCCCGCACTCCGCCCGGCGCCGGCCGCCCGCGCGCCGCCAGTGCCGGCGCACGCCCTCATTCACCTCGAATCCGTCGCGAAAACTCCGCTTCCGGCGGCGATGACTCATGCCCGAAGCACGTCCCCAACCGCGGCCGGCAGCGACCTCAAACGACCTTCTTCTCGCGCAACCCGGCAATCCCCGCCGCGTCGTAGCCAAGCTCGCCCAGGATCCCGTCCGTGTGCTCGCCCTGTTCCGGCGTGGTGTTGCGCACCTCCCACTTCGAACGGCTCATGCTGATCGCTTGCCCCACCAGCCCCACCGTGCCGCGCGTCGGGTGCTGCACCTCGCGCGCCATGCCGAGATGCTGCACCTGCGGGTCGGCGAACACCTGGTCCATCGAATAGATCGGCCCGCACGGCACGCTCGCCTTGTTCAGCTCCTCGATCCACACCGAAGATGTTTTGCCCCGCGTCACGCTCTCGATCTCCGCGTTCAACCCCTTCCGGTTCTTCGAGCGCCCGGCATCGGTGTTGTAGTCCGGATGGGTGGCGAGGTCCTCGCGCCCGATCGCCTTGCACAGCCGCCGATAGATCTCGTTGCCCGCCGCCGCGATGTTGATATGCCCATCCGCCGTGGCGAACACCCCGGTGGGGATGCTGGTCGGATGATCGTTCCCCGCCTGCTCCGGCACCTCGCCGGCAATCGTCCAGCGCGCCGCCTGGAAATCCAACATCGCGATCTGCGCACCGAGCAGGGAGGATTGCACCCACTGCCCCTTCCCCGAAACCTCACGGTCCAGCAATGCGATCAGGATGCCCTGCGCCGCGAAGATCCCGGCCGTCAGGTCCGCCACCGGAATCCCCACCCGCACCGGCCCCTGCCCCGGCAGCCCGGTGATGGACATCAGCCCACCCATCCCCTGCGCGATCTGGTCAAAGCCCGGCCGGTCCCGATACGGCCCATCCTGCCCAAACCCAGAGATCGAGGCGTAAACAATGCGCGGGTTGATCTCCGCCAGCGTCGCGTAGTCGATCTTCAGCCTGTCCTTCACATCCGGCCGGTAGTTCTCCACCACCACATCCGATGCCGCGACCAGCTTGTAGAAAATCTCCCGCCCCTCCGGCGCCTTCAGGTCCAGCGTCAGGCTGCGCTTGTTGCGGTGCAGGTTCCAGAAATCCGGCCCGTGCCGCGCGCCACCCAGGCCCGCATCACCCTCCGGCGCCTCGATCTTGATCACCTCCGCCCCCCAGTCGGCCAGCTGCCGCACGCAGGTGGGCCCGGCGCGCACGCGGGTGAGGTCCAAAACCTTGAAGCGGGCGAGAGGGAGAGTGCTCATGTTGGTTCCTCAGGCGTCAGTGTTGGCAGGCAAGCGGGCTGGCGGCGTGGGCGCCGGCACAAAAGCGGTCCGGCGCTCCCGCGGCGGCTCGCCGCGCAGCATCATGCGCCAAGCGGTGAAAAGCGCCATGCCGGCAAAGATCGCCACGAGATAGATGAACAGGCCAGGCGGCCCGAACCGCTCCATCGCCACCCCGGCAACGGCCGGCCCGATCGTCGCCCCCACCGACCAGGCAATCAGCAACGCCCCGGCCGCGGCCACCGCATCCCCGCTATCCAGCCGGTCATTCGTCAGCCCCGCCCCCAGCCCGTACAGCGGCGCCGCCAACCCCGAAAGCGCCGCGCCCAGCACCAGCAGCACCGGCAGCGGCGCAGCCCCAGCCGCCAGGAACCCCACCGCCACGGCACCCGCACTCAGCAAAGACATCAGCGCCACCGGCCGCCGCCCGATCCGGTCCGACAGCACGCCCGCCGGCATCTGGATCAACAGCCCCGCCAGGTTCGCCCCCACCGCGAACAACCCGACAGAGGCAGCACTGTGGCCAAGATTCTGCAGATACACCGGCGTCAGCGCATGAAACGACGAATTGGCCAGCCCCGCCGAAAGCCCGCAGGCCAACCCCACCGGGGAAACCCGCAACAGCGCCAGCAACCCCATCCGCGCATGCATGTTGGCCACCGGGCTGGCCGGCTGCACCAGCGCCACCGGCAGCAGCGCGGTGGCATAGGCCATGCCGGCCCCCACGATCAGCAGCACCGATGGCGGCACCAGGCTCAACACCACCGGCCCCAGCATCCCCCCGCCCCAGCTGGCAATCATGTACAGCGCAAACACCCTCCCCCGGCTGGCATTGTCCGCCCGCGCGTTCAGCCAGCTCTCGGCAATGATGCACAACCCGGCATAGGCCGCGCCCTGGCAGGCGCGCAGCACCGCCCAGCCCAACGGCGATTGCCACAGCGCCATCAGCAGAATCGCATCCGCCGCCAGCACCGCGAACACCACGAAGGCCCGCCCGTGCCCCAACCGCGGGATGATGCGCTGGCTGAAAATGGAGCCAAGAAGAAACCCCGCCGAATGCGCCGAGGCCACCATGCCGATGGAGGAAGTGGAAACCGCCTGCTCCACCAGCAACAGCGGAATCAGCGGGCCAAGAATGCCCTGCGCCACCTGCGCGCTGGCAATGCCCAGCAGAACGGGAAGAAAGGACACGACCGGGGGCGCCATGCCGCCATGATGGCCCGCCCCCCGCCGCGCCGCCAGACCGCCGAAAGCAGCCCTCCCCCCGCGCGAACGGAGGAAGGGCGCAGCCTCGTCAGGCCCGCAGTGCCTCCACCGGCTCGCCGAGCGGCTGCGGCAGGTAGCGCACGTAGTCGCGCGGCACCACCTGCCAGAAGGCAGGCAGCACGCGCTCCCAATCATGCAGCAGGCGGGTGGCGTAGCTGCTGCTGGTCTCGCGCGCATGGGTGGCAACCAACTCGCGCAGCACGCCCGCCCAATGGCTGGTCGCCACGCGCTGCCACAGCAGCGTCTCCGGGTTCACGCGCAGGCGGAACATGTCCTCGGGGTCGTACACGAACGCCATGCCGCCGGTGAACCCGGCGCCGAAATTGTCGCCCACCGCCCCCAGGATCGCCACCGTGCCTCCGGTCATATACTCGCAGCCGTTGGAGCCGATGCCCTCCACCACCGCCGTGGCGCCGGAATTGCGCACCGCAAAGCGCTCGCCGGCCTGCCCCGCCGCGAACAGCTGCCCGGCCGTGGCGCCATACAGCACCGTGTTGCCGATGATGGTGTTCAGGTGGCTCTGCAGCGTGGAGGACGGCGCCGGCCGCACCACGATGGTGGCACCCGACAACCCCTTGCCCACATAATCGTTCGCATCCCCGAACACTTCCAGCTTCAGCCCCTGCACCGCGAAGGCGCCGAGCGACTGCCCGGCCGAGCCGCGCAGCCGCACGGTCGCGTGGTTCGGCGGCAGCCCGGTCATGCCGAACTTCTTCACGATCCGGTGTGAGAACTTGGTGCCGATGGCGCGCTGCGTGTTCCGGATGTTGTATTCCAGCTGCATCTTCTCGCCATGTTCGAAGAAGGCGCGCGCATCGGCGATCATCTGCGCATCCAGCGTCTCCGGCACCTCGTTGCGCCCCTCAAGCGTGCAGTAGCGCGCATAGGGCCCGGGGTCGGCCTGCACCAGCAGCGGGTTGAGATCCAGGTCGTCCAACATCTCCGAACCACGGCTCACCTGGTGCAGCAGGTCCGTCCGCCCGATCACCTCGGCCAGCGTGCGGAAGCCCAGCCCGGCCAGGATGTGGCGCACATCATCGGCGATGAAGCTGAACAGGTTGATCACCTTCTCCGGCGTGCCCTCAAACTTCGCCCGCAGCTTCTCGTCCTGCGAACACACACCAACGGGGCAGGTGTTCGAATGGCACTGCCGCACCATGATGCAGCCCATCGCCACGAGGCTGGCGGTACCAATGCCGAACTCCTCCGCCCCCAGCATCGCCGCGATCACTACGTCGCGCCCGGTCTTGATGCCGCCATCGGTGCGCAGCTTCACCCGGTGCCGCAGCCGGTTCAGCATCAGCACCTGGTGGGTTTCCGAAAGCCCCATCTCCCACGGCAGCCCGGCATACTTCACCGAGGTCTGCGGACTCGCCCCGGTGCCGCCAGAATGGCCGCTGACCAGGATCGCATCCGCCTTTGCCTTGGCCACGCCGGCCGCGATCGTGCCGATGCCACTACGCGCCACCAGCTTCACGCACACCGTCGCCGCGGGGTTGATCTGCTTCAAATCGTAGATCAGCTGAGCGAGGTCTTCGATCGAATAGATGTCGTGGTGCGGCGGCGGCGAGATCAGCATCACCCCCGGCGTGGAATGCCGCAGCTTCGCGATCAGCCCGGTCACCTTGAACCCCGGCAGCTGCCCGCCCTCGCCGGGCTTGGCGCCCTGGGCCACCTTGATCTCGATCTCGCGGCAGTTGTTGAGGTACTCCGCCGTCACGCCGAAACGCCCTGATGCGATCTGCTTGATCGCCGAGTTCGCATTGTCCCCGTTCGCCCGCGGCCTGGCGCGCGCCGGGTCCTCGCCGCCCTCGCCGCTGTCGCTGCGCGCGCCGATCCGGTTCATCGCGATCGACAGCGTCTCGTGCGCCTCCGGGCTCAGCGCACCCAGCGAAATGCCAGGTGCCAGCAGCCGCTTGCGGATTTCGGTGATGCTCTCCACCTCGTCCACCGCAATCGGCTTGCGCCCTCCGGGGCGGAAATCCAGCAGGTCGCGCAGCGCCACCGGCGGCATCTTCCGCACTGCTTCGGCATAGCGGCGATACAGCTGGAAGCTGTCCGTCGCCACCGCCTCCTGCAGCATATGGATCAGTGTGCCATCGAAGGCATGCGTCTCGCCCCGCTGGCGCAGCTTGTAGATGCCGCCCACCGGCAGCGCCGGCATCTCGGCATCCCACGCCCCTTCGTGCAGCGCCAGGATCTTGCGCGCGATGCCGGAAAGCCCGATGCCGGAAATGCGGCTCTGCATGCCCGGGAAGAACTCGCCCACCAGCTGCCGCGAAAGCCCGATCGCCTCGAAATTGTAGCCGCCGCGGTAGGAGGAGATCACCGAGATCCCCATCTTGGACATGATCTTCAGCAGCCCCTTGTCCACCGCCTTCTTGAAGCGCTGCACCGCCTCCTTCAGCGTGATCGCGCCGAACAACCCGCGCCGGTGCCGGTCCGCAATGCCCTCCTGCGCCAGGTAGGCGTTGATGGTGGTCGCCCCCACGCCGATCAGCACCGCGAAGGTGTGCACGTCCAGGCACTCGGCCGCGCGCACATTGAGGCTGGTGAAGGTCCGCAACGAAGACCGCACCAGGTGCGTGTGCACCCCGCCCGTGGCCAGGATCATCGGGATTGCCACCCGCTCCGGACCCATCGCCTCGTCGGTCAGCACCACATGCGTGCAGCCGGCGCGCACGCCCTCCTCCGCCTCGCGCCTTATGCGCTCCAGCGCCGCACGCAGCCCCGCCTCGCCATCGGCCACCGGGAAGGTGCAATCCACCACGCAGGCACTGCGCCCCATCGTCGCGCGCATCGCCGCGAACTCGGCGGTGGAAAGCACCGGGCTTTCCAGCTGCAGCAGATCGAACTGGCTGCTGTCCTCGTCCATCACGTTGCCGAGGTTGCCCAGCCGCGTCTTCAGCGTCATCACCCGCGTCTCGCGCAGGCTGTCGATCGGCGGGTTCGTCACCTGGCTGAAGCCCTGGCGGAAGTAGTGGTGCAACCCGCGATAGGTGTCGGACAGCACGGCCAGCGGCGTGTCGTCGCCCATGCTGCCCACCGCCTCCTGCGCGTCCTCCACCATCGGGTGCAGGATCATCTCCAGGTCTTCCAGCGTGGCGCCCACGGCCAGCTGCCGCCGCCGCAACTCCTCGCGCTCGAACAGCACCGGCTCCGGCGCATCGGTCTTCACGATGTGGTCGATCTCGCGGATGCGCTTGGCCCATTCGCCGAAGGGCTGCCGCGCCGCCAGCATGTCCTTCATCGTCTCGTCGCCATAGAAGGTGGCGGTATCGAGATCCACGCCGATCGTCTGCCCGGGGCCCACGCGGCCCTTCTCCACGATCTCGCTCTCGTCCAGCTTCACCATTCCGGCTTCGGAACCGACGATCAGCAGCGCGTTGCGCGCGACCGTATAGCGCAGCGGCCGCAGCCCGTTGCGGTCCAGCCCCGCGATCACCCAGCGCCCATCGGTCGCTGCCAGCGCCGCCGGCCCGTCCCACGGCTCCATCACGCTGTTGCAGTACAGGAACATGTCCTTGTACGCCTGCTTCATGGTGGCGTCGTTGCCGATGCTGGCCGGGATCATCAGCGCCTTGGCCATCGGCGCATCGCGCCCGGCGCGCAGCAGCACCTCGAACACGTTGTCCAGCGTGGCGGTGTCCGATCCCGCCGCCTGGATCACCGGCTTGATGTCATCCATGAACGCATCGAGCTGCGGCGCCGAAAGCCGCGTCTCGTGGCTCTTCATCCAGTTCACGTTGCCGGAAAGCGTGTTGATCTCGCCGTTATGCGCCAGCGCCCGGAACGGCTGCGCCAGCCGCCAGGTGGGAAACGTGTTGGTGGAATAGCGCTGGTGGTAGATCGCAAACCGCGAAACGAAGCGCTCGTCCTGCAGGTCGGGATAGAACTCCGACAGCGCCTCGGCCAGGAACATCCCCTTGTAGATGATCGACCGGCACGACAGCGAACAGAAATACAGCTCCGGGATCTGCGCCGCGATCGCCTGCTTCTCGATCCGCCGGCGGATCACGAACAGGTCGCGCTCGAACTCCGCCACATCCGTCGCCTCGCCCCCCAAGGAGGCGAATCGGGGCGAGAAGATCATGATCTGCTCGATCTCCGGCCGCGTCGCGTTCGCCTTCTCGCCGATCACCGCCGTGTCGATCGGCACCTGGCGCCAGCCATAGATGCCGTAGCCGAAGGCGATGATCTCGCTTTCAACGATCTGCCGGCAGCGCTCCTGCGCGCCCAGGTCGGTCTTGGGCAGGAAGACCTGCCCCACCGCGATCGGCCCCGGCCGCAGCCGGTCACCGCCGCGGCGCACGGCATCGGCGAAGAAATCCTGCGGAATCTCCACATGGATGCCCGCGCCGTCGCCGGTCTTGCCATCCGCATCCACCGCGCCGCGATGCCACACGGCCTTCAGCGCATCGATGCCCGCCTGCACCACGTCCCGCCGCGCCCGCCCGTCCAGCGCCGCCACCAGCCCCACGCCGCAGGCATCGTGCTCCTGCGACGCATCGTAGGTGGCTGCCAGGCGTTCAGCATTCTCCGCCCACGCACGCACGAAAGCGTGGCCGGGCTCAACCGGGGCGGCGGGCTGGGACATGGTCTCGGCTCCTGCGGGACGAAAGCGTGATCGTCGAAGGCGGACCCGCCGGAGACGTGAATCACGCAACCAAACAAAGGCCCTGGCGCATCATCCGCGCCTGCTTCGGCGCGGAGAATACGCTAGGGCGCGAACTTGAACCCACGCTTGGTGAATTCCTCGGCGTGCTTCTGCTGGCTCGCCTGGTAGACCTTCTGCGCCCAGCTCTGGCCGGCCTGGTTGATCACGTTGTTCAGCTGCGGAATGGTGCGCAGCAGCTTGTCGCCCAGCGGCGTGTTGTAGAACGTGCGCAGGTTGCGCAGCTCATCGGCGGTGAACGCGCCAGCCCAGGCCTCCACGATCATGCCCTGCAGCGTCCCGGCATCGCCGACGAAGTCCGGCATCAGCAGGTCGTCCACCACCGCGATCATTTCCTGCGGCTGCTTGCCGTTCACCTGCGCGACATTGACGATGATCGCCGTGCGCAGCGTGTTGATGATGCCGCGCACCTGGGATTCCCAGCCGAGCTTCTCGCCCAGCGCCCGAGCCTCACGCCGGCTCGCCTCGGTCACGACTGGCGCCGGCGCGGCAGGCTGCGCAGGTGCGGCGCCCTGCGCGGGTGCGGGCGCGCCCTGCCCCCAGGCATTGCCCGTGGCCAGCAGCCCCACCAGCAGCGTGCCGGCGACAATCCGAGTGGTGGTTTTCATGCGATCGACCTCTTCAGAATTTCAATCCGCGGGCACGCAGCTCATCCGCGTGGCGGTCCACCGAATCCTGGAACACCCGCTGGCCCCACGCCAGCCCCGCCTGCTCGCCCCGCCCCCGCGCGACCGGAATCGTGCGCAGCCATTTCTGCCCCAGCGGGGAGCCGAAGAACGCCCGCAATGCCTTCAGGTCGGAAATGGTGAAGTTGATTGCGTAGGGCTCCATCATCTCCGCCACGAGCTCGCCGCTGCGGGCGCGGAAGTTCGGCATCAGGATCTCGTCCACCACCGCCGCCGCCACAGGCTCCGGCATCTCGCCGGCACGCATCGTGGCGCGGATCATTTCCGCGCGCATCGTCGCCATCATGCCCTCGGCCTGGCGCATGATGTCGAACACCTCCACCATCTGCCGCACCTCGCGCCGGTTCTCGTCGATCCCCGGCGCCGGCCGCGTCCCCTGCGCCAGCGCCGCCCCGGCCAACGCCGCGGCCACCAGGCTCGCCAGCCACGCCGCCGAGCGCATCATTCCGCCGCCACCGGTTGCGCGACGCGCTGCATATGCGCGTGCATCGCCGCGGCAGCATCCCGCCCATCTCGGATCGCCCACACCACCAGCGAGGCCCCGCGCACGATATCGCCCGCCGCGAACACGCCCGGCAGGCTGGTCTCGAAGCTGTGCCGATCCACCGTCAACGTCCCCCAGCGCGATACCTTCAGCGCCGCCTCCCCGAATGCCCCGGGCAGATCCTCGGGGTCAAAGCCCAGCGCCTTGATCACCAGCTCCGCCGCCACGGTGAAATGGCTCCCCGCCACCGGCTCCACCGCCTGGCGCCCGGAGGCATCCGGCAGGCCGAGATGCATCCGCACCGCCCGCACGCCGCTCACGGCCCCATCCCCCAGGAACGCCTCGGGGGCGGCCAGCCACTGGAACTGCACGCCCTCTTCCTCCGCGTTCTTCACCTCGCGCAGCGAGCCCGGCATGTTCGCCCGGTCGCGCCGATACAGGCACGTCACGCTCGCGGCGCCCTGCCGCACCGCGGTGCGCACGCAATCCATCGCCGTATCGCCACCGCCGACCACCACCACGCGCTTGCCACGCGCATCGAGCGTCCCGTCCGCGAATTCCGGCACCGCATCGCCCAGACCGTGCCGGTTGGAAGCCGTCAGGTAATCGAGCGCCGGCACAATCCCGGAAAGCCCCGCACCGGGCCCGCCGATATCGCGCGGCTTGTACACCCCGGTGGCGATCAGCACCGCGCCGTGCCGCGCGCGCAATTCCTGCAGCGTGATGTCTCGGCCGATGGCGCAATCCAGATGGAACCGCACCCCGCCCTCCTCCAGCAGCTTCCACCGCCGCAGCACCACGGGCTTCTCCAGCTTGAAGCCGGGAATCCCGTAGATCATCAGCCCGCCCACCCGGTCGTAGCGGTCGTACACATGCACCTGGTAGCCGAGCTTGCGCAGCTGCTCCGCCGCCGCCAGCCCGGCCGGCCCGGCGCCCACGATCCCGACGCTCTCCACCCGCTCCCGCCGCGGCCGCACCGGCTTCACCCAGCCTTCCTGGAACGCGGTATCGGTGATGAACCGCTCCACCGCCCCGATCGTCACGCTCTCGAAGCCCTTCTCGATCACGCAGTTGCCTTCGCACAGCCGGTCCTGCGGGCAGATTCGGCCACAAATCTCCGGGAAGTTGTTGGTGGCGGCGCTGAGCTCATACGCCTCCTCCAGCCGCTGCTCGGCCGCCAGCTTCAGCCAATCCGGGATGTTGTTCGAAAGCGGGCAATGCACCTGGCAGAACGGTACGCCGCACTGGCTGCACCGGCTCGCCTGCGTCGCGGCCTGCGCCGGCGCATACTCAGCATAGATTTCCTCGAAATCCCGCAGGCGCAGCTCCGGCGCGCGCTTGTCCGGCGTCTGCTGGGGAATGGCAACGAACTGCAGCATGCGGTCGGGCATCGTTCAGCTCCCGGCAGATTTCCAATTCCGGTGCTACACGATCCCCGCCGCGCTGGCGAGTCAATTTACGTCAGCATTGATGCCCAATATGCCCGCACTCAGGCCCCATACCCAACAGCCACCCCAAGTCGACTCACATAAAAGGTCCAATTCGGACCTATTAACGCTCCGTCGGTTCAGCGCCCGCCCGATATCGTGCCAGATAGGCCGGCACCACCTGCTCCACCGCCAGCGGCGCGATCCCCAGCGCATCCAGCCCGGCCGCTCCCGGCGTTACGACATTGTCGCGGCGCAGCAAAATCAGCTGGTCGCGAGTCAGCAGCTTGCCCGGCAGGCACTCCAGCACCCGTGCCTGCAGCTGCGCCACCGGGCCGGGCACATCCAGCAGCATCCGCCGCCGCCCGGTCTGCGCCACGATCCAGGCGAGCAGCTGCCGCATCGTCCACACCTTCGGCCCTCCCAACTCGAAGATCCGCCCCTCCACATCCGCGCGGGTCAGCCCTGCAATCACCGCATCGGCCACATCGCCGACATGCACCGGCTGGAACTTCGTCGCACCCTCGAACACCGGCATCACCGGCAGCATCTGGGCCAGCTGCGCGAACCGGTTGAAGAACTGGTCCTCCGCCCCGAACACCACCGAAGGCCGCAAGATCACCGCCCGCGGGAACGCCGCCAGCACCGCCGCCTCGCCGGCCGCCTTGCTGCTTGCATACAGGCTCGGGCTCGCCGCATCGGCGCCCAGTGCCGAGACCTGCACCAGCCGCTCCACCCCCGCCGCCGCGGCCGCCTGCGCCACCGCCGCCGCGCCCAGATGATGCACCCGGTCGAAATCCCCGGCCCTGCGCTCGGCCAGGATGCCCACCAGGTTCACCACGAAGCTGGCGCCCTCCACCGCCCGCGCCACCGCCGCCGTGTCGCCCAGCGGGGCATGCAGCGGCACCACCTGCCCCACCACGCCCAACGGACGCAGCACGGCCACCGCCTCGGCATCCCGCACCGCCACGCGCACCTCGTAGCCGGCATCCACCAGCCGCTTCACCACATGCCGCCCGATGAACCCGGTGCCCCCGAACACCGTGGCGATCTGCCGAACATCCCTGCCGCCAACGCTCATGATACGCTCCCGAAAACGCCCGCCCTTGATATGGGCCTGAACCCGCCGCCTCAAGCGCCATGCCGTCCCGCACCAGCAATCGATTCTTTCTCGCCCCGCTTCGTCCGCAGCCAGTTGACGCCGGCGCGAGCGGGGGCTAAACGGCGCGCCCACCCCCCGCACCGCCCCGCGGAAGGGTGCCGAAATGCCCAGGTGGCGGAATTGGTAGACGCGCTGGCTTCAGGTGCCAGTGACCGCAAGGTCGTGAAGGTTCGAGTCCTTTCCTGGGCACCAATCGGATGAAAAGGCGGTTCACCCCGCCGGGGGCACCCTGATGGCGGGAACCATACAGTTCATGGCCAACGCCACGATCCACCTCCACAAGCACGACCTGCCAGACGGCCTCACCCTCGGCCCCGTGCTGGCCGTGGATACCGAGGCGATGGGCCTCGATTCCCGCCGCGACCGCCTCTGCCTCGTGCAGATGTCCGCCGGCGACGGCATCGTCCACCTCGTCCAGATCGTCCCGCCCCAGCTCGGCGGCCGCGGTGCCGATTGCCCCAACCTCAAGCGCCTGCTGTCCGACCCCGCCGTGGTGAAGCTCATGCACTTCGCCCGGTTCGACGTGGCGCTGCTCCAGCACGCACTCGGCATCCGCGTCGCCCCGGTGCGCTGCACCAAGATCGCTGCCAAGCTGGTGCGTACCTATACCGATCGCCACGGCCTCAAAGATCTCTGCCGCGACCTGCTCGGCGTCGAGCTGTCCAAGCAGCAGCAAACCTCCGATTGGGGTGCCGCCGAACTCTCCCCGGAACAGCTCGCCTACGCCGCGTCCGACGTGCTGCACCTGCACGCCCTCTGGGCCAAGCTCGAAGGCCTGCTGGAACGCGAAGGCCGCCGCGCCCTGGCCGATGCCTGCTTCGATTTCCTCCCCGCCCGCGGCCAGCTGGACGTTCTCGGCTGGGAAGCCCCCGACATCTTCGCCCACTGATCCCGGCCTAACGCGCTCGTGCGCCCCCGCGCATGCCAGCCCGCTTGACCCGCAGCGTGCGCGGACCGTAACTCACCCCTAGCTTCGCTGCCGTGCGGCACCATGTCCCGCCGCACCTCCTGGCTGGATATGCACCGCCGATGACCGCCGCTGTCGCAACCCTGGCGAGCGACCTCGATGTCGCCCGAGACGTGCTCGCCACCGAGGCAGCCGGGCTGCAGGCGCTTGCCGCCGGGCTGGACGATGGCTTCACCCGCGCCGTCGACCTCCTCGCCGCCGCCACCGGCCGCATCGTCGTCTCCGGCATGGGCAAATCCGGCCACGTCGCCCGCAAGATCGCCGCCACCCTGGCCTCCACCGGCGCGCCCGCCCTGTTCGTCCACCCGGCCGAGGCCAGCCACGGCGACCTCGGCATGATCGTGCCCGGCGATGCCGTGCTCGCCCTGTCCAATTCCGGCGAAACCACGGAGCTGGCCGACCTCGTCGCCCATTCCCGCCGCTTCGGCCTGCCGCTCGTCGCCATCACCGCCCGCGCCGGCAGCGCGCTCGCCACCGCGGCCGATGTGGCCCTTCTCCTGCCCGCGGCGCGGGAGGCCTGCCCGATGGGCCTCGCCCCCACCACCTCCACCACCATGCAGATGGCCCTCGGCGACGCACTCGCCGTCGCCCTGCTCACCCGCCGCGGCTTCGGCGCGGCGGATTTCCGCCAGTTCCACCCCGGCGGCAAGCTCGGCGCCCGCCTGCGCCGCGTGCGCGAGCTGATGCACACCGGCGACGCCCTGCCCCTGGCCCCGCCCGACATGCTGATGGACCAGGCCCTCCTGCTCATGACCGGCAAGCGCTTCGGCTGCCTCGGCGTCACCGATGAGCAACGCCGCCTCTGTGGCATCTTCACCGACGGCGACCTCCGCCGCGCCATCGGCCCCACTCTGCTCACCCGCCGCCTCGGCGAGGTCATGACCCCCGCCCCCCGCACCATCGGCCCAGACTTCCTGGCCGCCGAGGCGCTGCACATAATGAACGCGCCGGAGCGCCCGATCACCGCCCTGTTCGTGGTCGATGCCGCCCAGCGCCCGCTTGGGATCCTGCACATCCACGACCTGCTGCGCGCGGGCGTGGCCTGATGAGCATCACGCCCCTGCCCTCCGGCCCGCGCCCGGCGCTGCGCGCCCGCCCCACCCTGCCCCGCAGCATGGGCGAGGCCCGCCGCCCCGCCCGCCTGGCCCGCCCGCAGCGCCGCTGGCTCGTCGGCCTGGCCAAGCGCATCCTGCCCCTCTTCGCCCTCGCCCTGCTCCTCCTCGTCGCGTTCTGGCCCGAAATCCAGGGCACCGGGGACCGCAACCGCATCAGCTACCGCCGCATCGACATCACGCCCGAAGGCGGCCAGCTCACCGATGCGCATTACCAGGGCGTCGATGACAACGGCCGCCCCTACACCGTCACCGCCACCAGCGTCCGCCAGGTCGGCCCGGAACGCACCGATCTGGAGGCACCGAAGGCCGACATGCAGTTGCAATCGGGCGAATGGCTCATGGTCCAGGCCAAGCGCGGCATCTACGAACAGAAGGCCAACCGGCTCGACCTCGCCGGCGACGTCACCCTCTACCGGGATGACGGCACCGTGCTGGTCACTGAATCCGCCAGCCTGGACATGCGCGCCAACGCCGCCGCGGGCCACGAGATGGTGCACGTGGAAGGCCCCTTCGGGGTGCTGGATGCCCAGGGCTTCACCGTGCTCGACCGCGGCGCGGTGGTACAGTTCACCGGCCCCGCCCGGCTGGTGCTGAACGGGGACCGCAAGTGAATCGTCGCACCCTCCTTGCCGCCCTGCTGGCCTCCCTCGCCCTGCCCGCATCCGCCCAGCAGATCGACCTCTCCAGCGGCGGCCCCGTCGCCATCACCGCGCGCGACGGCTTCGAATGGCGCGAGGCAGACCAGATGGTGATCGCCTCCGGCGACGCCCGCGCCGTGCGCGACAACGTCACCGTCATCGCCGATCGCCTGGTCGCCCGCTACCGCCGCAAGGCCGATGCCCCGGCCCCCGCCCCCGGCGCCCCCCGCTCCGTCCTTCCCGGCGGCGGCGAGGGCGGCAACGAGATCTACCGGCTGGAGGCGGAAGGTAACGTGCGCATCTTCACCGCGACCGACGAAGCGGTGGGTGATCGCGCGGTGTACGACATCGACCAGGCCGTCATGGTCATGACCGGCCGCACCCTGCGCCTCACCACCCCCTCCCAGGTCCTCACCGCGCGCGACAGCCTGGAATACTGGGCCCAGAAGCGCATGGCCGTCGGCCGCGGCAACGCGGTCGCCGTCACCACCGATGCCCGTCGCCTCGCTGCCGACACGCTGGTCGCCTATATCGAGGACGACAACGCCCCCCGCCCCACCCCGGCCCCCGCCCAGGCCGGTCCGCAACCCCCGGGCGCCGGCAGCAAGCTCAAGCGCCTGGAGGCCTATGGCAACGTGGAAGCCCGCACCCAAACCGATGTCATCCGCGGCGACCGCGCCCTCTACCTCCCGGAAACCGGTGTCGCCCGCGTCATCGGCAATGTCCGCGTCACCAGCGGCCAGAACCAGATCAACGGCCCGGCGGCAGACGTGAACATGCGCACCGGCGTCGCCCGCATGCTCGCCGACCCCGGCGGCCGCGTCCAAGGCGTCATCACCCCGGGCACCCAGCCACCCGGCGCCACCCCCCAGCCGGCCCCCCGCCGATGAGCGCTCCGCTGCGCGTCGTCCCGCCCGGCGCACAAGCCCCCGGCGTGCCGGAAGCCCCAGTGCCGCAGCCGGCGAATGTCGGCCTCGCCGCCACCGGCGTCGGCAAAACCTACAAGAAGCGCCCGGTCGTCCGGAACGTCTCCCTCAGCCTCAAGCGCGGCGAGGCGGTCGGCCTGCTCGGCCCCAACGGCGCCGGCAAAACCACCACCTTCTACATGATCGTCGGCCTGGTTCAGCCGGATACCGGCACCATCAGCCTCGACGGCCACGACATCACCACCCTGCCCATGTACCGCCGCGCCCGCCTCGGCATCGGCTACCTGCCGCAGGAGGCCAGCGTCTTCCGCGGCCTCAACGTGGAACAGAACGTCATGGCCGCGCTGGAGGTGGTGGAGCCGGAGCGCGAGCGCCGCGAACACATGCTGGAGGAGCTGCTGGCCGAATTCGGCATCGGCCATCTCCGCCGCACCCCCGCCCTCGCCCTCTCGGGCGGCGAACGCCGCCGCGTGGAGATCGCCCGTGCGCTGGCAACGCAACCCAGCTATGTCCTGCTCGACGAACCGCTCGCCGGCATCGACCCGATCGCCGTCGGCGAAATCCGCGATCTCGTCTCCCATCTCAAGGATCGCGGTATCGGAGTTTTGATCACCGACCACAATGTGCGCGAAACCCTTGAGATCATTGATCGCGCCTACATCCTCCACGACGGCCAGGTGTTGATGGAGGGCGACCCGCAGGAAGTTGTCGCACACGAGGATGTGCGTCGTGTCTACCTGGGTGAAAGGTTTTCCCTGTAAGATCGTTGGCATGCCCCTTGCTGAGCATGCTTCTTGCACTGACCCACCCCCGGCGCGCCCCTCCGCGCCGCCCGTAACCGTTCGTATCCGGGTCGCCGCCTGATGGCCATCGGCCCCCGCCTAGACCTGCGCCAATCGCAGTCCCTGGTCATGACGCCCCAGCTGCGTCAGGCCATCCAGCTGCTGCAGTTCAACAACCTCGAAGCCGCCGCCTTCGTCGAGCAGGAGCTGGAACGCAACCCCCTCCTCGAACGCGACGAAACGCCGGAACTGCCCGATACCAGCCGCCCGGCGCCAGACCAGGCCCTCGTCGTGGGCCCGCCGGGCACCGGCCCCGCCGATTCCGCCACCGCGGCCTCCGCCGGCGAACTCCCCGCCCCTGATTCCGCCCCGCTCGAGATCGACGACAGCAACAGCTACGACCCCGGCGGCGCCGGCGACGGCGTGCGCACCGGCAGCGGCGGCAACACCGCCTTCGACGATGACGAGCGCGGGCTGGACGACCTCGCCAATGCCGGGCCCACCCTGCGCGAGCATCTCGGCGAGCAGATGCGCCTCACCTTCCACGATGCCGCCGACCGCCTGATCGGCGCCTACCTCATCGCCCTCCTCGAACCCTCCGGCCGCCTCTCCGCCAGCCCCCAGGCCCTGGCCGATGCCATGGGCACCGATCTCGCCCGGGTGGAATCCGTCCGCGCCCGCATGATGCGCCTGGACCCCACCGGCATGTTCGCCACCTCGCTGGCCGAATGCCTCGCCGTCCAGCTCGCCGAGAAAAACCGCCTCGACCCCGCCATGCAGGCCCTGCTCGACAATCTCGAAGTCCTGGCCCGCCGCGACCACAAGAAGCTGATGCAGCTCTGCGAGGTCGATGCCGCCGACCTCACCGACATGATCGCGGAAATCCGCGCGCTGGATCCCAAGCCCGGCGCCACCTGGGATGCCACGCCGCCCGCCCCCGTGGTGCCAGACATCCTCATGCGCCGCGCCAACGATGGCGGCTGGCTGCTGGAGCTGAACCCCGAAACCATGCCCCGCGTCCTGGTGAACCAGAGCTTCACCGCCCGCATCATGGCCAACGCCACCAAGGACGACCGCGTCTTCATCGCCGACAAGCTGCAAACCGCCTCCTGGCTGGTGAAATCCCTGCAGCAGCGCGCGCAAACCATCCTCAAGGTCGCCAGCGAGATCGTCCGCCGCCAGGATGCCTTCTTCCGCCTCGGCGTCGCCCATCTCCGCCCGCTCATCCTGCGCGACATCGCCGAGGCCACGGAGCTGCACGAAAGCACCATCAGCCGCGTCACCAGCAGCAAATACATCGCCACCCCACGCGGCATCTACGAGCTGAAATACTTCTTCACCACCGCCATCGGCGCCACCGGCGGCGGTGAGTCGCACAGCGCAGAGTCGATAAGATTCCGCATCAAAGCCCTGATCGACGCGGAATCCGCCGACGACATCCTCTCGGATGACGCCATCGTGGCGGCCCTGCGCAGCGAAGGCGTGGACATTGCCCGCCGGACCGTGGCCAAATACCGCGAAGCGCTGCGCATACCCAGCTCGGTGCAGCGCAAACGGGAGAAGGCCGTGCCGGCCTGAGCCATCAAGGCTCCGCCCGGCGGGCCGGCAACGACAACAAGCCGGCAGGCGGTCCCGAACGATCGGGCACGGGGGGAGGCCACGGGAACGGCCATGCGGATCACGGTCTCAGGCAAGCAGGTGGAACTGTCCGAAGCGCTGCGCACGCGCGTTGAACTCGGGCTGGACACCATCACCGCCAAATACTTCGACCACGCGCTCGAAGCCCACGTCACCTTCAGCCGCGCGCGCAGCTTCTTCACCTGCGACATCAACGTCCACGCCGGCCCCGGCCTCATGCTGCGCGGCGAGGGCGAGGCGGCAGATGCCAACGCCGCCTTCGACGATGCCGCCGAACACATCGCCAAGCGGCTGCGCCGCTACCGCCGCCGCGTGAACGACCACGCCCGCGACCTCGCCCACCGCGAACGCCCGCAAGCTGCCCGCCAATACGTCCTGCGCCAGGAGGAAGACACACCCGGCACCGGAGAGGTCCAGGCCGCCACCTACGCCACCGTGGTCGCCGAAACCCCCACCGAGATCGCCGTCCTCACGGTCAGCGACGCCGTCATGCGCATGGATCTCGCGGACCAGCCGGTGATGATGTTCCGCAACAGCGCCACCGGCATCCTCAACGTCGTCTACCGACGCAGCGACGGCAACATCGGCTGGATCGATCCGAACGGAGTAAGCTAAGGATTCTTCTTTTTCTGAAGAAAAAGAAGCAAAAAGACTTTTATGAATTTGATGCGGAAAGGCCTCGCCTCTCCGCATCAAATTTACAAAAGTTTTTTGGTTCTTTTTTTCAAAAAAGAACCACTTCCTTCCTCAGTGAACCTGCGCCGCCACCATCTCATGCTGGTGGATCGCCGCGATCGCGACGGTTCGGTCCTGCGCCACCGCCATCGGCGTACCGTCCGCGGCATGGATGGCAAAGGCATGCGCGCCGTTCACCATCACCGGCTTCACATAGGCCAATTGCTGCACCCCCAGCCGGCCCAGATCCGCCGGCGAAAGGTTACGCACATCCAGAACCACGGTCCTGGTCTCGTCCTGGGTCTTGCTGGGCATGGCAGATCTCCTTGCCTGTGCCGGTGCCGCCATGGCCCCCGGCCTTTCCGTTCCCGCTGCGCGCGCTGAAAACCCGCTCAGTCGGTCGAACCATCCACCACCGGGGCGGTTCCGACCGCGCCCGTGGTTTTCTTGCTGATACGGATCGTCTTCACCCGCGCCTCCGGCTGCGGCCGCGCCAGGTCGATATGCAGCAGCCCGTTATCGAGCCACGCGCCACCCACCTCGATCCCTTCGGCCATCACGAAGGCACGCTGGAACTGCCGGGCGGCGATCCCGCGATGCAGGAACACCCGCCCCTGCCCGTCATCCGCCTGCCGGCCCCGGATCACCAGCTGGTTGTCCTCCTGCGTGATCTGCAGGTCATCCATGGTGAACCCGGCCACCGCGAGCGTGATGCGCAGCCCAGTCGGCCCGATCTGCTCGATATTGTAAGGGGGGTAGCCGTCCGAATTCTTCGCGGCCCGCTCGAGCATCTGCTCAAGATGGTCGAAGCCCAGAAACAGCGGCGACGTGAAAACGCGGGTGTTCAAGAAGGCCTCCTCCTACGAGCGAAGCGAATGCCAGGCCCCCGAAGGCAGCCTAGCAACCGCATAATTGGTCACCCCCGCACCCCGTTGCAAGACCGCCCGCCGTTGATCGCGGCGGGCCGCACCGCTACATCCCTGCCATGAACGCTGAGAACCCCGCGGCCGACGAGCCCGCCCCCCTCACCGAAGCCGAGCTGGCCGCCCTCCTGCCCATCCTGGTCGCGCCCCACCCCACGCTGAAGCTGCGCTGCCGCCCGATCGGCCCGGCCGACGCCGATGCCGTGCGCGACCTGGTGCCGCGCATGTTCGCCGCCATGTACCACGCGCCGGGCATTGGCCTCGCCGCCCCCCAGGTCGGCACCGCGCTCCGCCTGGCCATCATCGACCTTGCGCCCAACGACAAGCGCACGCCGCATGTCCTGGTGAACCCGGAGATCGTCGCCGCCAGCCCGGAACTGGCGACGCGGGAGGAAGGCTGCCTCTCCCTGCCCCAGATGTTCGCAGAGGTCACCCGCCCCGCCCGCGTGAAGGTCCGCTACCACGACCTCACCGGCGCCAAGAAGGAGATCGAGGGCGACGGCCTGCTCGCCGCCTGCCTGCAGCACGAGCTGGACCATCTCAACGGCGTGCTCTTCGTCGACCACCTCTCGGCCCTGAAGCGCAACATGATCATGCGCAAGCTGGCCAAGGAACAGAAGAATAAGGACCGCTGATGCCGGGCCTTCGCCTCGCCTTCATGGGCAGCCCGGATTTCGCCGTCCCCGCCCTGCACGCCCTGCACCAGGCCGGCCACGACATCGCCGCCGTCTACTGCCAGCCCCCCCGCCCCGCCGGCCGCGGCCAGGCCGTGCGCCCCTGCCCCGTCCACGCCGCCGCCCTGGCCCTGGGCCTGGAAGTCCGCACCCCCGCCCGCCTGAAGCGCGACGAAGCCGAGCACGAAGCCTTCCGCGCGCTGAACCTTGATGCCGCCATCGTCGCCGCCTACGGCCTCATCCTGCCCCAGGCCATGCTCGATGCCCCCCGCCGCGGCTGCCTCAACATCCACGCCAGCCTGCTGCCCCGCTGGCGCGGCGCCGCCCCCATCCAGGCCGCCATCCTCGCCGGCGACGCCGAAACCGGCATCACCCTGATGCAGATGGATGCCGGCCTCGATACCGGCGCCATGCTCCTGCGCGAAGCCATCCCCCTCACCCCCACCACCACCGCCAGCACCCTGCACGACGCGCTGGCCGCCATCGGCGCCCGCCTCGCCCTGCGCGCCCTGGCCGAGGCCCCACCCGCCACCCCCCAGCCGGAGGAAGGCGCCACCTACGCCCCCAAGCTCACCCGCGACGACGGCAAGCTCGATTGGTCCCACACCGCCGCCGCCCTCGATCGCCAGGTGCGCGCCCTCAACCCCTGGCCCGGCACCTTCACCTCGCTGGAAGGCGAAACCCTCAAGATCCTCGCCGCCACGCCCGAATCAGGGTCGGGCACCCCCGGCACGGTGCTGGACGCGAACCTCATCGTCGCCACCGGCGAAGGAGCCCTCCGACTCACCCGCATCCAGGCCCCCGGCCGCGCCGCCATGCCAGCCGAGGCCTTCCTGCGCGGCCGCCCCATCCCCCCCGGCACCCGCCTCGGCTGATGCCGCGCTACGCCCTGGCGCTCGAGTACCACGGCGGCGCCTTCGTCGGCTGGCAGCGCCAGGCCGTCGGCCTCTCCGTGCAGCAGATCCTGGAGGAAGCAGCCAGCCATCTCGTCGGCGGCGCCCACGTCCCCAGCATCACCGCCGGCCGCACCGATGCCGGTGTCCACGCCTCCGGCCAGGTCGCCAGCATCGACCTCGACCGGATCATCACGCCCGACAAGCTGCGCGACGCGCTGAACTTCCACATGCGCCCCCACCGCATCGCCGTGCTGCGCGCCGCCCTCGCCCCGGAAGGCTGGAACCCCCGCTTCTCCGCCATCGGCCGCGCCTACCGCTACGTCATTCTCAACCGCCGCGTCCGCCCCGCGCTGGACGAAGGCCGCGTCTGGCACGTCCAGAACCCGCTCGATGCCGAAGCCATGCAGCAAGGCGCGCACTTCCTGCTCGGCCGGCACGATTTCACCTCCTTCCGCGCCAGCGCCTGCCAGGCCAAATCCCCCCTGCGCACGCTCGATAGGCTGGACGTCCGCCGCGACGGCGACCTCATCGTGATCGAAACCGCCGCCCGCAGCTTCCTGCACCACATGGTCCGCAACATGGCCGGCACTCTCAAGCTGGTCGGCGACGGCACCTGGCCCCCCACCCGCGTCGCCGAAGCACTCACCGCCCGCCACCGCACCGCCGCGGGGCCCACCGCACCGCCGGAAGGGCTTACGCTGATCGGGGTGCGGTATCCGGAAGATCCGTTTAGGAAGGAAGCGGTTCTTTTTTGAAAAAAAGAACCAAAAAACTTTCATACATAAGGCGCAGGGGAATATGCACGCCCTCCGCATCAAGCTCACAAAAGTCTTTTTGCTTCTTTTTCTTCAGAAAAAGAAGAATCCTTCAGGCCCCCACCACCCGCAGCACCACCAGGCCCAGCCCCATATCCACCGCCACCATCAGCGCCGCCCGGCCACCAGAGAGCCCCAGTCCCAGCCGCGTCGCCGACCACTGGAGCCACAGCGCCCAGCCCATCGCCACCACCCACAATGTCTGCGCCACCACCATCGGCGCCCCCAGCAGTGGCGGCACCAGGGCGGCGGCCAGCAGCAGGTACTGCACCAGGTTGCACCAGTTCCACAGCGCGATGAATCGCGGCCACAGCACGCCCCGCCCCATCTGGGCCGCCAGGCGGTGGGAGAGCACGGCATAGCCCAGCCAACTCAACAGAAGCCCCGCCAGCTCGCGCAGCAGCGAAGTCCCCTCCGCCGCCCGGCCGAGTTCCTGCACCACCAGGAAAATCGGCAGGCACAGCAGCAGCGCCACAAAGCTCTGCCGCGCCCGCTGCAAATGTTCCTCTGGCCCGCCCTCGGCCACCAGGTCCAGCCCGTCCACGCGCCCGCGCGCCAGCAGCAGCGCGGCCCGCAACCCCAACGTTAAGGACATGCCGCACGCGGCGGCAGCGTCATGACAGGACCTGCACCAGCATGTCCGGCACCACCAGCAGCAACCCGCCGCCCAGGTGCATGGCCACCACGAAGGCCAGCGCCGGCCCCCAGCCCAAGCCCAGCCCATGCCGGGCCAGGAACACGTACAGCACCAGCACGTAACCCAGGATCGCCACGCGCAGCACCTGCCGCACGAAGCCCTCCGGCGCACCGCCCACCGCCATCATCCCGGCACCGAGCACCGCCAGCAGCCCCACCACCGGGATCGCCCACTGGCACCAGTTGAACGCCGTCACATAGCGCAGCCAATACTCGCCGCGCCCCATCCGCACCGCCACCGCCTCGCCCACCACCAGCGGGCCCAGCAGCGCCACCACGAACATCAGCATCATCTGCAGCCCGCCCAGCAGGCCGTACTGCACCGCCAGCAGCGCGCAGGCCACCAGCATCAGCCCCAAGGGCGGCGCCAGGGAATTGAGAAACCCCTGCCGTGTCCCCTCGAACTCGGCAAACCCCTCCGGCCGCAGCCGCGCCAGCCGATAGATACCGCGGATCACGCTGCGGCGCGGCGGCGCCTCGCTCATCGCAGCAGCCGGTCGAGCACTTCGCGGTAGATCCGCGCCAGCTCGCGCAGATCATCCACCGGCACGCGCTCATCCACCTGGTGCATCGTCTGCCCCACCAGCCCGAACTCCGCCACCGGGCAATACTGCGCGATAAACCGCGCGTCAGACGTCCCGCCCCCGGTATCCAGCTTCGGCGTCCGACCGGTCGCCGCGGCCACCGCACCCGCCAATGCCTCGATCTCCGGCCCCACAGGGGTCAGGAAGCTCTCGCCGCTGATGGAAACATCCAGGTCGAACCGCTCCGCATACCGCTCCGCCGTCGCCCGAACCCAGGCCGCGAGCGAGGCACCGCTATGCCGCTCATTGAACCGGATGTTCAGCATCAGCCTGGCACTCGCCGGCACCACGTTGGTCGCCGCGTTGCCCACATCGATGCTGGTCACCTGGATGGAGGTCGGCTCGAAAAACTCGCTCCCGGCATCGATCGGGGCCGCCGTCAGCGCCGCCGCGATCCGCACCAGCCGGTGCACCGGATTATCCACCCGGTGCGGATAGGCCACGTGCCCCTGAATGCCATGCACCGTCAGCGTCATGTTCACGCTGCCGCGCCGGCCCACCTTGATCATGTCGCCCAGCTGGTTCGGATTGGTCGGCTCACCCACGATGCAGAAATCCGGCACCTGGCCGTTCGCCTGCATCCACTCCAGCACCTTCACGGTACCATCAACAGCCGGGCCTTCCTCATCCCCGGTGATCAGCAGGGAAATGGAACCCTTCGGCGCCCCACCTTTCAGATGGTCGGCCGCCGCCGCCACGAAGGAAGCAATCGCCCCCTTCATGTCGCAGGCCCCGCGCCCGAACAGCACGCCGTCGCGCACCTCGCCGCCGAACGGCCCCGCGCTCCAGCTGCCATTGCCCTCCGGCACCACGTCGGTATGCCCGGCAAAACAGATATGCGGCCCGCCGGTCCCGATGCGCGCGAACAGGTTCTCGATCTCGCCGTAGCGCAGCTTCGTCACCGTAAAGCCCAGCGCCTCCAGCGCCTCGGTCAGCACCCCCTGCGCCCCGGCATCGGCCGGAGTCACGGAAGCACAACGGATCAGCGCCTGCGCCAGCCCGAGCGGATCGGTCGCCTGGTTCCCGCTCATGAAGCGCTCAGTAGCGCAGCAGCTCGTTGATCGCGGTCTTGGCCCGCGTCCGCGCGTCCACCTGCTTCACGATCACCGCGCAGTAGAGAGAAGGCGTGCCCACCGGCCCCGGCATCGCGCCCGGCACCACCACGGAATAGGGCGGCACCCGCCCCACATGCACTTCGCCGGTCTCGCGGTTGATGATCTTGGTCGTGGCGGAAAGGAACACGCCCATCGCCAGCACCGCGCCCTGCTCCACGATCACGCCTTCCACCACCTCGGAGCGCGCCCCGATGAAGCAGTCATCCTCGATGATCACCGGCGTCGCCTGCAGCGGCTCCAGCACGCCGCCGATCCCCACGCCGCCCGAAAGATGGCAGTTGGCGCCGATCTGCGCGCAGCTCCCCACCGTCGCCCAGGTATCCACCATGGTCCGCGCACCCACATGCGCCCCCACGTTCACGAAGCTCGGCATCAGCACCACATCGGGCGCGATATACGCGCTGCGCCGCACGATCGCCCCCGGCACCGCACGGAACCCGCCGGCCTTGAAGCGCTCGGCATCCCAGCCGGCGAACTTCATCGCCACCTTGTCCCACACCGGGGCGCCGCCATTGCCTTCCATGATCTGCGAATCGAACAGCCGGAACGAAAGCAGCACCGCCTTCTTCAGCCATTCGTTCACCACCCACTCGCCGCCGATCTTCTCGGCGGTCCGGTAGGTCCCGGCCTCCAGCCCTTCCAGCGCCGCCATCACGGCGTCACGGTCCGCGCCCTTCGTCTGCGCGTTCAGGCCATCGCGGCGCTCCCAGAGCCCCTCGACCGTTGATTGCAGGGAAAGATCGCTCATCGGGGCAGGCCTCCTCGCCAATCGCGCGGACCATGCGCATCCGCCGCGGGCCCTGTCAATCAACCCCCGCCGGCTCTGTCAATCGTGCCACACCAGCCACCTCATCCGCCTTTGCTAACGCCATCTTTACCTCTCTCCTTCTTCTTGGGCGCACACCAGGAAACGCGCCCATGTCCCTCGCCGATCCCCCCGCATCGGACCAATCCGCCACCCTCTCCAACATGCCGCCCCCGGGCGCAGAGGCCGCCCTGCACGCCGCCCTGGTCGAAAGCCGGCAGCGTTGGCGCGAGCTTGTCTCCCTCAGCGCCGACCTCGCCTTCGAAACCGACGCCCAGGGCCGCTTCACCTTCGTCTCGCCCGAAACCGCCCTCGGCTGGCCCGCCAGCCTCCTCGTCGGCCAGCCCTCCACCCTCCTGCTCGCCGATTCCGCCGGCCTCACCGGCTTCGACCCCTTCCACCCCACCACCCGCACCCGCGGCCGCCGCGCCTGGCTCAAGCGGCCCGATGGCAGCGCCGCCTGCCTCATCTTCAGCACCGCCCCCATCCTCGATGCCCAGGGCCAGATCATCGGCGCCCGCGGCATCGCCCAGGACATCACCGAGCAAGACGTGCATGAGGCCCGGCTGGCCGCCTCGCTCCGCCGCTCCCAGCTCGTCGAACACATCCTCGCCTGCATGCACCAGGAAGTGCAGGCCACCCGCATGATGCGCGCCGCCCTCGGCGCGCTGGTCACCGCCATCGGCGCCGAAGGCTGCGTCGTCATCGACCTGCTCGGCGATGGCGTCAGCGCCGCCCACCTCCACCACGTCGGCACCCCTCCGCCGCCCGTGCTGCACACCGCCATGACCCTGCTCGAATCCAACCCCGACCAGGTCGGAGACGCCATGGCCAACGACGGCCGCTGGACCCTCGTCTGCCCCGCCCAGGCCAGCGGCACCCAGGCCGCCGCCCTCGCCCTGTGGCGCCCCCTCGGCAGCCGCCCCTGGGACCAGGACGACCGGATGCTCGCCGCCTCCGTCAACAGCATCATCCGCGTCATCCTCCAGCACGAGGCGATGCAGCGCGACATCACCGAGCAGGCCCGCACCGATTCCCTCACCGGCCTGCTCAACCGCCGCGCCTTCCTCGACGAAATGACCCGCCGCATCGACCGCCTCACCCGCGAGGGCCAGCCCGGCACCGTCCTCTACGTCGACCTCGACGGCTTCAAGCAGCTCAACGACCAGCGCGGCCACGACGTGGGCGACGAAGCCCTCTGCCTCGTCGCCGACCTCTTGCGCGATACCGTCCGCCCCTCCGATCTCGTCGCCCGCCTCGGCGGCGACGAATTCGCCATCTGGATGGACGGCGCCGACGACCTCACCGCCGCCGAACGCGCCGAGCACCTCACCATCGCCACCCCCCGCCTGCTGCGCGAACTCGCCACCGGCCTGCCCATCGCGCTCGGCATGTCCATCGGCATCGCCACACGCTGGCCCTCCGCGCGCGAAGGCATGGAGGAAATCCTCCAGCGCGCCGACCAGGCCATGTACCAGGCCAAGCGCGCCGGCCGCGGCCAGTGGCGCGCCTGGCGGGCAGAGGCTGCATGAACGCACTCGCAAAGCCGGAGGCGACATGAACGCACCCATCGCCGATCTCCTCGCCCCCGCCGGCACGTCAGAGGCCGTCCGCGTCCGCCTCGGCGCCGCCCCCGATACCGCGCCCGACATCCTGCGCACCCTGGCGCGCGACCCTTCCGTCACCGTCCGCGCCGCCGTGGCCATGAACCCGGCCGCCGGGGATGCCGACCACCTCCTCGCCCAGGACCAGGACGAGCGCATCCGCACCCTCCTGGCCCGCAAGCTCGCCACCCTCGTCCCCAACATCGCCGCCGCCGAGCGCGACACCCTGCGCAGCCAGGTCATGGCCACCCTCCATCGCCTGGTCAGCGACGAAGCCGTGCGCGTCCGCGAAACCATCGCCGATGTCCTGAAAGACATGCCGGAGGCCCCGCGCAGCCTCGTCCTCCAGCTCGCCCAGGATGCCGCCGCCGAGGTCCACGACCCCGTCATCCGCCTCTCCCCCCTCCTCACATCCGACGACCTGCTCGCCCTCCTCGCCGCCGCCCCCACCGGCACCATCGCCACCTCCGTCGCCTCCCGCGCCGGCCTGGCCGAACAGGTCGCCGACGCCGTCGCCGCCACCAGCAACGTCCGCGCCATCGCCGCCCTGCTCTCCAACAGCACCGCCGCGATCCGCGAAGCCACGCTGGATCGCCTCGCCGCCGCCGGCGCCCCGCACGAAACCTGGCACGAGCCCCTCGTCGCCCGCCCCCGCCTCTCCGCCCGCGCCGCCCGCGCCATGTCGGACTACGTCGCCACCCACCTGCTGCAAACCCTCTCCGGCCGCGCCGACCTCCCCCCCGCCGTCGCGCGAGATCTCCGCCAGCGCCTCGAAGCCCGCCTCAACCCCACCCCCACCCCCAACGCCAAAAACCGAGACCCGGATATCGACGAGGCGATGCAGGAAGCCCGCCGCCTCCACGCCGAAGGCAAGCTGGACGAAGCCGCCCTGCTCGGCGCCATCCAGCGCGGCGAAGCCCGCATGGCCACGGCCATCCTGGCCCTGGCCGCCGATTTCCCCGCCTCCGTCGTCGATCGCGCCGCCACCCTGCGCAGCGCCAAGGGCCTCATCAGCCTTGTCTGGAAGGCCGGCTTCTCCATGCAGGTCGCCGTTCCGCTGCAGACCCTGCTCGCTCGCCTCAACCCCGGCGCCATCCTCCGCCCCGCCCCCGGCGGCGGCTTCCCGCTCGCCATCGACGAAATGCGCTGGCAAGTCGATTTCCTAAGGGACATGGGGCGCTAAGCAAAAAACCCAGCAAGCACCCCATTCCAAAAGTCTTTTTGCTTCTTTTTCTTCAGAAAAAGAAGACCCTTCCTAACTCAAGTCCCGCAACCGACTGGCCAACAACTCCCCCTGCGTCTTCAGCACCGGATACGCCGCCGCCGCCACCAGGTGCGCGTTCACCTGCTTCAGGTCGCGCAGCACATCCAGGTGCAGCGCCCCCGCTTCCGCCCGCCCATCCTGGCCCTCCCGCAGCCGCGCGAAATGCGCCTGCGTCGCGCCATCCTCGGCCTCGCGGAACACCTCCTTCTCCCCGGCCAGCGCCCGCGCCGCCCGCACATCCCCGCCCATGAACACCGCCCCCGCGGCGTGAACATTGGCCGCCAGCCGGTCCACCAATTCCAGCACCGCCGCCTGGTCCGCCGCCGACAGCACCAGCCCCCGCTTCAGCCGCTTCGCCGCCGCCCCCATCAGGTTGCGCTCCACCACATCGGCCGCGTGCTCCAAATTGTGCGCGAACACCAGCACCTCCTCCACCCGCCGATGATCCGCCTCCGCCATCGCCGCCCCGTCGAGCCCGGTCAGATAGCGCTTGATCGCCCCGTTCAGCTTGTCCACCACATCGTCCAGCCGCCGCCCCTCCTCGATCGGCCGACGGTCCGGCGCCTCCAGCGCATCGCGCAGCTTGGCCAGCATCGCCTCCAGCACATCGGCCAGCCGCAGCGCCTCGCGCGCCGCCGCCGCGATCGCCACGCCCGGCACCTCGCGCGCCGACTCCCGCAGATACAGCGGCTTGCCCGGGTCCACCGCCTCCACCCGCTCCGGAAACAACCGCCGCAGCAGCCGCGCATAGGGCCCCAGCACCGGCAGCATCACCACCGCCAGCACCAGGTTGAACCCGGTATGGAACAGCGCCGCCAACCGGCCGGGATCGTCCACCCACTGCACCAGCCGGATCGCCATCGGCTCCAGCACCGCCAGCGCCCCCAGGCACCCCACCGCCCGCACCAGGAAATTCCCCACCGACAGCCGCCGCGCCGCCGGGTCGTCCGCCTCGCCCCCCTCCAGCACCGGATTCACCGCCGTGCCCAGATTGGCCCCCAGCACCATCGCCAGCGCCGCCAGCGGCGGCACCACCCCCTTGGTCGCCAGGGAAACCACCAGCAACACCACCGCCACGGAGCTATGCGCCGCCCACGCCGCCACCGCCGCCACCAGCAGCGCCAGCGCCGGCTCGGTGGCCAGCGCCCCCAGGAACAGCCGCAAGCTCGGCGCATCCTCATAGGGCGTGATCAACCCCAGCAGCAGATGCAACGAAAGCAGCATCAACCCCAGCCCGATCGCCACCCGGCCCAGATCGCGCGTCCGGTCCGTCGCCCCGCGCCGGAACATCAGCAGCCCCGCCAGGAACAGCGCCGGCGCCAGCCCCGCCACATGGAAACTCAAAACCTGCACGATCAGCGTCGTGCCCACGCCGGCCCCCAGCAGCACCGCCAACGCCGGCACCAGCCCCACCAAGCCGGCCGAGGCAAACCCGGCCACCATCAGCGCCGTCGCCGTCGAGCTCTGCAACACTGCCGTCACGCCCATCCCGGCCAGGAACGCCCGCCCCCGGTCGCGCAGGGCGCTTCCCAATAACCGCCGCAGATCAGGCCCATAGGCGCGCTGCACCCCGGTCTGCACCATGCGCACGCCCCACAGCAGCAACGCCACGGTGCCGGCCAGGTCCAGCAAGGTCAGCGGAAACCCCATCGATTTCTCCGTCCAAACCGCTACGATGCGGCAGGGAAGGAGGCAAGGGAAGGAAGCATGTTCTTTTTTGAAAAAAAGAACCAAAAAACTTTTCCGACTCCAGACCCGGGATATACGACGACCCGTAGCGCAAACGAATAAAAGTCTTTTTGCTTCTTTTTCTTCAGAAAAAGAAGATTCTTTGCTGAAGGAACCCCGAACATGAACCTCCGCCCCTTCCGCATCGCCATCCCCGACGCCGACATCGCCGACCTCCATTCAAGGCTGGACCGCACCCGCTGGCCAGACGAGATCAACGACGAGTCCTGGGGCTGGGGCACCCCGCTCCCCTGGCTCCAGAAGCTGGTCCATCACTGGCGCCACGAATACGACTGGCGCGCCCACGAGGCCCGGCTGAACGCCCTGCCCCAGTTCATGGCCACGATCGACGGCCAGGACATCCATTTCATCCACATCAAGGGCGAGGGCGAGACCCCCTTCCCCCTCCTGCTCATCCATGGCTGGCCCGGCAGCGTGGTGGAGTTCGAGAAGATCATCCCCCTGCTCACACGCGGCCCGAACGCCTTCAGCCTGGTCATCCCCTCCCTCCCCGGCTTCGGCTTCTCCGCCCGCCCGACGCAGCGCGGCATGACCCCCGTCGCCATCGGCCGCCTCTTCGCCAAGCTCATGGCCGGCCTGGGCTATCAGAAATACGGCGCCCAGGGCGGCGACTGGGGCTCAGCCATCTCCACAGCGGTTGCCCAGGCCGCGCCGGAAAACGTCGCCGGCATCCACCTCAACCTCATCATCCGCCTCCTCGCCGCCCCCCCGAAGGACGGGCTCAGCGAAGCCGAACAAACCTACCTGAAAAACCTCACCGCCTGGGGCGAAGCCGAAGGCGGCTACAGCCACATCCAGGGCACCCGCCCGCAAACCCTCGGCTACGCCCTGACCGACTCCCCCACCGGCCTCGCCGCCTGGATCACCGAGAAGTTCCGCGTCTGGACCGACTGCAACGGCGACCCGCTGAACTGCTTCACCAAGGACGAGCTGCTCACCAACATCAGCCTCTACTGGTTCACCGGCGCCATCACCTCATCCCTGCGCATCTACAAGGAACGCGCCCTCGCCACCCCCCAATTCGCCCCCGGCGAACGCCTGGCCACCCCCATGGGCCACGCCCGCTTCCCCAAGGAGATCTTCCTCCCCCCCCGCGAATGGGCCGAACGCCTCTACAACGTCACCCACTGGACCGAAATGCCCAAAGGCGGCCACTTCGCCGCCATGGAACAACCCACCCTCCTGGCCCAAGACATCCAAACTTTCTTCCAAAACCTTAAATAGAAAACCTCTTCTTTTTCTGAAGAAAAAGAAGCAAAAAGACTTCCAAAACACGCACTCCACCACCCAGAGCAGGGCGGAACGCGAAGCGGTTCCGCCATCTTCCTTGCTTCCTCCTCCCTTGGCTTGCTTCTCCGTGCCTCTGTGTCTCTGTGTTGAATCTGACCTTGCTTCCTTACGCTCCTCTCCGACCCCCAGCCTCTTCCCGCTTCCTTAGTGCCTTAGTGGCCGCCTTCTTGCTTACTAGCTTCCTTTTCTTCCCTTGCCGTAGGTGGGGGGAGCCTGAGGGGGCTCTTGAAACCTCTCCACACC